>PHBQ01000123.1 GCA_002841975.1 Candidatus Cloacimonetes bacterium HGW-Cloacimonetes-1
TTACTATGAGTCCGGTGTTCTGCCCAGTGTTGAGATCCAGAATTGCACGATTCAAAGTTTCAATTTTGCCAATGGGGGAGACCGACGTATCTATTTTGAGGTCCGGTACATCAATCACTATGAGACTATCTGATGCAGCAGCTTTCAAGTAATCTGCAGGTTGATTGTTGATCACGAAATCTTCTGCGATTTTGGTCATAGCAGTTACACGTTTTTGGTTAGTAGTTCTTTTGAGCAGGGCTGCCTTTTCGGATTCGAAGGGCGTATAAAACACGTTTAAGCTGTCGGCAATCTCACAGATATAGATGTCGCCATTAGGAGCAGTGTAAAGCTTGGCAAGGGTTTCTTTGGGATTGTTGAACGCAAATGAAATCAGATTAGCATCACCACCGATCCCCTTGATATATCTGTCTTTCATTTGAAATGGTTCGCTTTTCTGCACTGTCATATCGTATTTTGCAGCAGCAGGGATAAGCCCTGTGATTTCCGCAGTTCGATACAAAAGAGCAGTTTCGTTTTTAATTGCTTTTTGACGGTCTTCACTGACATCCACCTTAATCAAAATGTGGCGGGCTTGGACTTCTTCGGCACCACTAGAATCAGTCCTTTTATCCAATACCTGTATGATATGCCAGCCAAAGCGGCTTATAACAGGGGGAGCTATTCCCATCACAGGAGTAGAAAACGAAGCATTTTCAAACTCAGGAACCATAGCACCTCTTTTGAAAAAGCCCAAATCACCTCCATTGGGTGCGGATCCGGGATCCTTGGAATAGGTTCTTGCTGCTTCTGCAAAGTCTCCACCACCCAGCAAGTATTGATAGAGAGAATCTACCATGGTTTTCACGGTTAAGGAGTCTGCTGCACCGGGTGTCTTGGAGAAATGCAGATAGTTGTAGGTTCTGCCATCATCCTTGCGGTATGAGTCTTTGTTCTGATTGTAAAACTCCAGGGCTTCAGCGTCTGTAGCGCTGATGTTCAGCAGTTTCTTGGGATCAAAGTAGATTATCTTGGCTTCGGCGCTGTCATGGTCTTTAAGCCAAACATTTTTTACACTATCCGCATCTACGTTGACGCCGGCTTTGATTACTTCAAAGAGTTTGGAATATTTATAAGTTTCACGAGTGAAGTCCATAACGTTCTTTTTGAATTCGGGATTACCATCCAAAGCCTCGATATACTTAGCTTTGTCAAACTTGTTATTTGTCATGAGGGCGTCGATGGTTTTGACTCCGGCAGGAGGGTTTTTACGGATCTCTCTGTCCAGCTCGGAATTGGAGATCACGAGTTTTCTGGAGGATATTTCAGCGTCATAAACATATCTTCCGATCAGCTCTTCCCAGCATTGGTCGTTTAGCTTTGCAGCATCTTCAGTGCCGAGTTTACGCTGTGAAGTACTTTTCCAATAGTTGAAGTAGTTTTCCAGAATCTTGCTATACTCTTCATAGGTATAGCTTTTGTCTTGGATTGTTCCCACAATAGCTTTGGGGTCAGGTTTTTGAGCATACAAGCCATAGCAGCTTAGCATGCAAACCAAGATCAATGTCTCAATAAATCTCTTCATTAGTCATTCTCCAGTCTATTTGATGATGTGAAATATGTTTGACTCCAGAATAGGCAGAGACGTTATTCGTCAATAAAAAAAGCCCGAAACCATCGTGGCTTCGGGCATTGGTATAGTATTTAGATCAGTTTATTTGCTAAGAAGCATCTTCTTTGTAATAGACTGATTGTTGTTTGTAACTCTGTAGAAATATACACCACTGGCTACGGATTTGCCATTACTGTCAATTCCATTCCAAACGATGCTATGAGTTCCGGCGGCTACATCATTGTTTACAAGAGTGCGGACAACTTGACCCTTGAGGTTGAAAACCTTCACAGAGGTCATCCCTGCTTTCGGAACACTGAAGCTAATAGTAGTTTCAGGATTGAAAGGATTGGGATAGTTGTTTGTGGCAAACTTGATAACAGGAGCGCTGGTATCTTCATTAGCAGTTCCACCTTCGCAGATGGCATGGAACATTACGTTACCTGTAGTGATAGGTTCCCATGCAGTAGTTATCTTTTTGTAGCTATAGCCATTGCTACTGGTATCAAGACCGATCTGGCATGCATTAGCTGTTTCCATGATAGCAATGTAGAATTGACCATTTGCAATTACTGGGCTGTCTGGGAAAGGAATATAGTTCCAACCCTGGACGATCGATGTGACAGGATATTGAACCTGTGATACAGATTGTGAACCTGGCATACCATTTTCGCCATCATTGTTGTAAATACGCACAATCAGTCCGGCAGTATTAACTGTATGGACATAGACTTTTGCATATTTGATAGCAACGCCGGGAGAGTAATTGAATTTAACAGCCATGAGCTTGGTTGCGCCAACATTAAATCCTTGTTCTGCAGTGCCGTCATCATGTGTAGATTCCACATAAGTAGATGGAATCACAAACACTGTAACATCGTTAGAAGCCAGAGATTCGTTTACGCCGTACATAGCAGTTACATAATAGTTATGTAATCCACCTTCTACGTTCATATCTGTATAGTTGAGAGTAGAAGCACTTACTTCGTCCAGCATCAGCTGATCTCTGTAAATCTTGTAACCTGTTACATCACGGTTTACTTCACGTACTGCAGCTGGCACGCCGACTGCAAAATCATCTACGAATAATATAAAGGCATCATTTGAAATGCACTGAATACCAATGTACACGGTTTGGCCAGCGTATGCTGCCAGAGAATATGTGAACTGGGTCCAGGCAACAGGAGCTTCGACATAGTTTGCACCACTGATGATAGTGAAGTTTGCAGGAGCAGTACCGGTTGTGGATACTCCAACTTTAAATCTTTCAAGACCATAATCAGCAGTCATTGATTTTGCAAAGAAAGCAACGATAGTGGCAGGATCTGTGATCTGCTGGGCAGGTGAGATCAACCAATCGTTGTTAGGAGGAGTAGTTGCAGCAAAGCTGGCAGCCATTTTAGCTCCACCATGTGCAACAGCTGATGTGATAGCAGGGGTAGTTGCGCTAGGGTTGAACACGATGTAACCAAGTGCAGTACCTGAGCCGGGGAAAGTCACGTTGGTAATTCCATAGGTGACAGCTTGGTCAACGTCTATAGTTGTCCAAGGAGTGAAGGTAGCTGCAAAATTAGTATAGTCTTCAAACCCATCGTTAAATCCAACTGGGGGTGGTACATCACCGGGGGCATCCCAATTCAATGTGACGTCATCGCCGGTTACGGAAGCGGTCAGATTGTTTGGTGCAGCGATCACGATATCGTTATAAATCATAACATCGTCAATCATGATACCTGTTCCGACAGGAGTGTCAGAATCAGATTTCATATACCAGCGTAATTTAATAGTTTGACCGGCATAATCTGAG
>PHBQ01000042.1 GCA_002841975.1 Candidatus Cloacimonetes bacterium HGW-Cloacimonetes-1
TCAGGTTTCATTCTCCCTCGCCCCTTGTGGGAGAGGGTTGGGGAGAGGGGAAGAAAAATAGTCACACGGATGAAACGGATTTTACGGAGTTATGTCGTAGGGGCGACACTACATAAATAGTATTGGCTCTTGGAGTTATCTCACCCTCACCCCTGCCCCTCTCCCAGAACGGGAGAGGGAGTTAGACCCGTCCTGAGGATGCCGATCCTCCGGATTGCAAATCTCGTACCGGAGCTTTCCGAAGCTCCGTTTCTTTTTCTTCGTAGGATTGGAATCCTACGTTACTGTGTACCGCAGATCCTATTTTTGTGTCCGCAACCGCAAGTTTAGGCTACACTTATCTCCTGCTGCTTTTTCCAGCTGGCATAGGTGCAACAACTGATCACGATGACAGCTCCCACGATATTCCAAAAGCCGATCTTTTCGCGGAAAAACATAGCGCCGAGGATCGCATTGAGCACCGGTACCAAAAAGGCGATAATACTACCCTCTGCCACCCGCACATGCCGGTATGCCGTGGTCATCAAGAGCTGAGCAGCCGTGGCAAGCACCCCGATACAGATCAAGATGAACCAGGTAGCAGGGCTGAAGTCCAGTCTCCCACTCAAGGCAGGACCTGCCATGATCAGGGTTCCAACCAAGCAAAAGGCGGCATATATAGTGTATGAATTGTCTGTCTTACTGAGTCTGCGAATAGAATTGACTGCCACCCCGGCACAGAGTGCACCGCACAGCACCAGAAGTTCGATCCCTTTGATTTGGAATGCTCCTGAGGGATTGAGGATCATATAGCAGCCACCCAAGGCAACCAGCAGGGTGATCCAGACGCTGAGGCTGTTTTTTTCGCGCACTATCAATGGCGAAAGAGCTGCTGCAAATACAGGATAGGTGTAGTTCAGCATGGTACCTTTGCCCAATCCGATCTTGGATATACCTACGTAAAGCAGGCATACGGCAATGGTGCCAAAGAATCCCCGAATCGCTAACCAAGGCAAGTTCACGGGTTTGATTGCAATCATGCGCAAGCGTGACATCGAGGCCAGGATGATCAGTCCCGTCAGAAAACGGACAAAAGTTACCAAGTAGCTGGAGGCACTATTATCCAGCTTGACTAAGAGCGACATCAGGGAAAACAACAGTGCCGAAAGCAGCATTCTGCCGGTACCCAACCAAAAGGGAGATTGTGCATGTTCTCTAAAAGTCATGCTTTAGCTATGATTCCGCAGCTTCAATTCGGCAGGATGGGGATGGAGATAAAACTGTTCTGCCAGGTAGGGTTTGTCGTATTTGCGGACATAGTGATTGAGCAGGGTGATGGGGACGATCAGAGGATAAAGATTTTGTTTGTATTGATCGATGATAGAGATCAATTCCTCTTTTTCAGAAGTGCTCAGTTCCTTTTTGAAATAGCCCAGGATATGCAGCATCACGTTCTGATGTTTACTGCGCGTGGCGGGTTTCCTCAGAGCTTCCATCAGCATGGCAAAATAGAGCAGGGAAAACTCTGCGGTGGGATACTTGGTGATTTCGGCGACCACTTTGCCCATTTTGCGATAATCTACGGTGCTATGCGCCATGATCAGGAGTTTGTGGCGGGTATGAAAATTGACCAAATCTCCGGGTTTGGGCTTGGAGCTCATTAGCTCGTGCCAGCGGTGCACCACAAAGATGCGCTCGATAAAGTTCTCGCGCAGATCGGGATCGTGGAGCCGTCCTTCTTCCTCTACAGGTAGGAGGGGAAAGGCGTTCATGAATTCCCGGGCAAACATCCCTACTCCGGTTTTGGAAGCCACTCCACCTTTGTGAGGATATACTTTGACGCGTTCCATACCGCTGCTGGGTGAATTGCTTTTGAAGACATAGCCGCAAAGGTGATCGGCAGCCAATTGTTTGACTCTGGCGCGGCAATAGGATTGCATCTGCTCCGTAATATCCTTTCCGGTATTGGTGGTCAACAATTGGGGATTTGCGGATTCTCCCACCAGGCGCATGGCTTCACGGGGAACCGGCAACCCGCATTCCACTTCCGGACACACCGGCACATAGTCCATATAGGGACCCAATTCTTCGACTAACCAACTGTCGTATTTATGCTGTCCGTCATAGCGGACTTTGTTTCCCAAAAGGCAGGAACTGATTCCCAGTCTGATCTTTGTATCCATAAGATTTACCTCTTTATCCATATATCGGGATCCCTAATTTTTGACAAGGAATTTACTGCTTGGTAACATGAATGCCAGCTACTGGACAGGCACTTCCCTGGTGCATCCCTCGTCCCACGTGGGAATCACCCGGGGTTCACGAGGGGATCACCTCGGAATCAAGCAGGGGCAATTGAACAATCATGTTATGAGCGTTGCCCATAAGTCACAATCTATCAGATTGGTAGATAAAAGCCTCGAAAACTATCAAGTTTATAATCTATTCCCGCCCACCACCCCTCTTTGGGGCAGGGCTTCGCCCTACAATCCAGTTATCCAGTGGTCTCATGTTGCAAAAGATCTATTTTGAAACTCTATTACAGAACACGTAACGGCTCATTTCACTTTCACTCTGATCCCCTCGGAATGGGCAGTAAACTCCGGTGCATACATGCACTGAATCGTGGTAATGCCATTGGAGAAATCCCCCTTGTTGGTCACCCGTAAGGGGTACTCAAAGACAAAGGTACCTTTGGGCAGATACTCGATAAAGAAGTTTGTCGCAGCGTCTCCGGTAGCTTCATAATAGCCGAGGCCATCCTGCCACTTGTATCGGGAAAGGACGTTGATGGGCTCAAATCCGGCACTGCGCATGTCTTTCATGTGAATGTATTCCATTTCACGATCAGAACGTAATTCTATTCTCACAATCACAAGATCACCAATCGCCAGCTGAGACTTGTCACTCACGGGATCCAGTACCTTTCCGGTATCGGTGATGCGCTCGATAAAGAGCTTCTTGTTTAGTTTGAGCGGTGTTTCAGCAGCCGTGATTTTATCCAAATCTTCAAAATATTGCCAGTACAACGCACCCCAGCTGGATACCCGATTGGGATTGGTAACGCTCACATTTGCCATGTTGCTCTTGATATCACTGCCTGACCAGGAAGTCTTGAAGTATCCTGTTCCGGCTTCCACTTTGGTGCCTTCCAGCTTCATGGGATCCAGTTTGTTGCCGCCAATGGTGATTTGTGCCAATTGCTCTGTATTCAGCCATTCCATTCCCGAAAGCAACAGCGCATAGCAGGCTTCCGCCGTGGCTTTGGTAGTTTTCCAATTGGTGGTCTGTTTCTGTTTCAGGAGCCAGGTACGCATCTCGTCGATGGAGGTGATATCCCCTGCTACATCGTTAAACGCCTCGATCAACAAAGATTGAGTCTCGATCGGGGCTTGATACCAATACCAGCCACTTTCGTTTTTCCACCACATCCCCAATTCTTCATCATGCAGAGCGCGTTCTTTGAGGGAAGCTATGATAGTACGGGGGACAGTCTTATCTCCGGTGCGGTGCTGGGAAAGGGCTATCATGCCCTGCCCGTAGAGACTCTTATTGAGCCAGTATTTGCCAGTCTGGTTTTTGAAGTAATCCACCGCTACCTTCACATCCGCTGGGATGGAGATATCCGTGAAGAAAGACCGGGTATAGAGATAGTGCATTTCCATATAACCCAAGTTATCCGTATCCAGATGTCCGTACTTTTTGATATTTTCATAGTCTAGCAAGATTTGGCGATCGATATAGCCTATGGCATTGGTCACCATTTTCCAGACGCGGGCATCTTTCCTGATCTCCTTCACACCCAGATGATCCAGATGGCCAAAGCCAGACACTATGTACTGCGTAACCCACCAGGATTCTTTCATCCCTGCAAACCACGGCCAGGCACCGTTGGAGTATTGATTCTTTTGCAGTTTGTGCAAACTCTTATCAAATTGCTCTGCCATGTTATTGAGGTCAAAGAGTAGTCCAATCCGCTGTTTGTTTTGGGCTTCGTTTTTGGCATCCAAGACCCAGGGAGTTTCTTGGAGCAGGACGCTTTTCAATTCCTGATTCTTTTCCAGATTGGAGAGTAGGGCAGTGGAAGATGGAGTATCGCGCCAGGATTCAAATACGCGCTTGATACGGGGATTGGAATTGGCAATGTGCATCGCCAAGCTATTGGCATAAAATCGGCTAAAGGTTTGTTCGTTGCAGTCGTAGGGATACTCCATCATGTATGGCAAAGCCTGTACCGCATACCAGGCGGGGTTGGAAGTATATTCCAGTGTCAGTTTATGATTTCGCAGCGTGGTAGAGTTGCCGCTATCCCGCAGTTTTCGGAAGACAAAGGACTTGGTGGAATTACCCTTGACCGGCAAGGGGAGGCTTTCGGTCACCAGCATCCGGTTGCTGAGGATAGGCAGCGTATTTTCTTCGCCATCGGAGAAATCTCCTGCCCGGGCGACCACTCGATAGGTGACCGCATTGATCCCGAAGGGGATACTGAGTTCCCAGGTGATCACGGTGCTCTCGCCTTTTTTTACAAAGAAGGACTGCTGTGCATTTGTGAGCCCAAATTCCTTGTCCACAGGAGTCATTGTGATGGCATCAAAGAGAAAGAGCTGGCACTTGCCAGATTGGTCGCTTTCATCCAAAGACGAAATCTTGGTACTAAAGAAGATTTTATCTCCTTCCCGGAAGAACCGCGGTGCATTGGGAAGCACCATCAGCGGTTTTTGGGTCACGGTTTTGTTTTGAGTCTGCCCTATCTGCAAGTCTTTGGTAACGGCCAGAGCGCGGAAATTCCAGCGGGTGAGTGCTTCCGGAACGGTGAATACAATACTTACTTCTCCCTGCTCGTCCGTACGCAATTCGGGATAGAAGAATGCGGTCTCGGCAAAATTACTCCGTGCCTGCACTCCGGAAAGGTCTTCCGGCGGTGTTTCCACATTTGCTGAACCAGATACACCAGCTTCAGCCATGGCTACAACATCTAAAGCATCGGAAACCCCTTTATCAGAAAGACTCTCCGTCTCTACTTCCCGCGAGCTTCCTGCTGATTTTTGGTATAAAGTAGTCCCCTTTTCTCGAAGATCTACACCCGGACGAGCTTGATAACGATAATCATTGATGGCATACCCAAACCAGTTCATAGAGCTAAAACTCTTGTTTGGATATACTGGGTATTTACCATAGTAGTCCATTCTGAAGCTAACAGGTGCCGAAAGACCGGGATTGTCCCAGCCTTTGGTCATGGAAATGTTGTTATAGACATTCCACACCCAGTCATTGGAGCGGAAGGAATCCAGCGAAGCATCATACATGGAGGCCAGTACTTCTGCGGTAACTTTGCCACCCGTATGATCTTTGATCTTAATGCGCCACTCCTCATTTTGCCCCGGCAGTAGCTTGTCCCGGAAGGTCATGTATTCAAACTCAAGCTCTTTATTGGTCCATGGAACATTGATAAACTGGTCATGAGTATAGAGTCTGCCATCTTTTACATAGCTAAAATGTACGTAAAACCCGCCCCGATCGTTTTCGGTGACGGGAATTGTAAAGAGGCGTTGTTCATTATTCAGGACTATGCGTTTACTATAAACTATCTTATGCTCTTTTTCTATTTCATAAAGCACAGAAGTATTGCCATAGCTGCTTCCCAGCAAAATCTCGGCATTTTCACCAGGTTCACAGCTCACCTTGATAGGCACAAACCAATCTGCCATGAGATAGGGTAGTTCCTTCGCCACAGAGTTATAGACCCGGAAATAGCGGGTGGATTTGATTAGCTGTTGTTTGTAGCTGGCAGAGACTTCCAATATATACATCCCTGGTGTCCACTTATCTATGCTATTGATCACCAATTCTTTGTCCTCGGGAGTGCTGAAATTGCCGGACAAAACAGTCTCCAGTGTTTTCCACTGGGTGATCCTATCCTCGGAGCTATAGATATCATGAGGAAATAGCTTCAGAAATTCATCCCGCTCCAGATAATTCCGATCCGGAGCACTCCACAGTCGGGATTTTTGGATATGGTCGGGTGCTTGTAAACGCGATATCCGGAAATCACCATTTATGGCAATTGGTTCACCATTCAGATTGGTGCTATAAATCGGGATTTGTAGCCGTTTGTCATGCACATCGACGTATTCTGTCATATCTGGATTGAGCAATAGTTCCTTTTCACCAATACTGATACTGATGGTTCCACTACGGGTTTCACCACTGATATCGCTCACATCCGCAGTAATCGTAAACACAAAATATGGGCTATAGGCAGACATCACCATTTCATCGCCACTCGCCAGAAAAGTGAGATCAAATTCTCCCTTTGCATCCGTCTGGGCGGTACCATGGGCAATCTCTTTTGCGGGGTTTTCCGGGCTCGGACCCCACCACCAGAACCAATAAGGGTACTTGGGCTGACGTATGATCCGGTACTTGACATTGGCATTATCGATGGGGAAGCCGGCATAGGATGTTGCGGTTGCTTTCACGGTTACAACCTGATTCAGCTTGTAGCTTGCTTTCGGTCTTTCAATCACTACTTCAAAGCGCGGTCGCTTGTATTCCTCAACGCTAAATCTGACAGAGCCATATGAGGAACGGATATTCATCTCACCCGTTAATACGTCTTTAGGTAAGGTGAAACTGCAATTAAACGTTCCATATTCATTGGTAACCACAGTTTGTTTATGGATTTCTTGGTTATTTACATCGCGTAAGTTCAAAAAAACTGTATGATTAGTTAAGAGCTTATAGTATTTCTCTCCATCTGTCTGATACACGATACCTTTGAGATATACGGTCTGGCCCGGACGGTAGATAGCACGGTCGGTAAAGAGGATGTTATTATTTCTTTTATTGGCAGTGAAATTGTAATTTCTTGCATAGTAATCAAATATGTAGAGTGAATCTTTGGCGCTTTGGATTGAAATCCGTTGGCGAGAGTAATTTCTGCTCTGGGGAAGAATCACCATGCCTTCCGAATTACTGGAACCGGTCCATGCAAGCGTATATATGGCTTTGTTGATTCCGTAATTATAAGTGTATAATTTCACTTCTGCACCAGCGAGTGGTGAGCCGCTATCTCTGGACATTATCATGATGTTATGCTCTTCATTCTTGCTTTTCACATATGAGATATTGGTGCTATAGATGATACCATAGCCCAAAATAGTATCCTTTGCGAACTCCGGATCGGCAATATTGGAAGCTATGACAATGTATTTCCCGGTGGGCAAGGCTTGCACTGGGACTTCGTATGAATGTATTCGGTAGTCACCCTCATTGCTGATGTCGTAGGTCACACTCCCCAGTGGGGCTTTTTTCATCTGTGCCTTCAGCTGCTCATTATTGTGTTCACTCCATCTATAATCATCGTTGTTATTATCATTATCCCGAATGGATTGCAGAGGAATTCGATAGATAAGCAGCTTCACGCCGGATAAGTTTTTGACGCTGATCTGTACTTTTACAGGGGTTTTGGGTATTACATATTGCTCTGCTGTGAGGTTTAGCTGTGGAGTTTTGATGCTTTGCATCAGCGCACTACAGGACTGTCCGCCAAAGCTATTGGGATAGCGATCTATAGCCTGCCTGCAAATCTCGATGGCATCTCTATAATACCAGCGGTAAGCCTCCGATATTTCGGGATTGTATTTATTGCCCAAGGCGTTGTACAACGATGCCAGTTTGAATGATGCAAAGGCGGAAGCATCAGAGGCTTGATAGGTGGATTGCACCAAACGGAGGGCAGCTTCATAGTATTGCTCCGGAGTGGGTAAAGCACAATTGGCATATACAAAATCCAGCCGCTCCAGATTTACCTCTACCAGGGCTTGGGGGTCTTTGTCCGCTAGATGAAAGCGGATGACATCCTGATAGAGCAGGAGCGCTCGATACTTCAAAGATAACGAGTCTGGTGAAGTAATCGTCATCTGGGCAAAGCTCCCGGCGGGCTGGAAATACTTGCTGTCCGTGAGGCTAAATTCTTCTGCCGGCATGGTAAGCCCGGATTCGTCATTGATATAAAAATCCAAAGCGCGATGTGCCAGAAAATCGTATAAGGTCGGACGTAGCAGGTTCCCGAAGTTTCTACTTTGGTTTAGAATTGCATCGAAATCAGTGATTGCATATTGCTGTAGCTCGGTTGGGTTCTGCAAGGATAGCTGATATTCGCGGATAGTTTCTTTGGAGATGGTTTTCAAATCCCAGGTGGCAATGTCTTCCATAGTGAAGCCAACCGTCTCACCGCGTTGACTATAGCGCCACCGGTTGTTTTGATAATAGCTCCAGTAGAGTTGCGCCAACATGCTGTGCATGATGGCCGCAGTGGGACCAGATGCCGTTTCCAGCTGTTGTTTTACTTTCACAATGGCTTTCTGTGCAGAAAACTCCTCGACGGATTGCTGGATTTTCAGTTGATAGATTAAGGCTTTGATTTGCTGGTCGATTCTGTTGTCCTGAACTGCCTTCTGATAGAGGGAATCTACTTTCACAGCCATGGATTTGGGTAACCCTTGCTGCTCCAGCTGGGCAATTTCCTTCCAAGTCATATCATAGTAATCACTTTTTGCGGCATTCAGGCCAGAGACAACCCCGCATATCAAAACCACAAACATCATAATCCGTTGCATAATAGCTCCTCATTGGTAAAGCACCGATTCTCTTTACATCAGGTTAGTGCAATATTTTGAAAGTTTATGTAATTTCATGTCTGTGTCAAGGATTTTATTCCACTGCGGTTGATATATTGCAAGGATTCTCAAATTTACGGGACGGAGGCGGAATTACAAAGCGAATCACTTTGAAAAGGATCGTGGCAAATCCTCTTGACAGTGGCAGCAACAAATGATCCTGTGCAAAAAAGCAAAAAGAGGGACACCCATGAAAGAGACAATATTAGCATTGCTACGCAAAATCCAGCCGGTCACTCTGGCAACCTGTGAAAGGGATCAGCCCCGCCTGCGGCCTATGACCTTGATCGTGAAGGACCAGCGTTTCTATTTTGCCACCGGCAGCACAGACAGCAAGAGCACTCAGCTTGCCACCAATCCCCGTGCCGAATTCTGCCTAAATATTACTACTGAAGCCAATAGCGGATATCTGCGTGGCAGCGGAGAGATGAAGCGGGTGACGGATCAATCCATACGCAAAGAAATAGCAGATTGGGCAGAATTTATCTATCAATTCTGGGCAGATTCCACAGATCCGGATTACTGCCTGTATGAACTGGAACTCCGTCAAACCCGCTATATTGCTCCGGGCGAAATGAAGGAAACTATTAGCGAGTGGTAGGGCTATTCTGCGTCCCTATTTATTTGAAGCGGATTACAAAGTCCTCGTCGGGGACAAAGTCGGTGAAACTCCAGAAATAGCTATATGGCTTGTCATTTTTGCGGACGGCATCGTGTGCATAGGAGAGATATACCGGCTCGATAGTGCTGTCCAGATCCAGAGTGATCTCCGAGGTGGGTAAGGATCGCCCCCAGGAATTGGCAGTCAGCAGCACGTAACGGGCTTCTTTGCCACTGATCTTCTGGGTGTAGTGGAGTCGTAGTTTTGCAAAGCTGGCAGGAGGTAAATCCAACCGAAAGCTGAAACCCTGATCCGTGTGATTTACCAGTTCTACCCACATGCTGTCTGAGGGCTCGATCAAACAGAGTTCCAATATTTCTGCTTTGTCCATAGTGGCATCGGATGGCACTGGAAACCAGATCACCCGGCTCAATGGTGCTTCATGCATATTGCTAAAGTAATAATCCCCGGTCACAGACCACAGCAGCGTATCAGCAGTGGCAGAACCTCTTGTAAGAGAAAACTGCAAAACTTCGCCTTCAAAGCTGAACTGAGCTTGTGCGAACAGTGCCAGTGGTAACAGGAAGATTAGAAATAGTGCTTTCAACGGATAACTGTCAGTCTCTGGCGGCTAATACGCTTGCCGGTATCAGTCAACGAGATGAAATAGATGCCATTTGCCAAGTACGGTAAGTTCCATTCCATCTTGCCCTTTGCCGGAAAGGATGCCGTGAGTAGCTTTCTGCCTCGCAGATCATAGAGATGTATCTCTGCCCCTGTGGAAAGGGAACTTGCGCCGTCGTAACTGAGCTTTAGCGTATTATCGGAACTGCTGTTTAAGACAGAGGGATACATCATCAAAATCCCGGGAGTAGCGACCAGGAAAGGGTCGTCGATTCCCACGCTGCTTACCTCGGCATTGATCTGGATTACCTCATCCGGTTCCGGGAAGAGGATAGTATCCACTACAGCAAGCTGGGTGATAGGATCGTGTATCATCAAACGCGTTCGTGCCGCATATATACTGGTGCTCCAATTGCCGTTAAGATCGGAATAATATGGGAAAAAATAAGTACTCAGATAGGACGAAAAGCTGTATCTGATTGGCACTTCCGGTGCGGGGTTGCCAGCGGCATCAGCGTGAACATTCAGCGTATAAAGATGGCTGGGGTTTGAATAGGGTGATACTCCAATATCCTTGGCCCACACGGCTATTGTAGTATCCATGCCCTGAACGAAAACCTGAGCAGCAGATTGACCTTCAGTGAGTGGATGTAAATCAATACTGAGGTCATTCTGAGGTCCCCAAGATAGTGCTTCATGCCATGTTCCTCCATATAGAAGGCTGTCAGTGACGGAAAATCTATCTTCGGTGCGATTGATGGTGAAGCCGGGGAGAGTTTGGGACAAATTGACTGCCCAAGGCAAGGATACGGGGAAAACGAAACCGGCAGGCCAATTAAAAGTCCCAGCGGTAGTGCTAAATGCCATTGATGGAAGATACTCCAGATAGTATGATCCGGCATCATAGCCAAAACTGACGTTGAAGTCTCCGGCAGAGTCGAACCAAACCCTAGACAAAGCCCTGGGAGTAATAGGATTTGCCCACAATGCACCCAAAAATAGCATTGCTGTAACACAGATTAGTAGAGCTTTCATAAGTTCCTCCTGTTGTTTGCCAAGAAAAAACAGGATTTGCCATATTGTCAAGCTATAAATCAAGGAGATCATCAGCTGTAGTACCGCAAATAAAATATTGACAACAAATCACACTGTCATTAACAGTGAGTTTGCTGAAAATGAGCATACTTGTTTATAATGATCCAAGTATTATACATGCCCTTTTGCCAGGACTTTGCAAGAGGCGTGGATATGCCCCGGCATAGATTTGGAATGAAGCATACGGCGTTAAAAAGGAGCTTCCAGTGAGAAATCGTTTAGTTCTGGCCTTCGTTATTGCATTCGCATTGTTCAGCGTATCTCCTGCTATCACAGTCACCATCGGAGATCTGTATAGCACTTCTACAACTAATTACTTCCCGCTCAATTGCTATTACAATTACTCCTATACCCAGCAGATTTATACTCAGGCGCAGATTGGGCAACCGGGAGAGATTCGGAAATTGCGCTTCAATTATTACTCCGGCACTGCCACTAATAGCAGTAACTGGACGATCTATTTGGGGAACACTACGCGCAGCAATTTTCCCAGCTACACCAGTTCAAACTGGATTCCGGTATCCGCTATGACCCAGGTATTTAGTGGCACCGTGACTTTCCCGAGTGAACCCGGCTGGATGGAAGTGACACTCACTACTCCATTCCAGTATAACGGTGTGGATAATATGGTGCTCGCCGTGGACGAAAACAGTCCCGGTTATTCCAGTGGTTATGTGCGCTGGCAAGGCTTTTCCAGTGCCTTGAACTCCGGGATTTACCATTATAGTGACAGCGTGAATGCAAATCCTGCCTCCCCACCCAATGCGATCAATACCAATGCCTTTCTGAGTGAACTACAGATCGTTTTTGCCAGTTTAGATCCTCCCGATCCGGCAGTGAGTCCATATCCAGCAAATCTGGCGATCAATGCCGATG
Source organism: Candidatus Cloacimonetes bacterium HGW-Cloacimonetes-1 (assembly GCA_002841975.1). Classification (GTDB taxonomy): domain Bacteria; phylum Cloacimonadota; class Cloacimonadia; order Cloacimonadales; family Cloacimonadaceae; genus PHBQ01. The sequence continues at coordinate 11,857 of PHBQ01000042.1, forward strand.
TCAGATATCCACTCACTTGGCAAGCAGGAGCCACCGAGCCCACCAGCTATGACGTCTTCTTTGGCACGAGTTCTCCACCTCCATTTGTGGGGAATCAAAGCACCAAAAGCTTCAATCCCGGGACCATGGCTTGTGAAACACAATACTATTGGCAGATTGTTCCCAAAAATGCCTATGGCGATGCCGCCAACTGCCCCATCTGGAGCTTTACGACCTGGACAGATCCCACGATCAGTACTTTCCCCTTTGCCGAGGGATTTAATGCCACGCTATTTCCGCCCGTGGGCTGGAAAAATACAGTCGTTAGCGGAGGACAAGGTTTTTATAGAGACTACGGAACATCATCAAATCCCACTATCACTACCACTTTTGAGGGTTCCGGCAGAGTGAGGTATCCCGGCCATTACCTTCCCGGTGATGCCGTGGCATGGCTGGCAACTCCGGAAATCGTAATGCAGGACAATACCTATCATTATCGGGTTCGTCTTGCCTTTTGGAAAGATAGCACTGCTGTTGCGACGGGCTCTCTGGATAGGATCGAGCTTTATCTCAACACCGTGCAAAGCCTCAGCGGTAGTCCCACTTTAATCGGCACACTTCACCGCTCGAAGTCCCAATATCCCGTGGAAACCGGTCCGGATGGCTGGTATCAATATTCTTTTGACATCGGTGCCGGAGTCAGCGGATCCCGCTATCTGATCGTTAAAGCCTTAAACCTCACCTGGAACTACTTTGGCAACGATATGTGCTTTGACCATCTGGAACTGCTGGAAGAATCTGCAATTGTCCCACCTCTGCAACCGATATCCCCGCGTCCGGTAATCAATACTGTAAATGCATCGATACGGCCTTCTTTATCCTGGCAAAACGGGGGAGGAGACCCCTCGGGATATCGAGTGTATTTCGGTACAAACCAGGATGAAATGACTCTGGTGACAGATCAGAGCGGTACTTCATACACATTAACGAGCAATTTATTATGGGGAACCTCGTACTTTTGGCGCGTCGATGCCTATAACGATTTTGGCGTAACTACGGGGACAGTCTGGAACTTCAGCACGCTCACGGAGCAACCCCAGATTACCAGTCCCTCTCACAATGCCACCGGGGTCGCAATCACGAGTCTGCTCAATTGGGGGGATGTGGCCAATGCTACAGGCTATCAGATCAGCGTTGGCACCTCACCGGGAGCCAGCGATGTGGCAGATCACATCACGTGCCCTAGCAGTCAGTGGCAAAATAGCTCACCCTGGCTGTATAACCAAACCTATTACTGGAAAGTTTATATCATTAACGGGAGCCAAGTGCTTGCAGGTCCGGAATGGGTTTTCACGACAGCTACCGGTCAGCCCCAATCTCCCAATCCCGCCAACGCACAAGCCTCCGTGAATCTGAATGCCTCTCTGAATTGGCAAGCCGTATCCGGTGCCACCGGTTACCTGATCACGGTGGGTACTACCGAGGGCGGCTCTGATGTGGCAGATCGGATTTCCTGTGCTACCAATCAATGGATAAATCCCAGTAATTGGCATTACGCCCAAAGCTACTATTGGAAAGTTTATGTTCTCAATGGCGAACAAGAAATAGCAGGACCACAGTGGTCTTTCACGACTAAAACCCTGAGCATTGGCACCCCCACACCCAGCATCAATGCCACCGGCATCGCCTTGAATACTATGCTAAATTGGCCTGATGTGGAATACGCTTCCGCATACAAAATATCCGTGGGTACCAGCTCCGGAAGCTCCAATATCGCGGAGATGATAGACTGTGAGCAGAGTCAATGGACTCCCCCCGCCAACCTGCTCTTTAACCAAAGCTATTATTGGACTGTGTATGTCATCAATGGAACTCAAGAAATTGCCGGTCCGGAATGGGTTTTCACTACAACCACGGGTCAACCGCTGACTCCCAACCCTACCAGTGGACAGACCTCTGTAAACTTGAATGTTACCCTGAACTGGCAAGCCGTTAGCGGAGCCTCCGGTTACCTGATCAGGGTGGGTACAACAGACGGTGGCACAGATGTGGCAGCCAGAATACCCTGTGTCACCAACCAGTGGATAGCCCCTGCATATTGGTATTTTACTCAAACCTATTACTGGCAAGTATGTGTCCTCAATGGCGAGCAAGAAATAGCGGGACCACAGTGGTCTTTCACCACCAAGTCTATGAGCATTGGAACTCCATCGCCAGCCAATATTGCCACCAACATCGCGGTGAATACGATCTTGAATTGGCCGGATGTAGAATTTGCTACCGCTTACAAGATCTCGGTTGGCACTACCTCCGGAAGTTCCAATGTCGCAGAGATGATCGACTGTGCGCAGAGCCAGTGGACTCCTCCTGCCAATCTGCTCTATAACCAAAGTTATTACTGGACTGTGTATGTAGTCAATGGTGCTCAGGTAGTTGCAGGCACGCAATGGAGCTTTACCACTCTGGGTGGCGTGGCCACAACGCCGGCACCTGCCAATAACAGCACCGGTCAAAATTATGCCAATCGAGTTCTCTCGTGGACGGCAGTTTCCAACGCCAGTGGCTATCGCGTCAAGGTGGGCACCAGTTCCGGAGCTTCGGACTTGGTAAATATGGCAGATGTAACGACCAATAGATATACTCACACTTCTAATTGGCCGACTAACACCCGGATTTACTGGACAGTGTTTACGCTCAATGGCGGTCAGCAGATTACAGGAACAGAGTGGAACTTTACCACCACCACCTCTATGCCGTTGCCTTATAGCGAGAACTTTAATGCAAGTCCATCCTTTCCGATCAACTGGAGCGGTAATTGGTACATCGGCACCCCCCATGGTACTGATGGCTCGATCGGGATCTATCGGGAACTGATCAATTTTACATCTGCAGCTGAAACCTCACCTCTGATCGGACCTGTGACAAATTGCACACGCCTCCAGTTTGACTATCGCTTTGTGGGCTTCAATTCATATCCCAATAACGCTCATGTCCTGATAGACTATCAATTCGTCACTATTGAGGTATCAAAAAACAACGGCAGTAGCTACAGTACGCTTCGCCAGATCGATCGCACCAATCATGTGACCTCAAATCAGTTTGTCCCTTGCACTCTCGATATTAATGCAGTATCAGGTGAGATGATCAAGCTTCGCTTTAGTGTCCTCTCCACATCCGGTGCATTCATTGTGGATATTGATAACATCCGGCTGGATTCTGTACTCTATGCTCCCTCGGCAATCTCACCTCTGCCCAATGCTACGAATGTGGCATTGGATCCTGTATTGGACTGGTCTGATGTGGATATCGCCACCGGCTATTTGCTAAACGTTGGTACCAGCCCCGGAGCCTCTGATATCGCCAATGCGGTGCCTTGTTCCCAAAGCCAATGGACTTTTAACACTGGCTGGAGCTACAATCAACCATACTATTGGCAAGTAGTGGCGATCAAGGACGATGTCCAGGTCAGCAGCCCGGAATGGAGCTTTACCACGGTTTCCGATGTGAATAATATCAACGGTTATGCCTTGAGCCTCAATGGCAGCTCTCAGTATGTAGATTGCGGCAATCCTGCGGGATTTAACAATCTCACCGCTATCACCTTGGAAGCATGGATTTATCCTACAAACTTCCTGGATGCAGCTCACAAAAATACCATCATTGGCAAAGACTATTGGGGAGCAGGGAACAATGAAGGTTTTGCCTTCCGCTATGGCTCCGGCAATCGTACCCTCAGTTTTGTGGTGAGCAACGGAACTACAGGCTGGAACGAAGTCACTGCCATAAATGCACTAACCCTGAATACCTGGCAGCATGTGGCGGCTACTTACAATGGCAGTGCTATGAAGATCTATGTAAATGGAATTCAAGTCGGTTCCCTCAATCGCACGGGAGCGATCCCGCCCTCTGCCAGAGATTTACTAATCGGGCAATGTCCCGCGGCTGCCAGATATATGAACGGCTCTATCGATGAAGTACGGATCTGGAATATAGCTCGCAGTGCCCAAGACATCAGCAATGATCGTTATACGGAACTGCCACCGCAATCAAACCTGGTCGCTTACTATCGAATGACCAATGGTAACGGCTCCCTGCTCAGCGATAATAGTGGCAATGGTAACACCGCTACCTTGATAAATAACCCTGTCTGGAACTATAACGTCCCCCTCATCACTCTGGTTGCACCTCTGGTGATGATTAGCAGCGACAGCACACCCGGCAACATCCGCCTCAGTTGGACGGCAGTCAATGGAGCGGCATGGTATGCCGTATATACAGCCGATGAACCTTCAGCAGATCTTGGAACAGGGACTCCGAACTATGTGACCACGGGTCTGTTCATGAGCCTCCCTGCCACCAGTCCTACCAAACGCTTCTTTAAGGTCACGGCAGGAGTAGGGAATCAACCCGGCGTAAAGTGATGCACACCTTGTAGAGCAGGACGCCGTTCCTGCTAAAAGTACCGTAGCCGGAGGATGCCGATCCTCCGCAAAACGGCAGAGCAGGACGTCGATCCTGCTAAACACCAGTTTAGCCCCTCTGGGCGCAGACTGTTGACAAAGCCCGGTAGGGCGACATCCGATAGCGACGGGTTCGGAGTATTGCGCCAGCAATACGTAGGCCCTCGACAAGGGTCCAATCCCTGATAGAGCCCTTCATGGGCGACACAAGTCTAAACTTAGGCTAATGTCATAAACATGATAAATGATGGCACAACAGCCGAAAACCATATGATCTCATGGATGTAGGATGACACTGGGACATCGTCTGTGTTTCAGGTTACCATAATTATCTGAAAGACAAATAATTACATTTGCTTTTTGCCACCCTTTGGTTACTATATCATCACAACTCCCATAAAGGATGGATTATGAAACGCTCAATTCGCAAGACTATCGCCGCTTTATTCTTACTGATCATTATGACTGTGACCAGTAGCTGTGCTTTGATTGTCACAGAGGCTCCTCATGCCCACAAACGCCAGCACAGAAACCGCGTGGTGATAGTGTCCGGCATTCAATACAATCAAGTGTACTACGTGGAAAACAACAATGTCGTGATTGTCAGCCAGAAAGAAGTAGAACACAAACCTAAGAAACCCAAACACAACAAAGGACACCACGGACATTAAACTCCAAACAATCGGGCGGCCTGCGGGTCGCCCTTTTTCTTATCTATTACTAGACTAGCATAAGCCCCGGTATTCAACTGTAGTTAAGATCATCTCCTCCGATCCTGTGAAATATCTTTACTCAGATTCAATTTTCGCATTAATATATCTATTAGCTCGAACGAGCAGAATGGAAATATCAGCAGGCTGATCCCAGCCATAAATTAACGAGGTGAATTATGCAAAAAATCTTCAAACGTCTATTAGCCGCAGGCGGTCTGGTGTTTTTCAGTTATCAGGGTTACCGCTCCTGGCGCTTGATCCGGTCCGTAATGGCGCTGGATAAAGCCCTTCCCGGATATCTGGAATCGATTTATGGGGAACTCCCCAAGGTTAGCTGTAATGTTAATGCCAATGTCTCCGTAAAAACCCGTATCGTTGTGAAATTTAGTGCAGAGATTATTGCCAAATACGACAACATCGAAGAAGTCGTGAAACAGTTCATCAGCGATTTCTATCCCGTCTTAGCCAAGAGCAAGCTCAAGGTAGCCGTTCTGGACATAGCGTTGAGCAAGGCAGAAACAATTAAGCAATTACACCCCAAAATCTATGAAAAACTCGGCTCTGTAATCGAGAAAAAGCTGAAAGAAAAGGAAACAACCGCAGTTTACGACGAACCACCTACGGATTGAGGACTGATAAAATCTAGGTCCAAGACTTCACCAAACCGTGCTCAAGAATCATAAAAATACACTGGTTCTAAGGTAGCCTGGGTTTGGACGTGCGTGCCATCCCAGAAGCATTTCTCAAGCTAAGATCAAGACACCTGGATACACGATTGTCTGTATTCGAGAGGTCAAAACTATGTGTACCTGAAAGACACTCCTCCAGATTAGCACTTATGCCATTCGCGGTAATCCTTACCCCTCAACCACTTATCCACCTTTCCAAAAATAAATCTTGACATTTAGGCGGCGCACTGTATTATGTAACTATAGCACTATGACAGTAAGGCAGTGTTAAAATAATACGAGGTGGACATGAAGATATTCAATGACGATTCTCCGATTTACCTGCAGCTCCGCCGGCATATAGAGGAACTGATCCTAAATCGGATACTCAGTGAGGAGGATGCCATCCCCTCACTGCGGACTATGGCAAAGGACTACAAATTGAACCCTCTCACCGTTTCCAACGCCGTCGGCGCACTGGTCGAAGAGGGAATATTGTACAAGAAACGCGGGATCGGCATCTTTGTGAGCCCGGATTCCCGCAATCACATCATCGCTAAACGTAGTGAATCATTTATTACTGATACTTTGGAACCGGCTCTGCGCTCAGCCCGGCAGTTAGAAATCCCCAAGCTTATTATTACTCAGAGGTTAAATGCCTTGTATGGAGAAGAATCATGATACCTTTTTTAGATAATAAACAGCCGCTCCCGGATGCCTATGATATCCGGAACCTCAGCAAAAACTATGGTAAATTCAAAGCCTTGGACAATGTGAACCTTACCCTGCCGGAAGGCAAGATCATCGGCCTTTTGGGAAAGAATGGTGCCGGTAAATCCACCCTCATGCGCTGCATGCTGGGATTTTTGACACATGATGGCGAAGTATCGCTGGATGGCCGTCAGATCCACCACCGCGACCACAAAGTGTTTGAGCAAGTGGGGTTCATCCCGGACGTCAGTGGATTGGACGATAGACTCACTGTACAGCAAACTATCGACTATATCAAAGGGGTGAATCCACGCTGGAACGACGGCACTGCTCAAAAGCTACTGGCAATCTCTTCACTCCCACTTACCAAAAAGGTGTACAAGCTCTCCAAGGGCATGAAAACCAAGCTTTACTTGCTGATCACGCTCTCTCTGGATGTGAAGTTCCTGCTTTTGGACGAACCAACCCTGGGGCTCGACATTGCCTTTCGCAAAGAGTTTTTCAATACCATCTTGGGCGAGTTTTTTGACGAGACCAAGACGCTGTTGATCTCCACGCATCAAGTGGAAGAAGTGGAAGATCTCTTGCAGGAAATCATCTTTATCGACGAGGGCAAGATCATCCTCCATGAAGAAGTAGAAAGCCTCAAAACACGCTTCCGTATCGTGACAGTACCAACAGACAAAAAGGACCTGGTGATGGTGCACAAGCCCAAATCCGTTTCCAAAACCTTGGGATTTGTGAGTGTTATTTTGGATTCCTCCATCGAAATCCCGGATGCAATTTACGCCCGGCCCAATCTTGCAGACATCTTTATGGCCATTGTAGGAGGTTCCAATGAATCAAACTAAAGCGTTGATTATCAAAGAATGGCACACTCACAAGCGGACACTTATCACGCCTCTCTTCGCAGTCGCGGGATTCTATGCAGTGGTATTATTGGGACTATTGATCAACCTGATCAAAGGTCATGACCTTATGGCCACAATGAACGTCGGAAGTGTCGAACCAAGTACCTTGTCCATGATTGCTTGGGTGTCAAACCTCAGTGTAGTTGCTCTGATCGGTTTGATTAGCATCATCAGTGCACTCTCCCTCAGCGACAACATCATCAATGGGGATCACAAAAAACACTGTGAAATACTGCACCTCTCACAGCCATTATCGATCCTCAAACTATTCACTGTCAAGTATATGGTGATGATTCTGGGATCCTTGATTGTGTTGTTTGCGGTGGCACTGGTCAATGCCTTAATCATGAACAGTGTCATGAACTATGTAGCTGGTACATCCTTTGTGATAGGGATGACCGGCATGATCCAAGGGTATCTTGACGTTGCTTTTGCCTTGCTTTTTGTCAGTTCTTTATACTGGATGTTTGCAACCATTTTCAAGAGCAAACCTTTTTTCAAAGGGACTTTGGCTATCTTTAGTATTGAAGTAACTATCCGGATTTTAAACTACTTGGTGGGCTGGCAGATACCATCAATTGCCACTTATCTCATTCGCTTGTCTTCGGTTACTATCAGTTTCAATGACTCCATGCCGCACGTCCAAAACCTGGACGTACCATATCTGATTTCTATGAAGTGGAGTTCTATTGCGGGAATCGATAATCTGATGAAAGTAGTTTATAGTGCCATCTGCTTTGTAGCGGGCTATTTTATCTTTAAAAAACGAGAAGTGTTATAGGCTGATTCAGGAGCCCTCCTGCCAGTGTGTGGGAGGGCTATTTTAAAACTCGATACCAAAACCCAAGCTATAAACCGGCACAACTCCCAGATATCCATTGACTACCGGTACAATCTCTGCTCCAATTTCCGGCATGAGAAAATAATAACCGGAGCTGAGCTTGAGATTTGCCCGCACTCCAAAGTGATAGATAAAATAGGGACCATAGGTTTCATTGTTTGTGTCAAAATCCACAGTCTTCTGATCGTATAAATCTATATTTGCCCTGGCTGCAAGCGTCCCATAGCATTGCGGCGCCATGATATTTGTGTACACAAACTGCATTTCAGCACCATAATCCTGGTACTCGAACTTCTGGTAGCTCTGATCGTGGTAATGGAATTTGTGCGAACTGTAATAGATTCCGGGGATTAGTGCATAAAAGCTATTGCCGTCGTTGCGGAACTGCCGTTTGACATTGAATTTCATGCCATCCGAAAAGTTTTCACCCCAGGCTCGAAAGATCAGATCTGTTTCTTCATTTATTCCATACCCTACACGCAGACCGGTATAGGCGAGATTGGTCTTGGGGGTAGAATTCTCCGGGATATTCAGTTCCTCGATCACAACCGTGGTAGGCATATCCAGTGATGCGGCCAGATACTGAGAACAGCTTATCACTCCCTTACCTAGCGGTACGGCGGTTTCCTGAGTGCTGATATCCATTGCCGCGCAACCTGCCAGCGTCATGATCACGATAGAATAAACGATCAACTTTAGCATTGATCCCTCCTTGTCCAATTCATTATCTTATTCCGGCGGGATGCATCCCGAGACGAGCATCATAACCTGAATTCGTAGCCGGAGCATGCCGATGCTCCGCATGAGTCCAATAGGACATATCCTGAGCAGACTTTGTAACCCGACTTCAGATGGCACCAGAATCTATTTAAAAATTTAAAATCTACAAAACCCAGCTTTAAAATTGTGTCAATCAGTTGTTTTCAGCCTGTCTTTCAAATCCGAGGCGATTCCCTCGTGAACCCCTCGTGAAGCCCTTGTCGCGACAAGGGAATCGCGTGGGAAGTCCCTGCGTAGCATCCCGGATATCAGCATGAAAGCTTGGCGAGGCCTTTCATCCTCAGCAAGGAAACTCATTGCAGTCCGGGTTATTCTCTATATTGGAAATTTGTCACCCAGTCATCAGCTTGGCGGTCTATCTCAGCAGTATCTTCTGCGGATAGGTATTCCCGTGCCAGTTCCAGGGGGCCGTAACACTCTTGATCTCCCAGTAGAACCCCGATTTTAAAAAAGTAATAGGCGTAGGCAATGCTGGGGCTGACTCCGATCCCATCTCCGTAGCAGACTCCGAGATTGAACAAGCCACGAGTGTTTCCATTTTCGGCTGCCCTGGTAAAGAAACTTATAGCTTTCAGAGTATCAGCTTCTACTCCATCTCCGTTCAGGTAGCAGTAACCCAAATCCACCATTGCTTCATAGTTACCTCTTTGCGCCAGACCGGTGTAGATAATGATCGCTGTAGTTTTGTCTTGGGCAGTACCGCTTCCGTAAAAATAGCAAGCTCCCAGGCGCAGATTGGCCTTTTCAAAACCGGCTTCTGCCGCTGCTTTATACCATTTGAAGGCTTCGGCAGGATCCTGTTTGGTTCCCTTTCCGGATTCATATAGCTGCGCCACTTCATACATGGCACTTGCTTTCTTGTTCTTTGCCGCTGCCAAAAACCACTTGAAGGCCAGATCATCATCTTGGGTGACACCGGTACCTTCCTCGTAGCACAATGCCAAATTGTATTGGCCATAGCTATTGCCTTGATCAGCCGCCAGTTTGTACCATTTGACCGCCAGATCGATATTGGTCTGAATGCCGAGGCCATATTCGTAACAATAGCCTAGGTAATTTTGGGCTTCAGCAAGGCCTTTATTGGCGGCTTGGGAGTACCAATAGACAGCCAGGCTATCGTTTTCCGCCACTCCATTTCCTTCGTCGTAGCAACGTCCCAGCCGATACTGAGATCGGGCATGCCCTTGGGCAGATCCTTTTTGGTAAATGTCGGTAATGACAGTATAGTCCGGATAGTTGCTATTGAGTTCCATATAGTAGGCATAATTGTACAAATCTTCGATTTTGCCGCTTTTGGATGCGGAGTACAAAGAGTCCAGTTTCGAAACCTCTGCCCTGATCCCACAGATGGACAGCAAGATGATAAACGATAGCACAAACTTATTCATAAACACCTCTAATTACACACATATTCATGAAGATATTCATCTGCTTTAGGCTGAAGTTTTTGTCAATTAGTTTTGTGAGAGAAAAGCTGATGTGGCATCGTGTAAGCTCATGCAGATACGAAGGTAAGCAATACGGCCCTATATTAGCCCCTCGTGGGCGACATTCGATAGCGATGGTTTCGGAGTGCCGCAGGCACGAAGACCCTCGTTAAGGTTCCACTCCCCGATTGAGCCCTTCACGGGCGACACAAACCATATATTCACGCAAATCATACCCAGTTCCACTCTACATACCTCAATAGAGCAGACTCTACTCGGAGGCTCCCGCATGATTGAGATTGACAAGATCATAGAGGGTAAAAAGCTGAATATAGATTGAAAGTAAAGAGAGAAAAATGAATTACATAATTACAGGAAACACGTACAACAGCAAATTTATAAATGAGCTCGCCCAAAGAAGTGATATCATAGCTATGAGTGGCGAAGAACTGGAACGTAGCGACATAGAATTTTCCCCCACGGATAAGGTCTATATCCCCTCCGAAACATCACTCAGCATTGTGATGGACCGCATGCAAGACAAAGACTATATAGATGGCATCAACAAGCTAAAAAACAAGTACTTTTGCCGTGAAGTGCTTCGTCCCATTTATCCGGATTTCTATTTTGCAAAGGCTACCTTGGCAGAGATTCCGTCTTTGGTATTTGGTGACAAGAAAGTGGTTATCAAGCCGTTGAAAGGATTCTTTGGAACTGGTGTTCGGGTTGCGGATCAAGATACCGACCTGAATAAGCTTGCTTATGAAATGAACCAGGAAGTGGAAGCAAGCGGGAAATTCTTTCCCGAGTCTATCTTAACCAAAGATGAATACATCATAGAAGAATACTTAAGCGGTGACGAGTATGCGGTTGATATGTTTTTTGACGAGCATGGCAAACCTGCGATCATGAATATCTATTTTCATCCAGAGCCAGAGATAGCGGATTATTTTCACCTGATGTACTATACCAATAAGGGGATATTCGAGAGTTATCTCGATACCTTTATGAGCTTCTTTGGAAAGCTGAATGAGATCATGAATCTGAAGAGCTTCCCAATTCATGCGGAATTCAAGCTTCAAGACGGGGTAATGGTTCCTATCGAGCTCAACCCGATGCGTTATGGTGGATTCGGACTGGCAGATCTCACGTATCACAGTTATGATTTTCAGCCCATCACCGCTTTCTTTGACGATCAAGCGGCTGACTGGACTGCGATTTGGGAATCCCGGCAAATGTTCAATTATGCCTGGGTATTAGGCTATAATGGCAAGGATATCAAGGTCGATGTGGATAAGCCCAATCATGAGAAGTTCAAAGCTCTGCTGGCGGAAAACAATGATATTCTGGATTATGTAGAGCTGGATTACAAGGCAAATCCTGTGTTTTCACTTGCCTACCTCAGAAACGATAACCTGAAGCTGCTGAAAGAATTGCTGAAGACAGAGTTTAACGAGTTCTTTGAGTAGAGTACTGTTTATTTTCGCTTGCCGTTAAACCTCGGAGAGGTGTAGGCTGTTGATAAAGTAGCATTGGTACGTTAAGCACGGCAGGTGGATCAGGGGTGGCAAATTCCGCTTTGCCACAGCGACCGCAGGTCGCTAAAGACATAGAACTGCGTTCTATCTGCCGAAGCGGAATTCGGCAGCCC
>PHBQ01000124.1:0-1189 GCA_002841975.1 Candidatus Cloacimonetes bacterium HGW-Cloacimonetes-1
ATGCGCATCGAGGGGAAACCCGCCTCCATCCTGCAGGCAGAACGTACTGCCCTCAATTTTCTACAGCGCCTCAGTGGAGTCGCTACCAAGACCAAGACTTTGGTTTCGATGATCGAAGGTACATCCGTCAAATTGCTGGATACCCGCAAGACCACTCCCCTGCTCCGTCAGCTCGAGAAATATGCCGTGCGCGTCGGGGGCGGATACAATCATCGCTTTGGTCTCTACGACATGATCATGCTCAAAGAAAATCACATTCGGGCCGCCGGCTCCATCACGGAAGCTGTAGCTCGGGTTAAAGCCCACAACGTCACATATAAAATCGAAGTAGAGGTCACAAACCTCACAGAGCTTGAAGAAGCAGTAACTGCCGGTGTTGATCGTGTAATGCTGGACAATATGGACCTCCCCCAGATCAAAGCAGCAGTGAAGAAATACAAGAAAAAAGTCGAGTTAGAAGTCTCTGGTGGCGTCACCGAAGAAAATATCCGTTCCTTTGCAGATACAGGGGTTCACTATATTTCCAGCGGTTCGATGACACATTCTTACAAGTCGCTCGACATCAGCCTTTTATTTAAGGAGTAACAATGATAGAAAAACTCAGGACATTGGCCAAGATGCAACTCTTGGACGACAAAGTCGGTCGTTGCCGTGTGCTCAAACAAGAACTACCCAAACAACTCAATGAGCTGATCGATGCTGTAGATGTCGCTACCGTGGTAATGCTGGAGATCGAAACAGAGAGAGCCGAAATCTCCAAAAAGCAAAGAGCTTTTGAAGCTGATATCAAAGTCCAGCAAGACCAATCCCGCAAATATGGCTCTCAGCTAGCCGATATCAAGACCAACAAAGAATACAAGGCCTTGAATAGCGAGATTGCCTTTTTGAATACCAAAATCTCCGAGATTGAATCCCAACTGCTGGAGCTGATGGACGCCGATGCCGAAGTCAAAATCCGGCTCGATGCCGCCAAGGCAGAGCTGGAAGCCGCCGAACAACGCAAACGCGAAAAAGAAGGCGACCTTCGCCAGCAAATCAATGCTCTGGATGGCGAAATTGAGACCCTGCGTAACAAGCGTAACGACATGGCACGCACGCTCCCGGAAACCCTGATTCGCCAGTACGGAAATCTGATCAAACACAAGGAAAATCTGGCTGTCGTAACACCCATCAATGGTGGTTGTGGCGG
>PHBQ01000124.1:1204-4432 GCA_002841975.1 Candidatus Cloacimonetes bacterium HGW-Cloacimonetes-1
TGTGGCGGTTGTGGCATCATTATCCGTCCCCAGATCAAGATCGAAATGCAGCTCCAGAAAAAGATCAATCTTTGTGAAAACTGTGGCCGCATCCTGATCAATCCCTTCGACGATATTAAATAAGACATTTTTTCGGGAAGATTAGATGTCTGCTGTGCAGGTAACTGCATAGAGGAAAGTCCGGACACCATAGGGCAGGATACTTCCTAACGGGAAGCTGTTGCGAGGCAGAGCCAGCTCCACAGAAACAAACCGCCCGTGATCTCTTTAGTATTTTGCGGGTAAGGGTGAAATGGTAGTGTAAGAGACTACCGGTATCCTTGGTGACAGGGATAGCCAGGAAAGCCTTATCCGGTGCAATGCCAAATAGGGAAGCTCAGCGCGGCCCGCGCGATCATGCTTTCGGGTAGGCAGCTAGAACCGTTTCGTGAGGAACGGTCCAGAGGAATAGACATCGTTATACAAAATCCGGCTTATTATCTTCCCGAGTTTTTACTCTTCCAACAGCCTCTCAGCACTCCGGTAATTTATACAGATACGAAGATCTGCAATCCAATGGGCAACCGGATACGACCTATTCCTGTGCCGATAAGCAAACCCCAATCCGTGTAAATCCGACAAATCCGTGTTACTATTTCTTTCCCTCACCCCAACCCTCTCCCATAAAGGGCGAGGGAGTAAATAGGGCAGATACAAATATCTGCAATCCCATAGATAAGAGAGTTTTCAATCACCCAATTTTCAACAGTATTCCAATTTTTCATTGACATAAAAGTATAATGCCTATATTTGCGAAACTATATTTATTTCTTCATAGTGACTAATATGATGAATACAAGGAGAAAGCATGAAAAAGGCATTTATGTTTACTGTATTTTTGGGCTTAGTTATTGTGCTCGGCGCGACCGAGATGCTCACCAAAACCCTGTCCAACGGGATGCAGGTCGTAGTGAAAAAGAACACTTCTAACGAAGCTGTGGCTATCTACTGTTTTGTAAAAACAGGATCACTGCACGAAGGCAAGCTCTTGGGATCCGGCTTATCGCATTATGTAGAGCATGTAGTTTCCAGCGGAACCACCACCAAGAGAACAGAAAAAGAGTTTATGGAAATTGCATCCCGCACCGGGGCTGTAGCCAATGCCGGCACCACATACGGCTCTACGAGCTACAATTTCCTTACCAATCGCGAGAATTTCAGCACAGGTTTGCAAGTAATAGCGGAACAAATGCAATTCTGCGTATTTGATTCTACAGAAGTGGCAAGAGAGCAGCAAGTGATTGCCAAAGAGATCGTAAGGGGTTTCACCTCTCCATTTAGTAAGATAAATCTCAAATACTGGGAAACGGCATATTCCCAAAGCAACTATCGCTATCCGATTATCGGCCTCAGTGACCTCTTTTTACGGCTCCAAAGACAGGATCTGATCGACTATTACAACAGGCGATATGTGCCCAATAACATGGTTTTGGTGGTGGCAGGTAATATCGATGTAGATGCCGCCCTGGAAGAAGTCGAAAAAGCGTTTTCCGGCTTTGACCGCAGACCGCTCGAGCCGATCCTGATGCCAGCACAACCTGTCGTTTTGGGCACTTCCGAATACCTCGAGGAATTTGAGGTCCTCATGCCACGGGTATTCATCAATCAAACTATCCCGGCACCTGATTTAAAAGATGTCTATGCTCTTAATGTAGTCGGAGATATTCTGATCAATAATGACACCGCACCTATGCAAAAGCTGTTCTACGAAGAACAACAGTTAGTGAACTACTTTGTTTCATTTACAGGTGTCGACATGGAGATAAACTCCGGGGTTCTGCGGATCTGGCTGGAAGCCAAAGACACGTCCCGAGTAAACGACATCGTGGATACCTTTTATCGGGAAATGAGCAAGTATCAGAAGGGGTATTTTACCCAGAAACAGATTGATGCCGCGGTCCACAAATTTGAGGCTGAAATCTTGCTAAAGTCCCGAGGTGCGTCCGAAGAATGCATCTATATCGGTGACTCTATGGTCCATTATGGAGTGCCGGACAGAGACAAGATACGGATGACTTATCTAAAATCACTAAAACCTGCAGATCTCAATAGAGTCGTACAGAAATACTACAACCCACTGAATAAATTCACCTTTTATGCACTGCCCCAGGGTCAAACTGCCATGTTGAAGAGCGATAGCAAAGCATCTGTAGCTGCTGATGCCATGACAAAGACAGATCTTGGTAAGGGTTTGGTGCTATTGCACAAACAAAGCACTCAATACCCAATAGTAAACGTGACTCTCAGTATTCCCTTTTCCCTTTACTATGGGACGGAATTTGACAACGGCTTCACCACTTTCATGTTAGAATTGCTGATGAAGGGTTCCAAAAAATACAGCAAGGACCAGATCACAGATTGGTTTGAAGAGAGATCCACGCAAGTCAATATTAGAGAAGGAAGTGATGCCATTACTTTCGATTTCAAGTGCTTAGTCAGCGATTTAGATCAAATGCAAAAGATCTTGATAGATGCTATTCAAAACCCTTTATTCTCCGACAAGGATATAGATCTTCTCAAAACAGTCTATGCCTCATATATAAAGAGAATTTCGAGCGATCCCGGCACCATTCATAACGATTATAGAAAACTGAGTGTTTATAATAGTAAACGGGATCAGATGAGTACTTCGGGGAAAATGGCACTTATCCAAAATATCACTCGCAAAGACGTGGTAGACGCATTTAACAAGTACATTCGTGCAGAATCGATGATGGTGGCAATTGTAGGAGATTTGGATCAGTTACAGGCTGCTGAAGTTTCATCCAAATTCTATAATGCCTTCAAACGCCAGGGCATTGATGGCACTATCAGTCTCCCCCAATTGGCCATCAAAGGTAAAACCTACCGCCAGGAATACAATTTTGAAGCTGCGAATATCGATATCATGATGCAGGGACTTACTACCACAGATCCGGATTACAATACTATGCTGGTAATCGAAGCACTGCTAAATTTCGGTGGGAAAAGGCTACACGAAGCCACCCGGGGAAAGCGGGACTTGGTTTATGCTTCCTGGTTTTACAATGCAGCCAATAGAAGAAATGGTTTTTGTGGCATCAGCAGTCAAACATCATTGGAAAAAATGGATAAACTGCAAATCGTTTTGGAAGCTGAGCTCGATAGATTGATCAATGAGCCGGTATCTCAAAAAGAGCTCACAGAAGCAATAGCCGCCCAGATCAAAGT
>PHBQ01000043.1 GCA_002841975.1 Candidatus Cloacimonetes bacterium HGW-Cloacimonetes-1
CGGTTGGACAATCGAAGCCATTTCCACAACGGCTATCTATGCAAATCGAACCCCCATCAATCAGGCGGTGAGCTTTGCTCTCAACAACGACAATCTCGGGATCGAGGGACGTAACTATATTGTGAACCGGAATTGGGAACTGATCGAGATTCCTTTGGAAATCCGCGAGCTCGCCGTCAACGACATCCATCATCAGTTCCAGAATGGACATGTGGGCTTGAGTGGGATCTCATTTACTCTGAGCCAGGGCAACATGATGGCGATGATGGGACCCAGTGGAAGTGGCAAAACCACTCTACTCCAAGTGCTCTTGGGAGAAATAACACCCACCCGCAGCAATATCACGATCGACGGCTTGAACCTCGGTGAGCACCTGGCATTCTTTCAAAAATACATAGGTTATGTCCCCCAGGACGATCTCCTCTTTGCCAATCTGACCGTCTTTGAAAACCTCTATTTCAAGCTGCGGATGTCACTCCCCAAAATCCGTGACCAGCGAGAAATCTATTCCAGGATCGAGAATCTGCTGCATAGCGTGGGTTTATATGAACAGCGCAACATGATCGTGGGTGACGTCATGAACAAAAAACTGAGTGGGGGACAAAGACGCCGGCTCAATATCGCGCTGGAATTGGTGATGGGACCGATGATCATCATTCTCGATGAACCAACCAGTGGGCTCAGCTCCAAAGATTCGGAGAACATCATCGAGTTTCTCAGCGAACTCAAAGATCAGGGCAAGATCATTATCTGCTCCATCCATCAGCCCAATGCCGCCATCTTCAAACGGTTTGACCGCATTCTCTTGATGGACAGGGGAGGAGTGGAAGTCTTTTTTGGAAATGGGACCGAAGTGTTTGACTATTTTGATGATGAAATCCAGCGCTTGGGTAACCTCGAATATAACATGAAGAAGCAGCTTTGCATGCCGGAACTGTTCTTTGATATTCTGGAATTTGCCGATGAGAGGGGACAACGGGTCTTTCCACCGGAGTACTGGGAACAAAAGTATCGTGATCGCAGTTTTCGCCGTTTGATTGCCAACGGTAATCAGGTCAATAATTCGGAGATTTTGGAGCGAGAGGAGCAAAACAAACCGATCCATCATAGTTTTGGCAATTTCATCCTGCTCATTCGCCGGAATTTCCTGAATAAAATGCGCAGTAAGCTCAATCTCATGATGACGGTGCTGGTAGCTCCGCTTTTGGCTTTTTTGACAGCCTTTGTGCTGCGTGGAGTTCCGGATGGGATGGCATATTCCTTTTATGACAATCTCAATGCCCCGCTCTTTGATTTTATCTCGATCATCATCTTTATCTTTATCGGGTTGGCCAACAGCATCGACGATATTTTGGGTGAAAAGCGGATTATCCAACGCGAGAAAAAGATGAATGTGAGTGCCTTTTGCCAGCTAAATGCCAAACACTTTGTACTGCTCATCATGACCATTATCCAAGTACTGGCGTATTACTATATTGCGGCAGGAGTTCTGGGAATGCGGGGATTCCTCGTGCCCAAGGCAGGTATTTTGCTCCTGACGGGGATCACGGGTTATACGCTGGGACTGCTGTTTTCTGCCTTTATTCGGGAGCGGGCGGCGATCATCAATATCCTGCCCCTTATCATCATTCCGCAGATCATGTTCAGCGGAGCTGTGATCCGTTTTCAAGACATGAATGATAGCCTCAAAATCAATCGACATCAGGAAATTCCGGAGTTTTGCCAGTTAGTGCCCTCACGTTGGCTCTATGAAGCGATCACGATCGCCTCTGCACAGTTCAACTCCTTCTCGCATTACAAACATAAATTTGATCAATATAGCATCAATGCCATGAAAAATCCGCAAACTACTTATGAAGAATACCAAAGGAATTCGGATGCCTATGTCCACTATCTGCAAATTCATCCCGAACGCATGTATCAAAACAAAGTGACCAATATGAGCACAAATCTGGCACATGGTCAATACCAAAACCGCAGCCAAAATACCTTTATGAGCTTTCGGGTGCGCGTGCTGGGCAGAGAAGTAGATACCATCAAACTGGACATCTTGATAATAATTTCCTTGATCGGTTTGGCATGGTTGGGCACCTTGATAAAACTGAAATATTGGTATTAGCGAGGCAGCATGAACATCTATATTCGTACTCAGGACAACGATCTTTGCAAATATCTGAACGATGCAGAAACTTCAGAGCTCCTGGCGCAATGCCGGCATTATGAACTCCGGATCGGTGAATACCTCTTCCCACCGGAGCAGACTCCCGATTGTGTGGTGATGGTAGTGTCCGGGAGATTGGACAAGATCAGTGCCTCCGGAAAGCGGATCGGCTCTATCTTTGGTGGTGAGATCGACGGAGAGGAATATTTCCTGGACCCCGATGCGGTTCCCTGCTCTTTGGTCGGGCACAGTGCCACTCAAGTGATGCTGTTGAGCTTTGATGCGATCACAACATTCATCGGAGCGGATAGCGAACGTGGAGCCCGTATCCATGCAGCACTCAACGACTCTATCTGCCTCAAAATCATCCGTTTGACCCATATCGAGGATTCCAATGATTAAAAGGCACAACGAGCACCCCCTCTATTGTTACCTGGATGCCGCGGAAATCTTGGAAATGAAGGCGATTGCGCAAAAAATCACGTATGTCGCACATGAACCCATCATCCAAATCGGGCAGCGTAATCGGGATATTCTTTGCCTGGAAGAGGGTATAGTTTCCGTGCAAGTGGAGGCTTCGGATGGTGCGGTTTTTGAAGTGACACGCTTGAGTGAGGGCAGCCTGATCGGTGAGATGAATTTTGTGATTCCTTCCCGTCGGACTGCCAACGTCGTAGCGCTAAATGAAGTGCTGGTGAGTGTGTATCCCTACCAGGAATTGGTGGCGATACTGCAAAAGAGACCGGACCTGGCACACAAGATCTTTGCGGCCCTCAATTTTCAGCTCCTGAAAAAGTACTTGGGGATGATCCATTGAGTTCATTCCCGAACTCCGGAGAAAATAATGAAAGAAGCTGTGATCGCCATGATCAAGTCTATTCCCCGTGGGAAAGTGGCAGCTTATGGCCAGATTGCCACCCTCTGCGGTTATCCCGGTGCGGCACGGCAAGTCGTCCGCATTTTACACTCCTGCAGCACTAAATACGGCTTACCCTGGCATCGGGTGGTGCGTTCCAGTGGCGAGATTGCTCTGGATCCGGAAGCCGGTGGAGCATTACAGCGAAGTCTCCTGGAAGCAGAGGGGGTGGTCTTTGGGACCAATGGCCGCATCGACATGAAGAAGTATGCTATAAAGGACTGATCAAGGCAATGGGGTGAAAGTAGGAGTTCGGCAGCCCTGCCGCTACCTGCATTACTCAACTTCCCGTCACAACTGACGATCCACAATCCGAGATTGGGAGTGGCATAAGATTAGCCCCTCGCGGGCGACATCCGATAGCGACGGGTTCGGAGTGCTGCAGGCACGAAGACCCTCGTTAAGTTTTCTCTTCTCGATAAAGCCCTGGAGGGGCGACACTGCGTAACTTGTATTGGTTCATGGATTTATCTCGCCCTCACCCCAGCCCTCTCCCAGAACGGGAGAGGGAGAAGCTCACCGACACCAATCCTCCGCCATTGCTTCCTATATGAGTTGTGGCTATGATGTGGCTATGCCGCCCTATGATTCATGGGGCGGCATAGCCACATCATAGCCACAACTAAGTAAGAGCGCAGCACAAATCACATTAAAGAGAAAGACAGTCGAATCCGTAGAATGGGGCAGATTTAAATGCAGATTTATAGCGCAGAGATAACCAGGTTTTGAGCAGGGATAGACCCTTTACGGATCAGCACTGCGGGTAGATGTAGGGGTGTAACATATTTGCTTTCAACTGTTAACGGCTATTAACAGGGATCATTAAATAATAAAAAAAGACGCAAATAAGTCTTGACAGTTATTTATAGGGCGATAAATCATGAATCAGAGTCTATAACCTTTGGAATGTCTGTTGTGAGGGCGCAACTGTCTGTTTGGCATTTCTCGGTTTGCTGATATGTTCAAGGAGATCTGCAATGAATTTAGGCATTGTGGGCAGCAATATTTTTGAACTACTGCTGCCACGAGATTTTTTATATGTTTTATATGGCGGAGGAATCGCGTTCAATCTCTTTATCCCGACGATATCTTTCTGGGACTATGGACTATACAAAGTCATCACTTCCACAATGCAAGCTTGGAATGTGCTGTGTCTCCGTTCCAAGGTCCCTCCCCCCAACGCTGCCGATATCGATAAATTTCTCACTTACATACATAGATACTTACCTCAATCAGCACCTATATTACAATATTACAATTATATAGAGTTCAACAATCAATCTGCCCCTGATCACCTCACTGGTGACAGAACCGTCGGCAGAAAGGAAGTATTTACAAATATTTGATCTAAATAAGGAGCGACCCCATGAAGAAGTTGTTTTTGTTTTTATTGCTTTGTTTCAGTGTAATGGCATTAAGTGCTCAGACTAGAAAGGTCTCAAATAGTGAAATACCAAAGACTAATAATAGGAACAGTGTTTCCGTGGTAAGTATGTCGAACGGAGTAACTGCCAGCCATATGGTAGAAGCAATAATTGGTCAAGGTGTAAACTATAGCAATGTGTCCTATACCGGGTCTTCGGAATCGGCGGGTATATTTAGCAATGGGGGACAAGCCGGGTTAAATTTGGACAGCGGGATAATTTTATCATGTGGTTCTGCCGCAGGAGCCGTAGGTCCGAACAACAGCAGCGGTTATTCAGTTAATACAAACTATCCCGGTGACACACAACTTTCAGCATTGATAAATGGGTCAGCGACCTGGGATGCCAGCATTCTGGAGTTCGATTTTATTCCTCAAAGCCAAAATATTCAGTTCAATTTTATACTTGGCTCAGAAGAATACCCGGAGTACTTGAATTTTCACGATGTGTTTGGCTTCTTCTTAGATGGTGTGAATATAGCATTACTGCCCGGGACTACTACCCCTATATCAATTGCAACTGTTAATCACTTGACCAACAGCCAATATTACATCAGCAACTCACCTGCAGCTTACGACATTCAATGTGATGGTTTCACTGTGAGTCTACAGATTACAGGGACTGTAGTACCAAATCAAACACATCATATCAAGTTAGCAGTGGCAGACATGGGGGACCACAACTATGATACGTGGATCTTCTTGGAACAGAATAGTTTTATCAGTGGTGCAGACGTTAGCATCACAATGAGTGCACCTCCGGTTTTTAACCCTAATGGCAGCAATACTTATGAGTTTATCTTGGCAAATCAGGGACCTACGACAGCACAAAACATCAATGCACAAGTTCGTGTACCCTATAGCTTTGGAAGTTACAGCACAGTGGCAGGGGTGGGAAATGTTCAAGCAAATGAAAACATTATCACCTGGTCTGTGAGTGATTTGACTCCGGGAAGTCAAACCACGCTACAAGTAAATGCCACGGGATTAAGCTTTGAATCCTTAAATTTTGCGGGTTCCGTTTATTCCAGTGTGTTTGATCCTATCATTGGTAACAACATTTTTCCGCAATATCAGAATCCGGCTGCAAACGTAGATTTATACTTCACAGATGAAGATGTGCAGCTAATTGTTCCAGATCAGCAAGGTGTTCTGACAAACGACTTTTCATATGTTTCGACGCAAAGTAATTGTATAGTATCAGATCCTCCAGACCATGCATCGTCATTTTCATTAACCCCCTACGGAGGGTTTACTTATACTCCGGTGCCTAACTATTTTGGACTGGATTCATTCACATACTATTTCAATGATGGCAGCAGTGGAACTTCAAATCAAGCTATAGTTACGATTACAGTTAATGCTGTCAATGACCCCCCCACTATTGATCTTCCCGCTACATTTAGCTTTGTGAAGGGAGATCCTCTAACCATCAATGTGACACCTTACATCAGCGATGTAGATAATACTGAGCTCACGATAAGTGCTGTTTCGAGTGAACATATCCAGGTAACTGTAGATGCACAGCTGGTAACACTGAGCTGTATTGATTGGACGGGAACCGAGAACGTGTCGATAAGCGTCAGTGATGGTGTCGATAGGGTTATTGCCATGGATATAATAACCGTTACCGTGCTCGCTCCTCACAGTTGCTACGATATTCAGTATACTCTCAATTCCAACGGATTATCACCCTACAATGGCACGAAAGTAACTGTAGAGGGTGTGGTGACCGGGACCGGATATACCGGTGGTAAGTTCTTTATCGGTGATTCCGGCGGAGGAGTTTGGAGCGGATTACAGATCAATTCCTCTCAAACAGTAAGCTTGGGAGATAGAGTTCTGCTTACCGGATATGTGCAAGAAACCGGTAGCTTCACAGCTCTGGGACAATTGACAGGTACCTATATCCTCTCTTCGGGAAATACTCTTCCCGCCTCGACGCTGCTTAACACGGCGGCAGTTTCCGAAGCTTATGAAAGTGTATTGTGTCGTTTGGAAAATGTGATCGTGAACACTTTACCCAATACATCACAAATTTTTACGGTTATGGACGCTGCGGGAACAACTCTGATTGACGATGGATTTTACTCGGTTGGTCACACTTGGAACAACATCGCTTATGGGCAGATGTGGCAAAGTATCACCGGTATCGTTGATTACCATACATCCGCATATCATATTAATCCCCGAACTGACTCTGAAATGATATATAGTGCAGCTAAAACATGTTATGAAGTGCAGTATTCTACTTTGACAGATTATGTCTCACCGCTCTTAGGGCAGGTAGTACAAGTCAATGCCGTTGTTACAGCGGCAAACCTGGCACGCGGATTATATTGGCTGGGAGATCCCTTAGGTGGAGCCTGGAGCGGATTGATGGTTCACGATTGGAATCACCCCGTAACAGTCGGCGACAATGTGTTGGTAACAGGATTAGTAACAGAATATGAGGGGCAGACCGAACTCGATCAGATTTCGAATGTGATCATCCTCAGTAATGGAAATGCTTTGCCAGCACCGACTTTGCTGTTACCGGGAAACATTGTAGGACTGCTGGCTGAACAATATGAGGGAGTTTTGATAAAAGTTGAACAGGTGAGTGTTTCCCAAGTACCGGATATCAATCAGGAATTTATTGTCAGCGGGCAGAGTGGATCGGTGCGCATCGACGATCGGCTTTATCCCTTGCAACATACCTGGCAAAACATGGATTTAAGCAGGGATTGGAGGTCAATTACAGGGATATTGGACTATATGAATGCGAGCTTTAGGATCATACCCAGGTCAGATGCCGAGATGCAAGAATTGCGGGAGTACATTGTGGCGGTAAACACCAATGAACGTCACATCCAGATTGTTGATACCGCAGATAATACTGTATTTGGTCCATACTTAGCCGGCCAATTGGGGACAAACTCCCTGATAGGTTCTGCCCTGGTGCCTGTTAACAACAGGTTGTTACTGAGTAGCTTTGAAGATTTTATGGTTTACCAGATAGACATGAATAATCCCTTTAATCCCACAATTCAAGCAAGCTATAACATCGGTTTTGCACCGGAAGATATAGCCTATTCCCAAGACGGCAGATTTGCCTTGGTCGCAGATGGTGGGACTAGTACAATGGTTGCAGTCTTGGATCTGGAATCCAGAACGACAGACAACACGATCGATATCTCCCCGCTCATGGCGCAAGGCATTGCAATCGGTCCCGATGGCAAAGTATTACTCAATGAATATGCAAATGGTATAGTTCATCAGTATTTGCTGGATCTGAATACCGGTGCATTGAGTTACAGCGGGATCAGTATGACGGGCTGTACCTCGCTGATTAATATCACCATACATCCTAATGGTAAGACTGCGTTTCTAAATCAGTCAGGTGTTCAATGTAAAAGCATAAAGCTGAATCCGGATAACACTATCACGGAGCTTCAGCAATTCACTGAATTTACTGGATCAACATCGGCAATCTATAGTGCTGATGGTAGTAAGCTGTTTATCCTCTCAACCTATTATTCACCGGATCGCGTATACGAATACGATGTGGAATCCGACGGCACCCTCACATATCACAACTATTTTGAAATAGCCGCCGATTGTACAGGGGGGTATTATGGAATTGATGCCATCACTTGTAACCTGGACGGTTCTTGGGTATATGCTGCAAATAATGGTACTGCAACAACAGGTATTTTTACATGCATCAATACTATCAGCAATGAAATAACATCGGTGCAAGCAGTATCTCCGACCTCACTTGATATAGGCAATCTACCCTTGAGTGCATTTTTTGATCCCGGCACGACTTCAGTGGCAACTCAAGTACCGGTACATTTCACACAGTATTCCACTGGAGCTCCTCAGACCTTCTTATGGAATTTTGGTGATGGAACCACTAGTACCCAAAGGCATCCGCAACATAGTTACGCCACCGCCGGCACCTATTCCGTCAGTCTTACGGTTACCAACGGGAGTAGGACGAGTACCATCACAAAAGCCAATCTGATCAGTGTTCAATCAAGTCCGAACTTAGTACTTAGCACCTCCAATATTAGTGCTTCAATTTTAGGTGAAGGCATTGCGCAAAACTCCTTTACTATTACCAACACCGGGGATGTGGCGGCCCAATTTCAGATTAGCGATATGTCTCGCAACGGACTTCAACCGCGCATTGTCGACTGTACAGTACGTTCAAAAACACCTCCGGAGAACAATGCACGGGGCTCAAATCGATTCGATAGAGCGGATGATTATTCCACATGGCTGAGTTCCAACCGATCACAAACCAGAGAAGTTGATTGGCTCTCGGAAGCCCCATCTTCCGGCACTATTCTTCCGGGTGAAAGTGTGGAGATCGTTGTGACTTTTAATTCCACGGGTCTTGTTGAGGGTATTTATAATGCAAATATCGAAATCTCGAGCAACGATGTATTTAATCCTGCGCAATACATTAATGCCACTTTGGCTGTTTCTGTGGCCAATTTTACTTCCATAGACAACGAGAATAACGCGCAGGAAGGTGTTCCGGATTTTGATATGGATGTCTATATAGCAGATACGGATGCTAACCATCCCGTAGAGTTTAACATCTTCGTCACGGAGACAGACATCACTGATGCGCAGCTGAGTATCCTGGCATGGGATGTAGATGAAACAAGTGGCGAGCTTGATCACGTCTATATCAATGGAAACTTTGCAGGAGCACTTACAGGTGCGGATGAACAGTGGAGTACTACAGTATTTGTATTGGATCCTGCTTGGGTAATTCCAGGACCCATGGGCGTGAATCGGGTCCAGATTCGTGTAAATGAGAGCCATGAGACCTGGATGACCACGATAGACTGGGGTCAGCTGATTTTAAATCAACAAACTCACCATGCCACGATTCGCAACATCACTCTGGCAGATAGTATCTTTAGCCCCGGGATGAATATCGGCATCACGCAGGAGATCGACACCGACCTGGCTACGCAGGTGATCCGCATCGAGACCAACATTTTGGATCCGGACGGGATCAACGTTGCAGGAGCTTCGGAGGTTTATACAATTCATGGCAATGCGGACGATGCGGTCAGTATTCAAAGAGCTATCCCTGCTGACATAGCTTACGGCACATACCAGGTGCAGACTATTGTTTATAACAATGTCAGCAATATTCAGCAGGATATCTGCTGGACCGAATTTCTGGTAATTCAGCCCGATCCAGTACTCAGTTATGATCCTGCAAGCCTCGATTTTGTTACGGTGATGGTAACCGATAGTCTGATGCTGGAAATCGATTTTTACAATGGCGGCTACAACAATCTCAATATCAGTCAGTTCAGTATTCCGAACGCCGCTTTCCGGCTTAGTTCTAACAATGTCGTCATCCCTCACCATGAAACCAGAACCTTGCAGATCACCTATGTGCCGACAGGGACCGCGAACTATGATGGTGCGCTGACTATTACATCCAATAACAGCACGGGTTCTACGGTCACCATCCCTATCACGGCACAGAGTATACTCTATCCTGTGCCTATGACCTCCATAGTAGCGCCGGAGCAGGTGGATCATCCCTTGCTCAATGTATGGCAAATAGTCGCTGAAGTTACATTTAGCGATGCGATGATAGTCGATGCATCTACCTTGCAGTATAGATATGATCGCAATGGAAATGGGGTTTACGATCCCGCTGATGTTTGGACAGCTATTTCAGGCTACAGTAATTCGAGTGTAATAAACGTACAACAGGTTATTACCTGGCGATTGGATGGTGAACACCTCTGCTTTGAATTCCGCGCTCAAAACTTGCGGCGCAGCGGCTGGAGCTATACCGGTACGGCCCAGACTATGGGCATCGCGGACGATTATTACGTGCGGCTGGATGCCACTCCACCCCAATGGATAGAAAGCCTGGAAGTGACCACCAGTGGCGGTAACTCCGTAACTCTGGCCTGGAGCCCCAGTGCCGATAATCATTTTGCATCCTACGAGATCTATTATGGTACGAGTGAGGGGATTACGGAACAGGATCTGAAATGGGACAATGCTCAGGATCCAGAACTGGCAAATCCGGGAACTACAGCAACTACGATCACAGGGCTCAGTCCCGGAACGACCTATTACTTTGCGATCAGGGGACGGGATAGCGTTGCCAATGCCGGCGATTTCTCGGACGAAGTTTCAGCTATCACCGGCCAGGGAAACAATGTCCAAAACCTTCATCTCGAGCATAGCCAAAGCGGAATAGTACTCAGTTGGTCTGCCCTGGCAAGTGCCTCGCAATACAAGATCTACCATGCGGAATCTCCCGGAGGTCCTTGGCAGCTTTGGGTAACTACACCAAACTTGTCGATACCAATAACAAGTGGGCTAAACAGACAATTCTTCTATGTTACGGGCGATGTTGCCCCTGCTAAATCCGGACATTCCGGCAGTAAAAACTGATTGAGGAGAGAAAAATGAAGAATATAAAATTAATCCTTGTACTTCTACTCACGAGTATTATCATTAGTTACGTCGGTGCCAAGATTTCGGCAGCATCCGGAAAGATCTTAATCAATAGAAACAGTACTGTAGTTTCCGAAGAAACAGAAGCTGTGCCCAGTACGCGCGGACTCCAGATATCCCGAGTGGGACAGAATGGCGTCACTGCTCAGAGTATGATAGATCACCTCAAGGGGCAGGGGATCACGGTCTCCAATGTAGTGTACACAGGGCATGTACGTGCTGGTGGTACCTTTAGTGGCGGTAACTCTGCAGGCTTGGGCATCCAAAACGGTATCCTCCTCTCCTCGGGAGCCGTGTCCAATCTGGCGGGTCCCAATAACTCTGCAGCTAAATCTACAAATAACTACCTGCCCGGGGACAGTGATCTGGATCTGCTGGCCGGTGAAGTAACCAATGATGCAGCCGCATTGGAATTTGATTTTGTACCACAGTACAATCGCATATCTTTGCAATATCTACTGGCTTCCGAAGAATATCCGGAAAACGTAGACTATTCAGATATCCTGGCTATCATCGTGGATGGGGTTAATATTGCCCTACTTCCCGGGACTACTACTCCCGTCTCGGTAGTAAATATCAATCCTCTCAGCAACTCGCAGTATTACATCGATAATCAGCCTGAGGCAAATGACTATACATCGCCTTATACAGCACCCTATGATATTCAAGCCGACGGCTTTACGACACCTCTGATCGCCGTTGCAGATGTCAGCCCCGGGGTCAGCCATCACATCAAGATAGTGATAGCGGATTATTTTGATAATGTCTTTGATTCGTGGCTTTTACTCAAAGAAAACAGCTTTTACAGCGCTTGTGACCTCAGTATTAATATCTCCAATCCAGCCACTTATACGCTGGGAGGTCTGGCGAACTATCGTCTCACTGCTCGCAACGTCGGTGTTATCGCAGGTCAGAACGTTGCAGTAAATTTCCGTCTCCCCTTTGGTAGCGTGATCGAAAGCCTGCCGGCGGGCATCAGCAGCAATGCCGGGGCCTATATCTGGGTGATCGGTTCTTTGGCAGCAGGGGATAGTGTTTACATTGATATTCCGGCACGAATTATGGTAGCTCCGGCTATGGTAGGAATAGCGAACATCAGCACTTCCACGCTGGATAATGACAGCACAAACAACAGCAATGTGGCATATAGTGCACCTCTGGCTATCGCCGATAGCTACAGCACCAATGAAGACACAAGTTTAAGCGTTACCATATATAACGGGTTATTACGCAATGATATAGCCTACAGCATTAGCCCTCCCATTGCGGAAGTTGTCAGTACTTCCGGGCATGGTACCTTAGCGGTGCAAGGCAGCGGAACTTTCACTTATACGCCGGTGGCGAACTATAACGGCACGGACAGCTTTAGCTACCGCATTTATGACGGAACAAACTACTCGATGGCGGCAACGGTTGAGATCACGGTTAATGCCGTGAATGACCCGCCGGTGCTGAGCTTCCCTGCCGGTTTCGGTACCAATGAGGATACTCCATTGGTGATTAATATCACGCAATTTACCGGTGACGTGGATGGCGATGCCCTCAGTGTTACAAACGTTTCCGGCTGGACAAATGGCACCTGGAGCTTTACCGCACCAAATCTGCGGCTTGTTCCCAACTCCAATTGGAATGGATCAAACTCGATAATCATCCGGATCAGTGACGGAATTGTAAATGTGAATTCCCCCTCAGTCATTATCACAGTCAATCCGGTAGCCGATATCTCTACTGATCCGGAGAATTTGAGCTTTGGTAATGTACTGATAGGGAACTCCGGGACGATCCGGCTCTATATTCATAATAACGGAGCTGCCACCGCTCAGCTGAGCAGTCCATATCTAACGAGCAATAACGCCAAGTTTGCAATTGGCGCGGTCTCGGGAACCACGATCACTGCGGGGGGCAGCGTCTATGCGGATATCACATATACTCCCACGCAAAATCAAGTGGATAGTGGAGTTTTGAGCATTTTCAATGATGTCTATGGCGAATCTCCCAAAGTCGTTGCACTCAGCGGTTCCGGTCTATCTCTTCCCATGATAGTGGTTGACCAGAGTGAGGTAAATCTCAGCTATGACAGCGGAGCATCATACTCCGAAGTGTTAAATATTTCCAATACAGGAGAGATGACCCTGGAATGGTCTGCTAGTTTGGATCCCAATCCTCCTACTTGGCTCAGTCTTACACCTCCCGCTGGAAACGTGAACCCCGGTGGCAGCAACCAGCTTACCGTGCAAAGTGCCTTGAATGGGGTTGTTGCGGGCACTTACAGTTCCGGGATTACGATCAATTCCAATAGTTCGATCAATCCCCAATTGCACATCCCTATTGCTATCACTGTTATCGGTACACCGGTGCTTGTGACTGATAGTACGGCGATCAACTTTGGCAAAGTCTACACCGGTCAAAGTAGCCCTCGTGCTTTTGTGATACGCAATACCGGTACGGATGTTCTCACGGTCGGAATTTCATCTACCAACCCGCAATTGAGCTTCAGTTCAGTGCAGATCAGTATTCCTGCCTTTGGAAGTACGTCTGTGAACATCAGTTTAAATTCATCAGTTGAGGGTGCATTTGGAGGAAGCTTCATATTGCAAAGCAATGATCCGCTGCGGCCTTCAGTGTCCGTTCCGGTCTCCGCCAACGTGGTGAAACCGCCGATTATTGCATTAAGTTCATACAGCATTACTGCCATGGGTGTGGCAGAGGAAGCCCTCTCAAAAACTGTTGTAGTCCGCAACCTCGGCAGTGAAGCCTTGATGTGGCAAGGCATGCTTCAGGATAATGGGGACGGAGTTGAATGGCTTAACCATTCTCCTGCGGGAGGTACGATCCTACCCGGAGGACAGCAAACAGTTACGATCTATTTCAATCCCAATATGCTGGATCCGGGAGCTCGGACTGCAGCCCTGCTGTTCAATTCCAATGATATAGTAAACTCGACAGTACCGCTCAATCTCACCTATATCAAGCAGGGATATTATTACACAGAATATGACAACAACAACAATGCCAATACCAATGTTCCGGACAACGACATGAATACCACCATCACGTTCAATTCTCCGCTCAACCCTATAGAGTTTAATATTTATGCCAATATCCCGGAAATCTATTCGGCACGCCTGGTGGTCAAAGCTTATGACGTCAACGACCAATCCGGTGAGATTAGCAAAGTGTTCATCAATGGTAACTATCTGGGGATTTTGCATGGAGCAGCAGCGCAGTATAGCAATAGCCTCTTTGATGTGAATCCCCTCTTCGTGACTGCGATAGGCAAAAACATCATCAGCATCGAAGCAGACGTCTATGAAAGTGGGAACGGCATCAAGGTTTCTTCCGGGCAATTGATCCTCAACAATACCATTCTTGATGCTCAAATCCGCTACATTCAGAGTGACAAATCCGCATATATTGCGGGAGAAACAGTAAATCTCAGCATCGAAGTGGATACCCAATTAGCCTCCCAATCCATCTTGGCAGAGTCCAAACTGGTCGATGCAGAAAATGGAGTACTGCTCAGCCAACGCCGGGCTCTCACAATTCAGGCATTTGGTGATGACGCTTTTGTTGAATCCATTTTACTGCCGGAATTAATCACTGCAGGTACCTATTATCTGGAAACAGCCGTTTACGACCAATCCAGCAATCTCCTCAACGACGTAATGCGTATCCAAATCACGGTCATGCCCAATCAACCAAGGATAGTCTTGGGTGCGCTCTCATTGGATTTTGGGATTTTACCCAGTGAAATTGCCCGCACCTTGTATCTCACTATTGGCAACACCGGAAACGAGCCATTGGTGCTGAGTTCACTAGTGGGCTTGGAACCCGGTGTGACCTGCCAGCCAGGCAACTTGCAGCTGGGTGTTTCCGAAACAACGGAAGTAGCTGTCACGCTTCAAACATCCAGCGTGGGCTCGTATCAGGGAGCACTCCAAATCTCTTGCAACGACCCGGATGCACCGGTGGTAAACGTTGAAATCATAGCGGAGATAATCCCGAATCAGGCATATCTTTCAGTGACTCCCAGCACCCTGGACTTTGGAGAGTGTTTTATAGGTTCTCAGTACCACAAAAGTATCACTATTACCAATCTGGGACCTCAAAACTTGGAAGTATCAGGCATCACTATGGTCAACCCCTCCTATGCAGTATCCGAGACGGTATTTAGCCTCGGGTACAATCAAAGCCGTGAGATCGGCATAGATTTCAGTCCTTTGGATCCCGGAGATTACAATACAAACCTGCAGATTAGCTCTAATGCCGGAAATGGGGA
This sequence comes from Candidatus Cloacimonetes bacterium HGW-Cloacimonetes-1, assembly GCA_002841975.1. Lineage (GTDB taxonomy): Bacteria > Cloacimonadota > Cloacimonadia > Cloacimonadales > Cloacimonadaceae > PHBQ01. The sequence goes on from PHBQ01000043.1 coordinate 15,275, forward strand.
AAGCATCTTGCTCAGCATTTTGGCATCGGCGGTATTGCCTCCTCAGATCAGTGCAACTCCTCTGCAGATCAATGCCTCTGCAGTGTCCGGAGGATATGGAACAAGTAATTTGGAGATCACAAATCTTGGCGGTTCTGCTCTCGACTGGGCTGTTGACGAGAACTTTGGAAAGTCTCTCAAGGTATCAGGATACAGTAGCACCAATCCTCAATATGCCACGATACCCAATCGTGGGGCTATCCAACTGGGAGGTGGAGCTTTCACCGTGTCTTTGTGGTGTAAAGTGGAATCGGACCTTGGTGGAAATTCAATCGGCTTTACGGAAGCGGGTGGAAAGCAGTATTTGATCAGCAAGTCTGCCAATAATTTCAGTGGTTTCTTTGGCATCTATACCGATGGCTTTGATACTCAAACTACGAATAAAAACCTGGCAGTGGTGATGCGGAATAGCACAATGACCAAAGAACTGAAGTTCACAAATCAGCTTTCATTGCATCAATGGTATCATGTAGCGGTCACTTACCAATCCGGAACCATCAAGCTGTACCTCAATGGGCAGCTATTGGGATCGACCACTTTGACGGCTTTCAACGGAAATACCGATCCTTGGATTATTGGCAAATACTCTTCCGAGGCATCCCGTTATTACCGTTTTGATGGTGAAATCGACGAATTGCGGATCTATAATGTAGCCAAGACTCAAGATTATCTGCAGCAAACTATGTACAGCAGACTCAGTAATCAAGAGCCAAACTTAAGCGGTTATTGGGCATTTGATGCAGGTAATATCAACGATAATACAGCGTCCAATACACATGGAACCACATCTGGAAACGTGTCATATCCGGCGAGCGGTGTCACCCCAATGCCCACATGGTTCAGCGTGTTACCTGGTTTTGGTACGGAAGCTCCCAATAGTGGCCAGAATACCGAAATCTCACTGAATGCTACAAACTTATTAGCAGGATTGTACACCACAACGCTCATATTGCGTTCCAATGACAATCTGAACCCATTGCTCAGTATTCCTGTTCAGTTCAACGTCAGCGGTGATCCCAATGTTCAGATCACCCCTGCAGAGTTAGATTTTGGCTCTGTAATATTCAACACTACAAAAACCATAAATATGCAGATATCGAATAATGGTACTGCAAATCTTAATATCAGCGGATTTAGCTTCAGCAATGGTTCTTTCAATTGCCTGCAGGTTCCGCTTACTATTCCTCCCCTGCAAACAGCCACTTTGGCAGTAAACTTCCTTCCTGTTCATACCGGGAATTTCTTTGGAACTCTCACACTATCCACAAATATTCCTGCCCAACCCCAGATAGTGCTCAATCTCAGTGGAGTAGGGGCATTACCCCCGATTGTAAACATCAATCCCACATCATTTGATGTTGCTTTAAATTTCGGTGAAACTGCTCAGAGGTCATTACAAATATCAAATCTGCAAGGCTTACCATTGGAGTACGTTCTGAGTGTGCAGGAAAGCGAACGCAGCAATGCCGGTGGTGTTTATTCCGGTTTGGATCTTCACTGCAAAGGGATGGTATGGCTACAAGGAAAATTATATTACCTCGGCTATGCCGACCATACATTGAAGAAATACAATCCCGCCACAGAAACCGTGGAGAATAGCTGGCAAATTCATGCATCTCCGTACAGCATTACTACAGATGGATCCTCTTTGTTCATCGCATCAATAGAGGGTAGAATCTATCGGTATTCTGCAAGTGGTTCCGCGATGGGTTCATTTATGAATCCCATGGGTAGTTTCACCCCTACTATCACTTATGCCGACAACGCCCTCTATATCAGCAATGCAGCTAATACCGGCAGCACGATTTATAAGATCAGCTTGACCGGAACTATGCAAGCTCAATTCACCAGCACTTTGGCGCGTAGTTCCCAAATCGCATATGTACCGAGCCACAGTGCATTTTATGCTCTCCAATCGTCTTTACAGCGGCTAGTAAAATTCACCTTTTCTGGAACTAGCGTCAGCATCTTGGATACCTTGGCGATTCCCATGGGCTTGTCCTATGCCTTTGCGCATAATGGCAAGGATTTCTATCTTTTGGAAGATTCCAAGAACTATATGACCAGGCACGATGATGGGATTCAGGAACTCAATTGGCTTAGTTTCAGTTCCGGCAGCGGCAGCGTGAGTTCCGGGCAGAGCCAAAACGTTAGCCTGGATTTCTCTGCACGCAATGTCTTTGATGGATACTACAGCCTGAGCTTGAAAGTTGCCACCAATGATCCGGTCAATAGTATGATCACGATCCCGGTACATATGAATGTTTCCGGTACTCCCTCGATCGGGATTGCAGCTCAAAGTATCGACTTTGGAGCAGCCTATCTGGGTTATCCGCTGAGCCTGCCATACATTATCGAAAACAATGGCAGTGCCACTCTCTTGATCAATAACATCACGACATCTTCACAATTCAGTTGTACGGAAACAAATCTGGAGATTTTACCATGGCAAAGCTATGAACTGCAGATCCATTACAACCCCACTACGCTTGGTGTTCATAGCGGTATATTGAGCTTTAACAGCAGTGATCCCTTGTACCAGGTGCTAAATATTGCACTGAACGGGATATGCCTTGAAGCCCCCAACATCAGCATTAGTCCCATGTCTATTACATCCAGTCTGATGACAGATGCAGCAGAGGAGCAAAACCTCGTGGTCTCGAATAACGGGATCACTCCTCTGAACTACAACCTGAATATCAGCCAATCACTGATCCCCGTTACGCGTTCAGGCATTACAGGGACAGTAGAGCCAACTCGCCTGATCGGAGATGTAAGTGCCCAGTATCCATTATTCTTCCATAATATGGGGGCAGTGGTAGTAGATTCAGATATTTATGTTGTCAGTTTAGACACAGACGAACTGATCAAGTATTCCCTACCCAATGTCACAGAAGTGCAACGTTACCAGATCCACGACCGACCCATAGGAGTCAGTTGGGATGGAACAAATCTGTGGATCGGCAGCCAGGGTGGGATTCTGTATCGCTACAATTTATCCACTCTGCAAAGCAGTAGCTTAAACTTGCCCCAGAACTACTTCCAAACAGATACATCCGGATTCATGGCATTTTGCTTTGATGGAGAGAACCTCATAGTGGCAAATTCTTTCAGTGCAAACGCACCGACCACCTTTAAGCGATACAATACTGCGGGAAGTGTGTTGAGAGAGTACTATAGTAATATCACAAATATTTCACAGCTATGCTATGTCCCTCAATATGGCAATTCTAGTATCTGGGCATATCAGAATAGTGTTCAAGATAGCGTATCAATCGGTGGTAACATCCTGGAAATAGCTTTCAGCGGAAACCAAGCCACTATCGTTAGCAGCAAAAGCTTTTGGGACAATGGCTATGCCTACACTATTGCACATGATGGCAACGATTTCCTGATCAGCGATATTAACGGACCGTTGCAGAGAGTTGACGATGGCAGATGGCTGGGAAGCACGAAGTACAAAGGCACAATAGCTTCCAACAGCAATGTGTCGATTCCCATCAAACTATCTCCCAATGGTATTAATGGCGGAAACTATAACGGTAACATCAGTTTCCACTCCAATGATCCGGATACCCCGACTCTCACAATTCCGGTAAGTTTGATGGTGCAAGGTTATCCAGCGATCACGTTAACCCCAACCTCCGCAGTATATGACACTACTCTGGTGGGGGAGTTTAAAACAAAGATCTTCACGATTCGCAACACCGGTTCCGAACTCCTCAATGTTACGTCCATCACCTCCTCAAATCCTGCCTTTGGATTGGGAGCAACGGCATTAACTATCCCGGCAGGCGGGACAAGGACGCTACAGATTACGTTCCAGCCAACGCTTTCCGGGCTGAATATCGGAACAATCACAGTTCTTTCCAATGCCACCAATACTCCGGCGCTGCAGCTAGGATTATCCGGATATGGTAAAACACCCACACCGGAAGTGGTAGTTAGCCCCACGCAGTATAACTATGGCAGTGTCTATACCAATGCGAATTCCGGCAGAAGTTTCAAAATCAAAAATACCGGTACCGCGACCTTAGTGGTGAATAGCATCACCTCTCCGTCGGGTTCCTTTACGACAACGACAACGCTTCCATTCTCCGTTGCCAGAGGAGATTCCACTACAATGATGGTCGTATTTGCACCTGCAGCCGCGACTACCTATGCGGAGACGTTTGTCATTCACAGTAATGCGGGTGCCAGTCCCAATTACCCCCTCAGTCTATCCGGACAGGGACTCACTCCATATCCGCATATAAGCGTAGTTCCCACCACACTAAACTATGGGCAACCGGTTACAGGCGTATCTGTGATGAAGGTGCTCATAATCACCAATCAGGGACAACTCCCGCTGCTGGTGACATCGATCAGTTCCACGACCCCCGGCTTTAATATTCCCAGCCAAGCCTTCACGGTACAACCTGGTGCGGAGCGTGCAATAATCGTCAATTTTGCCGCACAAGCGGCAGGAGTGTTTAATGGCGTGTTGAATATTGCATCCAATGATCCCCAGTTCCCCACGCTTCCGATCAACTTCGGTGGAAATGCCATCCAGAGTTATATCGGGATCAGTACCAGTCCCACTTCCCTGGCTTTTGGAACAGTAGAGATAGGCAGCAGCAGAACACTTCCGCTGCGGATCACTAATACCGGAAACATAAACCTCAGCATCTCGGCATTGATGAGTTCCAATCCCGCTTACTCGGTTGCTACCCAAAATGCCACCATCGCACCTGATGAGTTTTTGGATGTAAATGTGGTTTATAGTCCCCAATTTGCAGTAGCAGAAAATGGGATTCTGAATATCATCAACAATTCTTTGAGTAATCCCAACTTACAGCTGGGGCTTAGCGGTATCGGGAAACATCCGGTGAGCTATACTGTGACTCCCGCCTACCTCGATGCCTACACCAATCAGGTGGGGACCATTATCGAAACCATTACTCTGCACAATACGGGATTGGGAACCATGCAATACACACTGGTGAAGAGCGATCCTACTGACACCTGGCTGAGTTTCAGCCCCAGCTCCGGAACCATTACCGGAGGTAATAGTGCAGTTGTGACGATCACGATGAATACTGCCGATCTGGTTTATGAACTTTATGAAGGGGCTTTGCTGTTGCAGACAAATTCCACGGCGCAACAGTTGACCACTATCCCGATCTTCATGACTTATGCAAATTACAACCTCACCACTCACGACAATGAGAATAACCTCGGCGAAGGCGTCGCAGATAACGACATGGATATGCTGATTACCAATAGTGCCTTGAATGCTCCCATAGAGTTCAATATCTTTACAGATGCATCCATCGTCCAGAATGCACAGCTCAAGCTCTCCTGCCAGCAAGTATCTGCCACCGAGGTCAGCAGAGTCTATTTCAACAACCAGTATCTGGGGAACTTGACGGCTCCTCTTACTACTATTCAGGATAGCTATTACAACATCAATCCAGCTTGGGTAAACATTGGAACCGAGGAAAAAAATACCGTGCGGATTACACTCGATGAAACCGGGGCAGATCCCACAGGTACCATGGTGATGCTGGGTAAATTGGATTTTAACAGGCCATTTGCCAATGCCGCAATTGTGGAAATGACAGCAGAACCTCAGATCATCACACCCCAGAGTTTACTGACGGTTCGACAAACCCTGAATACCAATCTCTACACCCAAAACATCAGGATCGAATCCAAACTCTATGATCCAAACGGCTTGATGGTACTAACTCCGCTGTCCAGAGTGATTAGTTTAACGGCTTACCAAAATGCAAGTACTTCAGCAGCTTGGAATTTAAACAATCTCCTCACACCGGGAGCTTACTATGTGATTGCCAAGGTTTACGACAACATCAGTAATCAACTCCAGGCAACGAGCAGGCTCGATTTTGAAGTCCGCTCCAATACTGCTCAGATTGCAGTCTCTCCTCCCGCTCTCAGTTTTGGCAACATCTTTGTGGGGCATGCGGTTTCGGATACTCTATTGATCCGCAACCTCGGGGCTGCGCCACTCGTGATCAGCAGCATGCACAGCAGCAATGCGAAATTTACACTATCTGCCACATCACGCACTATTCCTGCCGGCGGTAGCTATAATCTGCTCGTGACGGCTTTGCCAAGCCAGTTGGGCAGCATTAGTGGACAGCTGACCATTACTTCCAACGATCCGGGCACTCCCACTACCAATATCAGTCTATCTGCTACAGGCGTTCCCGCTCCTCAAATTCAAAGCCCTACTCTGAGTATTGCTATGACTATGCAACAGTACAGCACTGCCACTAGAGATGTGACCGTGAATAATATAGGCGGTGGCACACTGCAGGTAAGTTCCTCAATCGTAACCGGTGTTCCCTGGATTAGCGTGACTACGGGAGTTCAATCCATAACATCCGGAGGATCTGCTACATTAAGTCTCGGGTTTAACAGTGCGGGGCTCAATAACGGTATCTACTGGGCAGATCTGGTAATAACCAGCAATGATCCGCTTACTCCTGTGTTTACTATTCCGATCGAGGTCGAGGTTACAGGCATCCCCGTGATTGCCACTTTCAGTGCAAGTCCATTGACAGGACAGGCACCGTTAGTAGTTCAGTTTACCAGTGAGGCATTTACTACGGATGGTTCCGATATTATCTCCTGGAACTGGGATTTTAATAACGATGGAACTGTCGACAGCGATCTGGAAAACCCCTCGTATACTTACACCACTCCCGGCAGCTACGGCGTACGCCTAACGGTGAATTCCAATAGTCGGGCATCGCACAGTTACCTCCGCTCCTCGTATATCTATGTCGTAAACAATGCACCGGTTATTGCAGCTGTGATCCCGGATTTTTTTCTCACTGAAGATATACCGCTCACGGATTTCGATCTCAGTTCCTATTTCAGTGATCCGGATAATGGTACGCTTACTTACTATATAAGTGCAAACGAGCATCTGAGTTTTGAGATCAATGGCAATCTGCTCAGCATCATTCCATTACCAAACTACAACGGTTCTGAAAATATTGAGATCTCTGCCAGTGATGCTTCTTCTGCCACAGTTTCACAATCTATGTGGGTTCATGTGGCGGCAGTCAACGATAGCCCGGAATTTGTAAATTTACCGGAGTCCTTTACCTATCTGCGCTGGACGGAATATGAAGTTGATATGAGTTCCTATATCCATGATGAGGATACCGATCAGGAATTGGTGACAATCGCCATTACAGGAAACCTGAATACTGCGTATACGATCGATCAGCACTTAGTAACCTTTAGCGCTCCCGGTGATTGGTTTGGCTCCGAGACTGTACAGATCAGCCTCAATGATAATGCTGGCCGTTCGATTACCACTGCCTC
>PHBQ01000044.1 GCA_002841975.1 Candidatus Cloacimonetes bacterium HGW-Cloacimonetes-1
GAGGTTTGAGGTAACCGGGAGTATCGATGAAAACCACTTGTTTATCCTCATCACTGAGGATACCTTTGATGGCATAACGCGTGGTCTGGGGTTTGGAAGAAGTTATCGAGAGTTTCTCTCCCAATACCTTGTTGAGTAAAGTCGATTTTCCGGTGTTGGGCTTTCCGATGATTGCCACAAATCCACTTCTGTAATCTGGTTTGACGTTGAGTAAGTCCAATTCAATTTCCTTATCGAGATTAATGTTTGTTCCGGCAGCTTGCATAAATCTGCACAGAGAAAGTCAATATTATATAGTCCGAAAGGGGGATTGCTCCCCCTCCGGTATGTCATTGTATATTAGTTATTAGCGATTATTTGCTGATCTCGTCAAAAACCGAGGTAATAATGTCAACGGCTTCCTGAAGCTGTTCTTTGGTAATGACCAGAGGTGGTGCAAAGCGAATGATATGCCTGTGAGTAGGTTTGCACAGCAAGCCCTTTTCTTTGAGCTTGAGGCATACATCCCACGCTTCAAAACCATTCATCGGTTCTACGATGATGGCATTGAGCAGTCCCTTACCACGCACTACTTTCAGCATAGGGCTCTTGATATTACGTAATTGTTCACGGAAGAATTTTCCCAGCTCATAAGCGCGCTGAGCCAAGCCTTCGTCTTTTACTACTTCCAAAGCAGCTTTTGCTACTACGCATGCCAGAGGGAATCCGCCAAAGGTGGAGCCATGCTGACCGGGTTTGATGGTCATCATGATTTTTTTATCTGCCAATACTGCGGAGACAGGTAGGACACCGCCGGAGATGGCTTTGCCCAGGATCAATACATCGGGTCTCACGTTTTCATAATCGACTGCGAGGAGTTTACCTGTACGGGCAATACCGGTCTGCACTTCGTCCGCTATAAAAAGCACATTGTGCTGTTTGCAAAGGTCGTAACAAGCCTTCAGGTAACCATCATCCGGCACCATGACGCCAGCTTCGCCTTGAATAGGTTCTACCACAAAACCGGCAACGCTTTTACCATGTTTTTCCAAAGCTTCTTTGAGAGCATTGACATCATTATAAGGTATTTTGACGATGCCTGGTAAGAAAGGTCCGTATCCATCATAACTATCCGGATCGGTGGAAGCGGATACAATGGCTATGGTTCTGCCATGGAAATTGCCTTCGCAGAAAATTAGCACGGCACTGTCGCTTTCGATACCTTTGACGGTATAAGCCCATTTACGAGCGAGCTTGAGAGCGGTTTCCACTGCTTCGGCACCGGAATTCATCATCAAAACAGATTCATAATTGAAGAAATCTGTGATATACTTCTCTGTCTCACCCAGCTTGTTGTTGTAAAAAGCCCGGGATGTGAGAGTAAGAGTTTGGGCTTGTTCTGTCAGCGCATTGATAATGTGCGGGTGACAATGTCCTTGATTTACTGCAGAGTAAGCAGACAAGAAGTCGAAATATCTGTTTCCTTCAGGATCCCATAAGAACACACCTTGGCCTTTTGCCAAAACAACAGGTAGGGGATGGTAATTGTGAGCACCGTATTTTTCTTCCAGTTCCATCGCTTCTCGCGAACTGATCGTTCCGTAAACAAGTTTGTCGGACATGATTCCTCCATCATGGATTAATTATTTTATGCTTAACCCGATATCCTAAACCTCTATTTTGTGTCAATGTAAACCTCTCAAGACCAGATTTCCCAAGTAGAATCCGCCACTCCCCCCGTAGCCGGACGATACCCATCCTCCGCAAAAATCCTCCGCATGGCAGCGCTTCACGTAGCCGGAGGATGCCGATCCTCCGTCTCCGGATTGCAGATCTTCACGTAGCCGGAGGACGCCGATCCTCCGCCTCCGGATTGCAGATCTTCGTATCTGCCTACGCCTCATGTTCGTTGCTTCTTGACGACGTTTCTGCCAATATCCCGAAATGCTATGCCATATTTCCGAATTCTTCTTGACTACTTGCGGGATATCATCAAATATGCTGACAAAGAAACTAATGTAGTTTTGGTGTGGGGTTTGTCATAATTGCCATAACTCTGCTAAAGTATTATAGAGAGATATTCTGGACTTGTCCCAAAGGGATTGGAGGAATAATGTCACACAGCAAGTCCTTGCTACTAATTTTACTACTTGCCTTCTTGGCAGTTAATGTACATGCGATTAATGATATGCCCGTCATCGCTTCCTTTCAGGGAGAGCACCATAGATCTGCATTTGGCTATTCAATGGTATCTCTGGATTTCAACCTTGATGGATTAGATGATCTGGCAATATGCTCACCTAACTACGGATATATCTATCCTGGAACTACTGACCCGGGGCATGGTAAGTTATATTTGTATTATGGTGTTAATGGGTTTAACTCAAACACTTATCCAGCATTAACGTACGAAGGATCGTTTGATGGTAGTAGCGGAAGAGTTGTGTTGGGGATTTTCAGAGTCGGTGATATCAGTGGTGATGGCTTTGATGATCTCTGTATGTACGTAGAAGATCACATATCATGGAACGAGAGTTATGAGAAACTGCTATTTTTCTATGGAGACACTCCCAATCTGGATAATCCCGATCATGTGATCAATCTCTGGGGAAATATCTACACTTTTTATTTGTTCTTTGCTTTAGGTGATGTTAACGGAGATGGATTTGATGATATGGGAATCGTTTACAAACACTCTCCATCCTATCAGAATAGACTATCAATCATCTGGGGGGGGACATTTACGGAGCAAGTTGTGTCTGCTGGAGAAGCCAGCTCTGCCTACTCGGTTTCTATTAACGGCATTGGGGACATCAACAACGATGGTTACGACGACTTTGCCACTGGTTTTGCCACTCCGAGTTCTGATGCTACCCACAATCTGATCCGGCTTTACTATGGTAATGCCTCTGGCAATACGGATGATCCGATCAATTTTGTCCAGTCCACATCTGGAATATCCAGAGGCTGTAAACCCTTGGGCGACATGAATGCGGATGGTTATGATGATTTTATGGGTGATAATAGTAATGAGGGAATGCATGCCTGGTTGGGAGGCACAGGCATCAATATCACGGAGTCCAGCTTTGATATGGACCCGGCTTGGTGTGGTGGAGAATTCCAACGTTCCCTGGAACATGGAGATTTCAATAACGATGGCTACGAGGACGCAGTAGGCGCGAGCTTTGGGAGTGGATTCGCTGTTTGGCTGGGTAAACAGCATGTTAACGGGACTTCCGATTATATTCAATACAATCCCGGATACGAGAACTTCGGCTATAGTCTGGTAACCGGGGATTTCAATGCCGATGGCTATGCTGACATCGCCATCGCCGCTTCCCATGAATACGCGCCTCAGCCTTCCGGCAACTATACAGGCTATGTTTGGGTCTATGCCGGCAATGCCCTGCTGGAAGATACCACCGTGGCAAATGATGATCCCCTGACTCCCGCTGCGGCAGGGCAGCTTTCTATACGACTCAGTCCCAATCCCCTTACACTGGACAATCAGAGCATAACAGTCAGTCTGAAAGGTAGTGATCAACCGGAACAAGATCCCCTGACCATCGAGATCTACAATATCAAAGGACAATGTGTGTACAAAGAAATCAATCAAGCTCATTCCGGGAATGGTTACTTGATTACCCCTGATCTACATAGTAACGGTATTTATTTCTGTAAAGTCCAGTCCGGCAAACAAACTGCCATAACAAAATTCACTGTAGTTCATTAGGAGGAAAGATGAAACAAGTATGTTTAGTTTTATTTATGTTGTTCGTTTGGGCTTTTAGCTTGTGCGCTGAAAACCACATGAATCTGGCAATGAGCATCTTCGGAGATCAGGATTATGACCATTTTGGTGATAGATTGGCATCCCTGGACTTTAATGGGGATGGCTATGATGACTTGGCAGTCTTGCAATCCTGGTGGGTGCCGGACAGCATCTACGTGACCCTCGATATCAGCCAAAGTACCGGAAGAGATTATGGAAGGATACTCTTCTACTACGGAGGCCCTGGATTTGATGGAGTTGCCGACTTCTCTATTGAGGGCGCACGCACATACCAGTTCTGTTTCTCAAAAAATTATATGTTTAGGTTGGGAGACGTCAATGGTGATGGCTTTGAAGATCTTGGGATACTTGAGTTTTTTCCCAAGCGCTTAGACATCTTCTTTGGCGGGGCAAATCCCTCGACATTGCCAGGATATGTGATTGATTTAGAAGATCCTTCCATTTATCAAGTGCAGTTCTATGAATTGGGAGATCTCAACGGAGACGGATATGACGATTTTTGGCTCTCGACCTATCCCTACTACTCCTATACAGGTTATGTATCCATTATATTGGGCGGAACATTTCAGCAGATAATCATTGATAGTACCAGTGAAACGGATTACAGCGGGCTGCATGCGATTGGGGATATTAACAACGACGGATATGACGATTTCTGTTACTCGATCTTTCATCAGCAAATTGGTCATCACCACAGCAAGATAGTTTATTACGGTTCACCAGATCTAAACCTTCAGTCTCCTCAAGTCATAGTACCGGATTATTCGGAGTCAGCCGCGATCGTGGCAAGAGCAGTGGGCGACGTCAATAACGACGGTTATGATGATTTTATCGGAATGATGACCGGATACGGGCAGAGGCTGTGGTTGGGAGGCAGCACTATTGACCAGGATTGGGATATCCTGCTCAATCCACCCTATGGAGGCAGTAATTTCGATCATTGCACTGAAACCGGAGATTTCAACGGTGATGGTTACAGCGACATCATCGGAGCTGATTTTATCCTGGAACGTGCTGCCCTGTGGTTGGGTGGCAACAACATGAATGGGACTCCGGATCTATTTCTCTATGGCATCTCAAGCGGTTTTCAGTTCGGAGTGAGTATGGCCAGCGGGGATTTCAATGCGGATGGCTACGATGACGTGGCTATCGGCGAACCGAGTCTAGATGATGCCTGGCCCAAAGGCAGAATCAGGATATATACCGGCAATGCCCAGCTTAGCGACACCACCGTAGGTGTGGATGATGAAACAAACACGCCTCATGTGAACAATTGGGGATTCCGGGTTATCCCAAATCCCTCCAGACAAGGGACAGATATCCAGATCAAGTTTTTTGGAGACGGATTTGAAAAGCTGCTCAATACCGAGCTACGCATCTATAATATCAAGGGGCAGCTTGAGTACACTCAGCAGATCTCCGCTGCTGCATTGAAAAGCGGTGAAATAGCAATAGAGAAAATTCCTCTTCCCCGGGGAGTCCATTTAGTGACCATCTATAAAGACGGTCAAAAACTCAAAATCCAGAAATTAACACTCAAATAGGAGGGCATCATGAAAACACATCTTATCCTTGTAATGGTAACAATATTTCTTACTCTGGCCATCGGCTTATCTGCCTTGTATTCAGATGGTTTCCTGATCGGCGCATACTCCCAGATCAGAAGCTACACTACCAATTTTAACTGTACTAATGCCATTGCTACCAAAGCCCGGGAAGCTGGATTTAACGCCCTGGGATGCACCACTGCATACGAGATACAAGACGTTGGGCCTACCGGCATGTTTAGTATCCTCAATAGCGACTCTCTTGATGTGATTTTTGATGACTGGATCTTTTATCCAAGTACCAATCCCAGCCTGGAAAAGTATGGCTATAGTGCCCTCTCGTCCGGGTTAGACATGAAATTTGAGGCAGAATATTCCGACGAGATGAACGTTAACAACAATGATAGGAATAGTGACTCTTACTTTTACATGTCTGCAGCGAGAGTAGGTAGTTTTGAATTCAACTCTGATTTCAGTAACTACAACCACTGGATGATTCCCAACGGCACAGCCGGGTATGCCTACAAAGACATAACTTATAGATGGCAAAATGGGGCAAATTATGACAGAGTGGGCAAAGAATTCAGGTTTCTGGGAAATACCACCAATAACGTGCAAATCATAGAAAATAACCGTCTCAATGTCAGATATGTATTTCGCGCAGACCAATTGAATAGTTACAGTGATTCTGATACTCTGGCGGTAATCAGTTTTATAAAATATGATGGCATGACTACTGCCTCCACTATATACGACAGCCTCTACTTCTACCAATCGTCCAATCCCTACAAGAAGTTTGTGCTGACAAAAGGTATCTACTTGTCTCTACCAGTTTCTAATATTCTAACAGGTTGCAGGGCACTGGAGTTTCAATTTCCCTTGAAAGGCATCAACGGAATACCTGTATATACTTTGGAAAATCAAGGCGTGATCTCACAGAATGGTCGGCATATGCAGATGAGCAATCTAAACCCCTGGATGTACTGGAATGGTCGCGGAGTATTAAGGCTGGACTATATAGAATATTATGACGATGTGTTTGCAAACTATACCAACGATCCTGCCAAAATTGCCAAACTGCGCAGTTTCGACAGTGTAGCCAATCTAAGATATTTTTTCGGAATAGACGAACCTAAAGCTCCCAATTTTCTGTCATTCAAAAGGCTCAAAGATCATCTGCAAACGACTTTCCCGGTGAATGAAAGATACATTGTTTCCGCCATAAATCTTGATAAAAGCAACCTCAACAAACCTGATGCCACTCCGTATCGGCTTCCAACTTCATACAAAGATTATGTCACTCCCCGGATGCTAATGATCGATGTCTATCCCTTCACAGGGGCAGATATTCAATGGAATAACCCAACTGCTTCGGACTTTGTGCAAAATCATCTGGACCGGGTATGCAACGAATACAAGCATTTCCGTTCTACGGTAAGCGCTGGAGTAAAATTGGGCTTTATCCCTCAAACCTTTGGAGAATACACTTTTGGAAACAGATGGTCTTATCTTCTACCACCGGCCAAGATGGCAAGGTGCCTGCAATTGCTCCCCCTGTGTTATCAACCCAGTGGAGTGATCTCGTATAAATTCAATTCGATCACCCCCAACCCTCCAGTAACTTCAATGGTTATGTATGGGTATATGGAGGTAATGCCCAGCTTGCAGATACCACCGTGGCTAATGATGATCCCCTGACTCCCGCTGTGGCAAATCGGTGTTTGCCACCCCTAATCCACACCCGATAGTGTCAGCCCCTCGTGGGCGACATCCGATAGCGACGGGTTCGAAGCATTGTGCCAGCAATGCGAAGACCCTCGTTGTGGTTCCAATCGCCGATAGAGCCCTTCGCGGGCGACACAAACCTGTACGCAGTTCCGGGTAATGCCAAAAACTCGCAAAATGATCTGCATGTTCCACTATGTAACATGTTTGTAAGCATATCTTTAGCGCACCCTCACCCCAGCCCTCTCCCAAAATGGGAGAGGGAGTCATTCTGGGCGTTACTGTTCCAAACTCCACTTGCTTCGGTTGCTTCAATCTCTGGTGATCCTCTCGTGATTCCCTCGTGAAGCCCTTGTCGGCACCCGGGAATCGCAACGGAAGATCCACACTTGCACAGGGCATTCAATATATAAAGCATCAATGTGAGATTTTACTTGATGAAAAGCAAGCAGTAATTATCTTGGCAATTAGAGAAAAAATCCTCATTTGAAGGAGAAAGAAATGAAAACATACGAAGGGAATCTGGTATCCAAAGGCTATAAATTTGCGTTGGTTGTCAGTAGATTTAACGAGTTCATCAGCAATAAATTGTTAGAGGGAGCCATTGACTGTTTGATCCGTCACGAAGTGCGTGATGAAGATATAGCAGTGATTCGTACTCCCGGTGCCTACGAGATCCCTCTGGTAGCCCAAGAAGCGGTAAAGAGTGGCAAGTATGACGCCGTAATATGCTTAGGCACATTGATCCGTGGCGCTACTCCTCATTTTGATTACGTGAGTGCAGAAGTCACCAAGGGTGTGGCACAAGTAGGGCTCAACTTTAGCCTGCCTGTAATTTATGGAATACTCACGACCGAAACCATTGAACAAGCCATAGAGAGAGCCGGGACAAAATCCGGGAACAAAGGCTGGAATGCCGCAACAGCAGCACTGGAAATGGTCAGCCTGTTACAGGAGATGCGAAATGGGTCAAAGGCGTAAAGCTCGAGAGATTGCAATCCAAACATTGTATGCTCTTGATTTTGCCGAAATCCAAGGCGAATTTCGTGAATATGCTCTCCTCAATGAATATCCGGAGATTATGCTCCAATTGATAGAATCTGAAGGAATTGATTCCACATCATCCGTCTATGCTTTTGCCAATGAATTGGTCAAGAATGCCATCATCAATATCGATGATGTCGAATCTGAAATCGTAAAGCACTCGGACAATTGGTCCTTGGCGGATATTGCTCATCTGGATCGGAATGTCCTGCATATTGCAGTTTACGAACTGATGTTTACGGACACACCTCCGGCAGTGATCATCAACGAAGCCCTCGAGATTGCCAAGAAATTTAGCTCGGAAGCATCCGGCAAATTTATTAATGGTATCCTGGATGCCGTAAACAGGGAATTGAAAACCAGTAGTACCACACTTAGATAAAAAAAGTAGATAAAATGCAAACTGAAAAAGCCAGATTTATATGCTCGATCGGTGTGATCTGTTATAATGAAGCAGATAACATCATCAAGCTCCTGACAGCTTTAACAGGCCAGATACTCAGCACTGTCGAAATCGCA
The DNA here is from genome assembly GCA_002841975.1 of Candidatus Cloacimonetes bacterium HGW-Cloacimonetes-1. Classification (GTDB taxonomy): domain Bacteria; phylum Cloacimonadota; class Cloacimonadia; order Cloacimonadales; family Cloacimonadaceae; genus PHBQ01. Next base: position 8,608 of record PHBQ01000044.1, read on the forward strand.
GAGATCATAGTAGTCTCCAGTGCTTGCACCGATGGGACAGATGATCTGGTGCGTGAATTTACTGTTTCCCATCCTCAGGTTCGCCTGATTTGTCAGGAAACCCGAGAGGGGAAGTCTGCTGCCATCAATCTCTTCCTGAGCTCTGCAAGCTCCGATCTATTGATCATTGAAAGTGGTGACACCATTCCGGAAAGTGATGTGGTGGAAAAATTGATCGGTGCATTTGCAGATCACAAGGTGGGTGCCAGCGGGGGCAGACCGACTCCCGTGAACAACCCTGAAAGCTTGATGGGATATGCTGTGCATCTGTTATGGAGATTACATCACCGCATGGCTCTGATTAGCCCCAAATTGGGCGAAGTGATCGCCTTTCGCCGCTTGATGAAAGAAATTCCCGCCGAGTCTGCGGTTGATGAAGCCAGTATTGAAGCTCTCGTCAAAGCAAAAAGACTGAAGCTGAAATATGTCCAGGATGCGATCATATACAATAAAGGACCGGAGACCTTGGGAGATTTTATCAAACAACGTCGTAGAATTCAAAATGGTCACTTGTGGCTTCAGAAACAACAGCAATATTCGGTGGCATCTCAAAGCCATCAGCTTCTTCTGCAAGTCATGATTGCCGAGATGGACGAGCATCCCATGCAAATCCCCAAGCTCATTGTAGTAATGATGCTGGAGTTATATTGTCGTGTATTGGGAACAATAGACTATTTCGTACGGAAAAAGAATCCGTTCAAATGGGATATTGCTAGTTCCACAAAATCCCTTAACTGAATTAGTGAATATAAAGAGTGAATATGTTTAGTTTGTTTTTCCGCATAATCGGATACTGGTTCATGAAAAATCTCGGTTTCCCAAAACTCATGCCGATGAATTATACTGTTAGCTTGTTATATACATGCAATTCCAGATGTAGTACCTGTAATATCTGGAAAAAGCAAACCAAAAATCTCTCCGTCGAGGAGTATAAAAAGATATTCAAAGGTATTGGTAAATCTCCGTATTGGATTACATTCAGTGGGGGAGAGCCGTTTCTGAGACAGGATATTGTCGAGATTGTGACGTCCATATACCAGATCTCGAAACCTCGGATCATAAACATTCCTACGAATGGAATATTGGTCAAAGCGATTGTAGATAAAGCGGAAGCTATTGCTAAGGCTTGTCCCAAAGCTCAGATCATTATAAATATCTCAATCGACGGGATTGAAGATCAGCACGACGATATTCGCAACGTTCCGGGCAACTACAAGAAAGCACTTTCAGCGTTTGTGAAATTGAAAGAACTAAAACTGTCCAATCTTTCTGTGGGGATTCATACGGTAATTTCAAAATACAATGTGGAAACATTCCCGGCCATCGCAAATCAATTGCTCAAGATGAAGCCGGATTCATATATTACGGAGATCGCAGAAGAGCGCGTCGAGCTGGATACTATGGGCTCGGATATTACCCCTTCTCTGATATCCTACAAATCTGCAATAGACTACCTCATTCACTGTATCAAAAATGACCAGTTTACGGGAATGAACAAGATCACTATGGCGTTTCGCATCGAATATTACAATCTCGTGAAACGGATTATGAGGGATAAGAAACAGGTTATCCCATGCTACTCCGGCGTTGCCTCCGTGCAGATATCACCGGATGGTGATTTGTGGTCCTGTTGCATCAAAGCCAAAGCGATCGGCAGATTGCGCACCAATGGTTACAATTTTAAGGCTTTGTGGTATAGCCATGAAGCAGAATTTGAGAGGCGCAGTGTCCATAAAAAGGAATGCTGGTGCCCGCTGGCGAATGCCTCTTATACCAATATGCTGATGGATCTGCCCACAGTATTGCGGGTATGTTATAGAAGCTTCTTCAAGTGGTGGTCATAACATGATCTCTTTGCAAAGCCATTTCTCATCCATCCCTCGCAATATGTTTGAATATCAGGCATCCAAGGACGGACGCTTTGGATGGTTTTTGTGTACCTGGTTCCCGGAGCAGTCTATAGATCTGGAAGAAATCCAGGCAGAGATCAAGCTGGAAATCTTGAATTCTGATATTCAGAATGTCAGTAAACTCAATGTCGAGACCTGGCTACAGACTTTTTTTGCCGATTATCACTGGCGCTTACATGCCAGGATCAGAAAAAGTGATCTCCGGGAAAAAGGTGTATCGCTGTTTTTGGGCATACTCTTTGATCATGAACTGTTTTTTGTCCAGTTTGGCAGAATGCTATGCGTGAGCATGACTGCAAACAAGATTGTCCCGATCGGGATAAACTGGAAAAACTACAACGTCCGGTCTTTTGAAGATCTGCAATTATTAGGTGGCTTGGAAAAAGACTTAAAAGTGAAGCCCATCCGTCATTTCATTTCGGAGAACGACAGATTTTTGATCATGCCTTCGACTACGGCGATCCCGTTATTGAGTGCTTATCACGATCCTGTAACAGTAGAAAAGGTGATTGATTCCTATCGCGATACAGACAACGCTCAGTGGGTGTTGTTAGGGGCTAAACAGCGTTTACTCAAGGCCAAGAAAAAAGGCATCACACGCTTGCAGATCAGCACGACACTATTGCTGTTGATATCGCTTTTCGCGGTGGTGTATATGATGTTTGGAAATAGATTTATCGATATCGGAAATCGCAAACTGCGGTTGTTGTTTATGGACAAAAAGAGCTTGAGGATAGAACAAATCCCCAGTTCCTTAAACTTGGATACTACCAAGATATTTAAACAGCTGGAGAGAATCGTCAATTTGCCGGCACGCAACATCGAATTTAAAGTCAAATGGACAACTGATTTGCCATACTTGATGACCGCGGCTCCATCATTTGATGTTCAGAATCTGTATATAGTTTCCGAGAACAAACTCTTGGCCTACGATAAAAATAGCAGAGATCTGAAGTGGAGCACAGTATTACCAAAAGAAATCAGTAACGTTTATCCCACTGATTCTGTGTTGCTGGCATTGCTGGCAGATAAAGGACTAGTATCGATCAAAACTGGTGGCGAGATTCAATGGCGATCCGACATTCCCATACTTTTGCCACACAAAGATATAACTCATCCCGTGGAACTGACGAATGCCGAGGATCCGCGCTTGGATGGCAGCATTCTGGTCATTGCCGAAGAAAAAGGGATCAGCGTTCTGGATACCATTCGAGGCGAATTGCTCAGTCGGATCACATTCAAGGAAAAACTTCAGTATCTATCGGATTACGATATGCTGAATAACTGCTTTTACGCTGTCGTGGCAGATGAGATATTATGCATCAATCTGAATATCGAAAACTGATCTTATCTATTGTCTGGGGATGCTTGATTTTGCTCCAGTCAACGGTTCTCTTGGGGGTCAATTCTTCCATATCCAGGGTTGGCTTTGCCAGATTGCAATATGAAGGTGGAGGAGACTGGTACAACGATCCGGAAGTGTTGCCCAATCTTACCCGATACGTCAATTCCGCTTTGAGCACGAATCTACCCATTGATCAGATTGTGGTAAAGGCTGCTGATACAAAGCTATATGATAGTCCATTTGTATATGTTACCGGTCATGGTAATATCCGGTTTACGGATAGAGAAGTTCAGAATCTGCGTGATTGGATGTTGCGTGGTGGATTTTTGTATGCCGATGATGACTATGGTATGGATCAAAGCTTTCGACGTGAGATCAAGAGAATTTTCCCGGAGTATAGCTTGACTGAACTGGATGAATCATTTCCACTATTCAACTGCTATTACAAATTCCCCAAAGGGCTCCCCAAGATCCATAAGCATGATGAAAAAAGACCACAGGCTTTTGGGTTGTTCGATGAAAGTGGTCGGTTGATGGCATTGTACACATACGAATCCAATATCAGTGATGGCTGGGCAGATCCATCCACTCATAGTGATCCCCCTGAAATACGAGAAACAGCTCTGCAATTTGGCACCAATATAGTCTATTATCTGATCACGAGGTAACATGAAGACCTGCATAATATCAGATATTCATTTCAAATACTTGACCCGCACTGAAGAAGATAAGGACAACAACCAAAGGATCCTGAGGTTCCTGGATAGCATTATCGGCGAGTATGATCAGTTGATCCTAAATGGTGATGTGTTTGACCTCTGGTTTGATTGGGAATATGGGCTGATAAAGCAGTATTTTCCCATACTCAAGAAATTGGCAGACATAGTGGAGCATGGGTGTAAGATCAGGTATATCAGTGGGAACCATGACTTTTGGTTTAATGACTTTTTCAGTTATTATATGGATGTAGAGCTATATCAGGACGGCTATTCTTTTGAAGATACCGGGAAAAGGGTACTGGTGGCTCACGGAGACCTTTATACCGTGAATGATCTTAGATACAAGCTTTTCAGATCGCTGATCAGACTGCGGATTATGAAACGCTTATTTGCTCTCATTCACCCATACATTGCCCTCAGTCTTGGCAGCAAGCTGTCCAGAACCAGCAGGAAACGTACATCACCCCCGGAATCGAGAAGGCTGAAAACCTCCGGTTTGGAGCTCTATGCCACCAAGCAAATCCTGCATCATGGCTACGATTATGTAATCATGGGACACAGTCATGAACCCTTACTGAAGGCTATTGAACATGGGTATTATGCAAATTGTGGAGACTGGGTACAGCACTTTAGCTACGTGAAAATTATTGACGGAAAGATAGAACTATGCAGCTTTGCTCGTAGTTGAAAAAAATAAGGAGTGAAAATGTTGGAGAACATCAAAATGCTTCCGACTGCCATGCTGATAACCATATTCATTATGATGGTTTCGATGCTGATGGCAACCAAAACAAGTGGTGAGAGCAAGGATCTCAAAGCAAAGAAAGTGAAGATTGAAATAGCCACTTCCCAAGGCAATATCGAGCTGGAATTATGGCCCGATCTTGCTCCCAAAACAGTAAAGAACTTTATCGACCTAAGTGAATCCGGTTATTATGAGAAAACCTATTTCCATAGGGTGATTGTAGACTTCATGATCCAAGGTGGAGACCCCAATACCAAAGATAATGATCGTTCCAATGATGGTCAAGGTGGTCCGGACTACAGGTTTGAAGACGAATGTTATACCGATTCGGGTGAGATCACCGGTCAGTTTGACGATGATGCCACTGCAAATATGGTATGGACAGAGATACTGGTACCTTATCTGCAATCTACCAAAACACCTGATCCAGAATTGCAGACTATTATCAACGAATGCCAGTCTTTACAAAGTTGGGCCCCCTTCAAAGCTCATTCCGTAGAGTATTACAAGCAGAAAACAGGATCTACCAAGAAGGTTGCAAACAAAGTCCTCAAAGCTTCTGTTGACTATGGTACACTTTGCATGGCCAATGCCGGACCGGGAACCAATGGATCTCAGTTCTTTATCGTTACCAAAAAAGATGGTGCAGCCTGGTTAAATGGAAAGCACACGGTCTTTGGAATGGTAACCAAAGGCATGGATATCGTCCATAAAATTGAAAAACTTCCCAAAGACGGCAGTGACAACCCCCTCGTAGGGAATCAAGCTTTTATCAATAAGGTTACTGTCAAAAAGTAAGAATATCATGAGCCGAACCAATGAATCATCGCTTCAATTGGAGATAATGTCTTGGATCAAACGTGATCAATATGCATATTTGGCCACTGCAGATAAAAAGCAACCGCACGTCCGTCCGGTGGTGTTGTTTATGGTGGAGGATAGCTATCACATTGTCACATTTAGCGGTGATTCAAAGGTTCAACAGATCAATAACAACAAACAGGTCGAGATTTGTATTCCCATTAGCGAAGATAGCCAAAATGGGTACATACGGCTAATCGGTTTGGCACATATTGTGACGAAAGCAGATGAAAAAAGAGATGCTACAGAGTATTGTTATTTCTTTGATGAGTATTTCCGTGGCTTTGATGATCCGGATTTTACTTTGATCTCCTTTGATCCCACCGAAGCAGAGTATCTGCGTCCCGGGGAAACCTATAGCCAAAGCTGTCAATTGAAGAGGTACTAATATGAAGTCAATTTTCGTCTATGATGATGAGAGCTTGGGAAAGTTATACATCGTTATTCCCAAGATCCGGGAAATCCACAATGCCTTGGGCAATGTAGTAATAACATTTGATAATGGTGACAAACGAGCTCTGGAAGTTGACGATGCAAAGGCAACCATAGAACAGATGTTAACTGTAATAGAGGACTTCTATAATTCGTAGGACACCTGTGCTAACCGCAGAACACTAAGATTAAAAAAGTAACTGAGACACATTCAACGGGAAACTGTCTTTTAACTGATAGGGTTTATCGATCTCTACTCCAAAGGCTGTAGCTTTTACATGCCCTTTTATAACGTAACCAATCTCTCCCTTCAATAACCCTTTAGCAGCTCCTACAATTGTCTTCATGTTACTGACTTTAAATATCAAAGTCCCCTCTTGGTAAAATATATTCTCGTCAAAACTGAGTGGCTTTTCCAATGATCCTTTACCTGCTAGTTTGTCGTTGATATAGATATCGGAAGGGAAGTTTACAAATCTAAAGGTAAGACCAAAGGGATTTAACAGCAAGAAATCCACTCGGACAGTGGTCTCGGTCAAGCTCACATTATCCACTGTAGTACGTAATATTTTGAACAGGTCTTGACCTTCGGATGAGAACTTTGGCAGCAGTGTTTCGATTTGCTTTCCCAACGCAAATTCATAGGGTTCTTCGAAGGCAAAGTGTTTGGTGATACCCAGGACACTGCCTTTGCCACTTCCTTCAATATATAGATATACACTTTGCTTGGAGATACTGATCAATTTTGTTACCTGCCGAGTGTTTAAGCTCACTAAAAACTCCAGATTGATCGACTTTTTACCCGGGATCAATACACTTTTGCTGAGAGTAGCATATCCCAAGCGCTGACGGTCTTTGTTCAACAAGTTTATCTCTGTTTCTTCCAGACGCATGTGATATCTATTGGGATTGTTTACTTCCAGTGATACGATCAAGTTTACCTGATCCGGTGTAATGGATTTGACTCTGATATCGTGAATCTGTTTGATCGAGGGTTTCATAAACATATACTTGCAAGATTGCAAACTGAGCATTACTGCTATCAAGAGAATTATTGTGATTGCCTTTTTCATATATCACCTCTGTGTATCATGAAACAAATTTATTGTACCATGTTTCCAATGCCACTATATTAAACAGCATTTCGGAATCTTTGTTACTACCGGCAAGGTAGGATTGCCATTTTTGCTTGATCAAAGGAAGGTTCCAGATCCCTCTTTGGCGGAAGGCTGTGGAATTGAATGTATGCTCTATAAAGGCAGTGAATTCTCCTCTCATCCAAGTTGAGTAGAAGGGAGAAGAAAATATAGCCTTGTCTTTGCGGTTGAATATCGCATCCGGTACGATGTCTTTCATTGCCATCCGATGGATGTACTTGTTGGTAGGCGGTTTGATTTTGTAGCGGGAAGGCAGACTGAAAGCAAATTCGACTAACCGGTGATCCAGAAATGGAACCCGGCTTTCCACGGAATTTGCCATGGACATTCTATCCTCATAGTGCAGTAGTGTTTGGATTGATGTTACGTTCATCATGTTGTACAGGAAGTTCGATAACCTCGACGCCTTGATGTCTTTGATGCCGGAGATAGGATGATCCTTGCAGCTTGCCACGAAATCACTGTTAAAGGGATCAAAACGGTAGAAACGGAACTCGAGGTCATATAGCTTTGATTCCGGTAAAAGAGCAGACAGTGCAATTTTGGCAAGCATAGGGGCAGCTTTTCCGGCTTTTTGGGATTTGATTGAGTTCTGAATCTCGGAAGCAAATCTGCCTATCTGCAATTTACGCAGCTGATCTGCAAAATATCTGTAGTTCGAGTGACCGTATCCTCCAGTAATTTCATCACTGCCCTGCCCGTCAAGCAAGACCTTGACTCCATGCTCTCGAGCGCTTTTCATCACGGCATATTGAGAGGCATATCCGGCTCCGGTTGGCAGGTCGTTGTAGTATGTCACTTGATCAAACCATTCAAGCGCATCTTGCGCAGTAGGTGAGATCAAGTGAGAGAGAGAGCCGGTTTGATCGACAATATTCTGTATCCACTTTCGTTCATCCAATGCGGGATCATAGTCGTAGTAGGCAGAGAAAGTCTGTAAAGGTTTATAAGTATGAGGCCGGGCAGCACATACAATTGCAGAGGAATCCATCCCACCGCTCAAGCAGCTTCCAACCTCCACATCCGATCGCATTTGCAAACGAATGGAATCCAAAAACAGCTCGCGGTATTCATGAACAGCTCTATCAAAACCACCGGTAAAACTCTCGAACATACTCTGATCCAATTGATAATACTGCGCTAACGACAATTCACCATTTTCCACAATGAGGTTGTATCCCGGTTGCAAGGATGTGATGTCTGCCCAAAAGGTTTCGTTTTCATAAGCCAGCATAGCGTTAATTTTCACGCTCCGCCAGATCATAGTGTTGTTTAAATTTGGAGAATTCAGTAACGTATTAAGCTGTTTGATCTCGGAAGCAAAATATAGCATACCATCTTGATAGAGGTAGTAAAAGGGTTTAATCCCAAAGCGATCCCGAGAACAAAAGAGACATCTTTTCTTTCCGTCCCAGATTGCAAATGCCCACATTCCTACGAATCGCTGAACGCAATCTTGTCCCCAGGTCCGATATGCCATGAGAATGACTTCGGTATCTGTAGCAGAACGAAAGTGGCAGCCATGGGCTTTGAGTTCGGTGCGGAGCTCTTGATAGTTGTAAATCTCTCCATTGAATACAATGTGCAAGTCGTCAGAAACTATAGACATTGGCTGATGTCCAGATTCCGAGAGGTCTAGTATTGCTAATCTGCGAAAGCCCAATCCCAGGTTTGCCTTAGTGTATGAAGGTAGGGCAGGAAGCATTTGTTTGACTTCAAGGCTCGATTCATGGCCATGATAATGAGAATATTCTTGGCTTTGAGTATTGATCAATATATACCCTTCATCATCCGGGCCACGATGCCGGATGGTGTCTGTCATCTTTTTTAAAACAGGAGCACTTATGCTCTGTTGATGATCAATCGCATATATGCCGGATAATCCACACATTTTATATTCCTTTCAGTAATTGGGACAGAATTCGTAATTGCATAGTGCATTGTCAAGCCAATTCCACCACAATAACCAAACTGTTGCCCGAGCAACTTCTATATCTCTTCACCGGATTCACTTCGCACATGGATGACTATTAGGCGTTGCAGAGATACTTCCTTAGTTATAACCGGGTGCGACTTGGATTTCACGAGGGAACCACTAGAGGACCACCTGGGAATGGATAAAGTAAGCCAGTAAAAGCCAAGATGTCTGTATGTATCCATTCTGGCCGGGGAATTCGTCACCCACTTTCTAGTAGGTGACTATCAAATCATATTTTACTGCACAGAGCCCTGCCAACATCACAGAATTGCCAAAAAAGTACCTACTTCTGTTTCTCTGTTTTAGCAATCCAAGAATCAACCATCTGAAGTACTTTATCTACTTTCACAGGTTTTTCCAGGATGTCGTCCATACCTGCTTCTTGACACAGGTCAACATCATCCTGAAGTACCGAAGCAGTCAGGGCTATGATCGGGATATGGCTGGTATCTGGATTAGCTTTGATGATCTTGGTAGCTTCCAAGCCGCTCATGACAGGCATATGGACATCCATCAAGATCAGATTGATGTTATTTTTATTCAGCATGATATCTACTGCAATCTGGCCATTTTCAGCAAACACGATATCAAAATCGTGCTTCTCATAGAGCTTGGCCATCAATACACGATTGATCTTGTTGTCTTCTACGATCAATATCGTGTGCCTTTTTGACAATTTATGGGGGATTGAAACGTCTATGTCATTCATATCTGCCCTCTTAACAGGTAGTTCAATAATGAACGTGGAACCCTCGTTTGGAGTACTTGATACTTCAATTCTACCTCCCAGTATTTTGACTATTCGTGAACTTAGACCCAAACCCATTCCCAAGCCGCTGTACCTGCGGGTAATGGAGTTGTCTGCCTGCTCAAATACTTCAAACACGGCATTGATCTTATCTTTGGTTATGCCGATTCCTGTATCGGCTACGGAGACTAGCAATGTTCCTGTGTCTGGTGAAATCTCTTTATACAAAACAGAAAGCTCGATTGATCCGATTTCAGTAAACTTCACTGCATTGGAAAGAATGCTGTTCACCACGCGGGTTATCTTCTCTATATCTATATAAATCAAGGGTAAATCATGCGGTAGATTGAGGATTGGATCGATTCGTTTCGCGGCTATAATCGGTCTGTATTGAACCCATAATTTATTGATCAGCTGGTCAAAGGAGCATTCACTAAGGTTTATCATGGTCTTTCCAATTTCCAGATTGGAAAGATCTAGAATATCATTGATCAGAGACAACAGCTTTTGACCACTGTCCAAGATGACGTTCGCAAAGTCTGCTTGCTGTTCATTTAAATTGCTGCTTTTTAGCATTTGAGAAAAGCCCATGATGGCATTCATCGGAGTTCGGATCTCATGGCTCATGTTAGCCAGGAATGCGCTTTTGGCCTTATTGGCTTTTTCGGCATCTTCCTTTGCATGCATCAGTGCATAATGTGCATTTTGACGGATAATAGCACCACCGATACTATCACCGACTGACGCAAAAATCTTGATGTGTTCCTGCTTCAGTGAATGGTCATTCTTGGTGTTTATCAGACACAAGAGACCCCCAAAATCTCGTCCAAAATGGATCGGCAACACAATAGAATGATGTATGCTGGAGATCAATGGATCCGGGCAAGACTTGATTCTTTCTGGATCTATCACTATCTGCTGAGGATGAGTTTTGAGCAATTCGAACCAGTTCCCGACGTTTGAATTCCAGAATATCAAAAAACTCTCCAAGAAAGCGGCATTCCCCAGACTGTGGTATGATACAAAGCGTCGCAAGTTGTCCAAGACGGGATCTATCGGTGATAGAATAAAGACCTGGTCATACAGAGAGGCATCTTGCAAGAGTTGGAGGATATCCAGCAAAACGGAGCTAAAATTATCTTCCATCAACAGTTTATTCGAGATCTGACTGCTGATCTCCAAGATCCTTTCCTGCTTGCTTTTTTCCACGAGTTGCTTTTGTTTTTCGTAGTAATGAGATAAAATATCCGCTACTGCCGTAAGAAATGGTTTATCATCATCCAGGTCAAACGGATTATCAAGGCCAATGATCAGATTTACAAATCCAAACCAGTATGAACCCACGAAAATTGGCACAGATAGATTTGAGTACTTCTGTGGCAATGTTCGATTAATCTCATTATGCTGGACAATCTCGCCATTTCGCAAGCGATCAAACAAGTCAATATGTTCTCTGCCGAATACCTCTTTTTCAACTATGCTATCGATTTCCGGATCTCCAATGTTTGAAACGTTGACAGTTTTCTGCGAAGCGGGATCGCTGGACATGAGGTGAAACACTTGAACATACATTGAACTGCATAAGCGCAATAGACATTGCATTGCTGAACGATAGTCACTGTGTTGGAGTAAATACTTCGTGAAAGCAGACAATTCACTTTCCATCAGTAGTTTTCGTTTGATTCGAACTTTATCATATTCTTGATTTGAGACGTCTTGGATTATACCGTCGTAACGGATCAAAGACCCGTCCTGATCAAATATCTTTTGGACTTTCTCTGTTACCCAAGATGTATAATCAACAGTGGAACTGATTCGATAGTTAAATTGTACTACGTTCTCATGCCTCAGCTTATTCAATTCGGTCTTTACATGAAACTGATCCAGAGGATGAACAAAGCTGCGCCAGTCGACACCCGCAGTAATCAATTCCTGAGGAGACTTACCCAATAAAACTGCGCACGATTGGGATATGAATTTCAACTGCATCATATCAGGATCTGCAGACCAGATAACGTCGATAATGGAGTTCAAGATACTGTCACTCTGTTGTTGCACATCAATCATTGCTGTATGTAAATCTTTTATATGTCTATATCTGTGTGCCCGGGAATTGACTAAGCGAATCAAGTGTGAAGGAGCTACCGGTTTTACCAAATAGTCATCTGCACCCGAATCAATGGCTGCTCTTCGGACATGCTGATCCTTTTCTGCAGTGAGAAACAAGATCGGAATGGAAAGATAGTTGAGGTCTTGCCGGATGACCTTTGCCAGCTCTATTCCGGAGCAGTATGGCATTTCCATATTCATCAAAATCAGATCTGGCGGATTCTGTTGTATGTGATCCAGAGCAATTCGAGTATCCTCTATAGTCTCGACAAGCATTCCTGCATCACTTAAAACCATAGAGTAATAAGTCAATACGACCGGGTCATTATCGATGATAGTTACCTTCCAGGGAGTATTTGCTGCTTGCTTCGTCAGTAAGTCCAAGATTGCCATCAGGTGTTTCAGGCTGATCGGTTTTGACAAGTAATAATCTGCACCACTACGCGCTGCACTCAATTTGGCTTCCATATCATTACGAGTGGATACAAATATCACATGTACGTCATGAGTAAATATCTTTTTATAGGACTGGATAATCTTTGCGCCTGCCAGATCGTCATCACCAAACATCATACCCATAATGATGAAATCCGGTTGTTCATCCTCCGTAATATCCAAAATCAGTTCGGGTTTCTGAAACACGGAGACTTTATAGCCGGAACTCTCCAGATGATTAGCTACTTTTGAGGAATACTCCGGATCATCGTCAACGACATAGACCAGCTTTTCGATTCTACTGATAGAATCCTGGTCTATGGAGGTAAGATCGGGTGTTTCTGTCGGGTTTGCCAGTTCATCTATCAGGCTATGTATCAATAAGTCTATTTGATTGGCTTGATCATCATTCACAATGATTTTAGTTTTCAATATCACTTTGATGATGTTCTCGATTATTCGGGCTTGCCGGGTTATCTCGTGAAAACCAAATGTACTGCCTGTACCCGTAAGATTATGTATTTCCAGATACAAATCTTTGAGCTCTTGCATAGCAGTTTGATTATTGAAAAACGTAACCCATAGCTCTTGAATAGCATTCTTTCTCTGCTCTAAGCCTTGTAGATATTCCACCTTGAGCTCCTTCAAGCGATCATAGAATGCGGCAGTATCAATTTTCTTGGTCATTCAGGCGTGCCCATATTTGCAGTAGTTGTCCGGGTAGCAGCATGGGATCAAAGGGTTTAGGAATTACATCAACCCCTCCCAATTCAATATAGCTTTGCACTTCATAGACCTGGACTTTAGCAGTCATAAATACTACAGGGATAGCTTTTGTCAATTCGTTGACTCGCAGGCGATTAAAAGTTTCAATACCATCTATTCCAGGCATCATCATATCCAATAGGATAATATCAGGTTGAGCTTCAGCGGCAATGTTGATCCCTTCCACACCTCCGGAAGCGCTGAA
>PHBQ01000045.1:0-10547 GCA_002841975.1 Candidatus Cloacimonetes bacterium HGW-Cloacimonetes-1
GTCCACATATAGCAATTAAAGATACGTTTAATACTGAGCAGACGAGACTATCTATGCCCTTTACTGATGTTGTTTTAACTGGAGATTATCCTCATCCTACTTTGGGCAAAAAAGAAATTCAATATCCGGGATATCATGAACTCGCATATTTGCACCCGAATTACTTCCAACCATTAGAATTAGCTCACAATATCCTCAATATCGTTCAAGGAGAAATTTACGTTTTAGTTCGATTTGTATCGTGGTCGGCGACACATGATATTGGCCATCGTGGTTTTACCGATAATAATAAGGAACTGCTTATTGGTCAACTCTCTAAGTACTTACGAGTGTTTGTTTCTTCGGAAGGACCGTTGCCGATATCTCTTGAAAAATACTCAATAGATATCCCTGCGGAAATGATACATGATGTAATGCACTTTGCTCATTTTTACATTGGTGAGAGCTCAACAATGGCCGCTGAATGTGCGCTCATGGGAACGCCTGCGATATATCTAAATGACAGTAAACTTGGATATATAGCCGATTTAGAAAGCGTAGGATTAGTCACATCATTCAGTGAAACGATTGAATCGCAGAAAGATGCTATTAAGCTAGCTATTGATTATGCATGTTCTCCACCTAAAAAATCAAGTCTGACTCAAGTTGTTAACCAGTTAACAATAAAGAAAATTGATGTATCAGAGTTCATATTTTGGTTTATTAGTAACTACCCATCTTCGGAACAGATAGTTAGAGGCGCAGACTTTAGCTTTGATATCTTTACGCAATGAAATCTTGACACTGCAACTCAAATTCGGGAGTGCATTTTAAAACAGAGTATAAGTTACACACCCCCACATTGAAGCTGGCTTGCTGATGTCTTAAAACTAGAACAGGAGGATTTTACTTTATGTATAACAACAAGTATTGCTTTGCTGTGTATGGGAAAAATCGCCAATCTATCGTTTCACGTGTGATTACGTTTTTATGCGATAGTGTTCATTCTGTTCATGGTGATTGTGATATTTATGTTAATCAAAGGTATGATACTGGGCTTTCAGACCGCCCAATTGTACTTGAGAATGTTGCATTCTTACTTCATGGCATTGTCTTTCCGTGGGATATCAGCATAGACGAATTATCTGATACATATGGTGATTATCTCAAAATGCTGCTTAACAGGTATAAGGGCAGGTATCATGAAATTCCCCTTGGATTCCGAAATGGATCGTATGCGGGCATTGTTGTAGACGAGAATGAACGAGTAGTTTATGCATATACAAGTTTTTTGAACTCTTTCCCTTTATATTACGCACAGATAGATGGCTGTTTGGTAATTTCTTCAGATTATTCAATAGTATCCAAAGCAACTTGCTCATCATTGGAACATCTATCAGTAGGGTTGTTTGAATATTATACATACGGGACAAATTTGTCAGAGTTCACTGCAGTTGACCGGATAAAGAGCATTCCAAAAGGAGCCTATTTACATTTTCATGAAGGTCAAATTGATATTGAATATTACTATGTCATGCCAAAAGAAGAAACGCCTAGACCGTTTGAAGAATATGTAGATGAATTCGCTGAGTTATGGGAATCAACGATCCAATCAGTTCACTCTGAGAAGTTTAAGTATGGGATCGGATTGACGGGTGGAATTGATTCTCGGCTAATTTATGCAGCTTTACGTAATAAATCTAAACCATTATTATTTACTGGATCTCATCCAGAACATGCCGACTATATGCTTGCAAAAAAGCTGACAGATTCTGAGCAGTTAAACAATCATGTACTTGAAGACTATCGGACTAGTGACAAATTGAAAGGATATGCTGAATACTGTTGTTTATCTGATAATCCTCTCAATTGCAATAGTTTAAATTTTGTCGATCAGTTGTATTTTAGAGAGAAAAATAACCTATCTTATGAATTATTTGGTTTAACCGAATTTCTCGGTGGTGTTTATCACTACTGGGATAGAAGGAGTATGTTACATCCACTTAAAATGAGTATGCCAATCAAACATCATAGCTTTAACTCTAATGTAATGTCTCCAAATCAGTTAATCACTCTTGGGTTACGCAATAGTTCCTTGAAGTCAGAAAGTAGTTACTTTGATAAAAATATTGCTAGTCGATTATCATCTATATATGATGATCTATCAGTTTCCTTACGAACCCAGATCGGAGACGTACAAAGTGTAGAGTCATATTTGGAAAGATTCCGACATGTTCACAAAATGGCTAACTTGCTAACGTGGTCTATATTGCCGGGTCGAATATTCAATGAACATGTTTCACCCTCGATGAATATTGAAATGACGGATTTTGCTTGTAAAATCCCATTAGAATTTCGCGATAGTCGGAGGATTTTATTATCGTATTTAAAGAGATTTAAACCGAAAGAAGCAAAGCACGTTTTGAGCGGTTATATCTTTTCTGCGAATTCTCCTTGGATAATGTACAAGATGCTATCTCCTTATATCAAAGTGTTGAATAGCATGGGTATTACAGTGCCATATCTGCAATGGTACATAAAGAGAAATGACTATAAATCAATTAGCAATATGTCGGAGATATATCAACTTCAGAAGTATGTTTGTACGGAGTCTAAGTTCTTACATCAGAATTTCCATCATGACATTATGCTGAACTTATATCAAGATAAATCAAAGCTGATGCGGTTATATAATGTTGCGCTTCTTGAAATACAGATGTCACACGGTCAAGATTACCTGAAGGATTACTTGTTTAATATTATCTCCTTCATTAGAAGAGACAAAAATTAGGTTTGCATTCACGGACATGGTTCATTAGGTCCTTACGTGTGCGGTTGCTTGTTAAGTGTTGCACTGTTTATAGAATTGCCTGCAAATGAGCGAGTTTATGAAAGTCAAACAAATCATTTATCAATCGAATAGAACACGTTTGAACGCTATGTAAAATGAACGAGGAGGCCAAGAGTGCTTCAAAGTCTAAAAATTCTCATTTCAGGTGATTTTTGCCCATCTATGATGCCCCCTCCCACATCCATAAACCCATCATCATTAATCTATTCTTCTGATATGATGGGTATGTTTGCTGATTTTAACTTAAAAATATTGAATCTAGAATGTCCCCTGACTAATGAAGTATTACCTCTCGATAAAACCGGTCCAAGCTTAAAGGCTAGTCCGTTATGGGGTCAGCGACTTTGTAATTCAAAAATTGATCTTGTATCACTTTCAAATAATCACATCCTCGATTTCGGACAATCAGGTCTTTCGGAAACGGTGAGAGTATTGCAGAATAACAATATACAGTATGTAGGTGCTGGTCTATCGAAGCAGGAAGCATCGAAACCCTATCATTATAGTTTTAATGGTATGACTGTCTCAATATTAAACTTCAGTGAACATGAGTATGCTTCCGCTAACAGCATGTATGGGGGGGGCAATCCAATAGACCCAATTGATAATGAAGAAGTTATAAGGAATGAATCTACTCTCTGTGATCATGTAATTGTGATAGTTCATGGAGGTAGTGAGAACATCAGTGTCCCAAACCCACAGTATCGGAAACTATTGCGTTTTTATGCCAGATGTGGGGCTTCACTTGTTGTTGGGCATCATTCACACGTTATCAGTGGGATGGAATTGTATAAAAAAGTGCCAATTTATTATTCGCTTGGGAATCATTATTTCCCTTGGACTAAGCAATCAGCGATCGAATGGAATACGGGCATGTCATTAATTGTGACTATATCAAAGGAGACTTTGCTTTGTGAACATTTGTTTACACAGTTCAATAATGAGAACGTAGAGATAATTGCTAAATCAACACCATTATTTCTTAGTGTAAACAATCAGTTTGTTGCTAATTGCAATTTAGTTAATAATGAAGAGGAGTTCGATAACTACTGGGATACGTATTTCAAGAAAAATTATATGAGTGTTGTTTTGAAAATGTTTGTAGCGAATAGATATCTAAGATTGCTAGTCCGGTTAAGGTTTATTGCTGTTAACAGACTGATTCATAAGATGTCATTCTTGCGATATTACCATACATTAAACTGCGAGAGTGCAAGTTCTATAGTTGTTTCAATGTTGGAGAAATATCGGAATCGATTCTACAGGTAGGTTTCATTGCCGTAAAAGCAGGAGGATTATTTTGAAAATTGCAATTCACAATCATGGGGGTAAGTTTCAAGAAAGATGGGTCTCATATTGCCAAAGAAACAATGTGCCCTTTAAACTAGTGAACTGTTATGAGCATAACATTATTGATCAACTTATAGGATGCGACGGGTTAATGTGGCATTTGAATCACAATGACTACAAAGATGTAGGTTTTGCAAAGCAACTGATAAACAGTTTGAAATATACCCAAGTAAAAACATACCCAAATTGGAACACTGTATGGCATTTCGATGATAAGGTAGGGCAAAAGTACTTATTTGATGCCTTGGGGATTCCTCATGCGCAATCCTATGTTTTTTATAGTAAACAAGAAGTGCTATCTTGGCTCAGGCAAGTTGACTTTCCGATTGTTTTCAAACTTTCTGGAGGAGCCGGATCGATGAATGTTCATCTAGTGAATAACTTACCACAAGCCCAGAAAATAGTGAAGCGAGCCTTTGGCAGAGGATTTAGCGCAATTGACTCGTTTCACAGTGTCAAGCAACAGCTATGGCTATTGAAATCACAATATAGTCCTACTGTTGTCAAGGGATTAGTTAGATCATTGTATCGATTGGCATTTAAAACAAATGAATCACAGATGATGCCGCGGCACATGGGATATGTGTTGTTTCAAGAGTTCATCAAAGCAAATGAATTTGATGACAGAGTAGTAGTTATAGGTGAGAAAGCTGTTGCAATCCGCCGATATGTTAGAGATAATGACTTTCGGGCTTCGGGTAGTGGTTTGATCGACATCGATCATAATCTATTTGACATAAATGTGATAAAATTAGCCTTTAATATTACTAACTCAATAGGGGCTCAGGTGCTTGCGTTTGATTTTGTATATGATGACAAAAAACAACCTACACTAATTGAAATATGTTACGCATTCTCAATGGGATACCCCTATGATGATATTTCAGGTTATTGGGATTCTTCACTAATATGGCATGAGGGGAAGATCGACCTTCAACAATTTATGATTGAAGACTTTATCGCGGAATTGGCATTAGAGCGTTCTTCAGAGTGATCGTTACCATAAAAACAATACAATAATTTGCATCCAAGCATTAAGGTAGATATTTATGTTCAATAACAAAACAATCCTAATCACAGGCGGTTCCGGCTCATTCGGAAACGCAGTGCTAAACCGGTTTCTGAATACGGACGTAGCTGAAATCCGTATATTTAGCCGTGATGAAAAGAAACAAGATGATATGCGCAAAGTGTATCGGAATGACAAAATCAAATTTTACATTGGCGATGTAAGAGACTACGACAGCATTGAGACGGCGATGACAGGTGTGGATTATGTATTTCACGCCGCAGCATTGAAGCAAGTCCCATCCTGTGAGTTTTTCCCGATACAGGCAGTAAAAACAAACGTATTGGGTGCTGAAAATGTTATCAGAGCGGCTATAGCGCACAAAGTGAAGAAGGTAGTCGTGCTCAGCACAGATAAAGCTGTCTATCCGATCAATGCCATGGGAATGTCCAAGGCCATGATGGAAAAAGTGATGGTCGCCTATTCCCGCCAGCAACCTGAGGGTGGGACTGTCCTCTGTGGTACCCGTTACGGTAATGTGATGGCTTCACGAGGTTCAGTGATTCCCTTGTTTATCGAGCAGATCAAAGCTGGAAACCCGATTACTATCACCGACCCCAATATGACGCGTTATCTAATGTCGCTGGAAGAAGCTGTAGAATTGGTGGTCTTTGCCTATCAGAATGGGGTACAAGGTGATATCTTTGTCCAGAAATCTCCTGCCTCCACAGTGATTGAGCTTGCCCAAGCCATGATCGAGATGTTTAATCCCAAAACGGAGATCAAGATCATCGGTACACGACACGGCGAAAAGAAGCATGAGACTCTGGTCAATCGCGAAGAGATGGCCAAAGCAATCGATCTTCCAGGGTATTATCGCATACCTGCAGACACTCGGGATCTGAATTACGACAAGTATTTCAGTAACGGGGAAGAGAAAGTAACAGAAATCAATGACTACACTTCTGAAAATACACATAGGCTCAGCATACCTGAAATCAAGGAAAAACTGATGTCGCTCGAGTATGTCAGTCAAGAGCTGGAAAACAAAATATAGCCACCGAGAGCACTGAAATCACTGAGGGAACTAACTTGATTTACAAAAAGAAAAGCCACAGAGAAAACTGAAATCACAGAAGAGAACTGATATGATTTACGAAAAGGAACTTTGCGAGAGTATTATTGGTTGTGCCATAGAAGTCCATAAGCGCTTGGGCTCAGGTTATCTGGAAAAAGTTTACGAACGTGCGTTAATGTTTGAGTTACGAAATGCCGGCTTATGCTGTGAATCTCAAACCCCTCTCAAAGTCTTTTATCGAGAAGAAGTGGTTGGGGAGTATTTTGTTGATATTATCGTTGAAAACAAAGTACTTCTTGAGTTAAAATCTTATTCAGGAATTGTTTCGGGTCATGAAGCACAGTTGATTAACTATCTGACTTCAACAAGGAAGCAAATAGGATACATTTGAACTTCGAGAACCCTTCTCAACTTGAGTTTTCCAGGAAAGTAAGATGAAGTTAACGACCATTTCAGTGTCCTCAGTGGCAAAGAGTAGATATGTACATATTAAACTTCGAGAATCCTCCGCAACTTGAATTCTCCAGGAAAGTAAGATGAAGTTAACGACCATTTCAGTGTCCTCAGTGGCCGAGAGAAAATATGATTAAAATTGGAATTACCGGTCAGGCTGGGTTTATTGGAACCCACCTCTATAATACCCTCAGTTTAGATAAAAACAAGTATGAACTCCTAAATTTCCGGGATGATTTCTTCAGTTCAAATGAGACCATGGATCGCTTTGTTAGGCAGTGTGATGTGATTGTACATCTGGCTGCGATGAATCGCCATGCAGATCCTGAAGTATTGTACCAGACCAATATCGAACTGGTGCAGAAGCTCATCAATGCAATGGTGCGTACAGATACTAAACCTTACGTGATCATGTCCTCATCTTTGCAAGAGGAACGCGACAATCTTTATGGGCGCTCCAAGAAAGCAGGACGGGAATTGTTCAATCAATGGTCCGAGCGTAGCGGAGCACCATTTACCGGATTGATCATTCCTAATGTCTTTGGTCCCTTTGGAGTACCGTTTTACAATTCGGTGATCTCTACATTTTCTCATCAAGTTGTTTCTGGGGCAGCGCCGCAAATCGAGATAGATGCCGAACTAAAGCTGATTTATGTGAATGATCTAGTGCGCCAAATCAGCGAACTATTCACGATCACTGAACAAAAACCTAAGATGTTGCAAGTAGCGCATTCTGCACAATTCAAAGTAAGTGAACTACTGGACAAACTGAATAGCTTTAAAGCCGTTTACATGGATAAGGGGGTGTTACCGGATATTTCGGATTATTTTGATTTATGCTTATTCAACACCTTCCGTTCATACATCTCACTAAATCACTTTCCGGTAAAATATACCAAACATAGTGACGCTAGGGGAGACTTCGTAGAGATGATGAAGTTCCGATCCGGGGGTCAAGCATCATATTCCACTACCAAACCGGGGATCACTCGGGGAAATCACTTTCACATCCGTAAAGTCGAACGCTTTGCGGTGATCCAGGGCAAAGCCTCGATCAAGCTTCGCAAATATGACTCTGAAGAAGTAACCGAGTACATCATAGATGGCAGTGTGCCTGCTTATGTAGATATGCCGATCTGGTACACCCACAATATCACCAATATTGGTGAAGATGAATTAGTGACCATGTTCTGGATAAATGAGGAATTTGATCCCTCAGATCCGGACACATATTTTGAAGAAGTTTGAATGGTTACACGGATTATACGGATGGAACGGATCAACACGGATAGATTGTTGGCAGCAAAGGGATTTTGAGGAAGACATGAAAATCAGTTTTTATCTGCACGATACGATCAAGTCTTTTTCAATAGAATGGCATAACAAATTGCTCACAACATTTCATCAATACGGATTATCCGCATAATCCGTGTAACTATTAAAGGAACAATATGTTAAAAGTAATGACAGTAGTAGGGACAAGACCGGAGATTATCCGATTATCCCGAGTTATGACGTTGTTAGATAAATATGTACAGCACATCATAGTCCATACCGGGCAAAACTATGATTATGAACTGAACGAGATATTCTTTGAAGACTTGGAACTGCGCAAGCCGGACTACTTCCTCAATGTCGATACATCCTCATTGGGGAGAGTATTAGGTGAAACACTGATCAAGATTGAAGAACTAATAGATGCCGAGAAGCCTGATGCCATGCTGATATTGGGAGATACCAATGCCAGTATTGCTGCAATAATGGCAAAGCGTAAGCATATCCCGATCTATCACATGGAAGCCGGGAACCGCAGTTTTGATGCCAATGTACCGGAAGAAATCAATCGCAAGATGATCGATCATATTGCAGATTTTAATCTGGTTTATACAGAGCATTCACGGAGGCATCTGCTTTCGGAAGGACTGCCCCATCGTCGGGTTTATCTCACCGGATCCCCAATGTTCGAGGTACTAAATCACTATCTACCTAAGATCAAGAAATCGCAGATTTTGCAGACACTGAGCCTGAACAAGAAAGGATATTTTCTGATATCTGTGCATCGTGAAGAGAATGTCGATTTTCAGGATAATCTGATCCAGATCATGGGTGTGCTAAACTTTTTGGCAGAGCATTACAATCTGCCAGTGATCGTCAGCACTCATCCCCGTACCAGAAAGCGCATTGAATTACTGGATAATATAGAACTAAATCCTTTGATCCAATTCCTGAAACCATTCGGATTTTCCGATTATAACTTGTTGCAGATGAATGCGAAATGCGTGATCTCCGACAGCGGGACCATCAGCGAGGAGAGCTCCATGCTCAAATTTCCTGCGATCACGATCCGGAACTCGATGGAGAGACCGGAGGCAGTGGATGCCGGCACCATTATTCTCTCCGGGTTCAGGCAGGATATAGTTCTGCAAGCCATTGAACTCGCAGTTGACGAGGATGCTCAGTACGCTGCTATTTGCCCTGAATACCAAGTGGCAAACACAGCCCACCGCACCCTGAAATTGATTTTAGGGACAGCAAAACTGCACAAACAGTGGAGCGGGTTGTACTAAAGTGGAGTCAAACACGAAGTCTTCAAATAAGCTCTATCGAAACCGAAATAGTGCCACTGTGATCTTCTGGATTGTTGCAGTTATATTACTGCTGGCCAATGTTCTTCCTTTTGCTGATGCCGTGAACAACAGTAGCAAGGGGATTGGGATCCGTCTAGATTATGTATTTCATGGACTCGGATGCCTGATGCTGCCCTTGACTTTGGTCTTTGGCAAACAATTATCACCTAAACATAGAAACTTGTATTTAGTGTTTACAGTCACCTTTGCGGTATCATTAGAACTGATTCAGATTCTGATTCCTTACCGGGCCTACAGTGTTTATGACTTGATGTATAACGTGATTGGTGTGATGCTCGGTATCATCATAGTAATAGGGATATCCAAATGAGAGATTTTACATTAGCTGCCTATAGAGAACTGCTGCAAACCTGTCTGATCGACCATAGCTGTAAACCAGTCCGTGAGTATGATACAAATGACTCAAATCAAGTGGTCTATCTGCGTCATGATGTAGACAGAAAACCAGGCAAGGCTCTACAAATGGCAAAGCTCGAGCATGATCTGGATGTGAGAAGTACTTACTTTTTTCGTTGTACTTCCGAATGTTTCGTACCGGATCTGATCAAAGAAATCGAGTCCATGGGGCATGAGATAGGTTATCACTACGAAAATCTATCTACTGCGGCTCAAAGACTCGGAGTCAAGAGAGGAGAGCTCAAGGAGATATCAGCCTTCTTTGCTCAAGCTCTAAAAGTGGCAATGCAGACCTCTCCGGATAGCAAGCAACCCCGATCCAGGTTTGAGGAATTGCATCTGAGTATGGATAGCATGCTACAGAATACCACTTCGAAGCTGATGGATGCAGCATTAGCGGATTTTCAGCGGAATTTGGAGCGTTTGAGAAGGTTGGCAAATGTGACCTCGATCGCCATGCACGGCATGCCATTTTTACCGATTGACAACAGAATTCTCTGGCTGAAGTACAACTACCAGGATTTCGGGATTCAGAGAGAGCCATATTTTGATATTGATTACAATCAAGTGCTCTACATCACGGATGCCGGACGCACCTGGTTCGATCCCATAGCAAATCAACGAGACAAGGTAGAAACGGATTTTAGCGTTACCTTCAATAGTATTGGTCAGATACAAGAGGCAATTCAATCGGGAAACCTGCCCTCAAAACTGCTGTTTAATGTGCATCCCGAACATTGGACAGATGCCCTAGCAGAATGGCACAAAATAGCAGCAATCAGA
>PHBQ01000045.1:10606-32512 GCA_002841975.1 Candidatus Cloacimonetes bacterium HGW-Cloacimonetes-1
CAAGAACATGATCAAGCGACTCTTGTAACCAACTTAACGATACAGACCCACACTCCAAAGATAGATAGAGGATTGGTATGAAATATTTAGTAACCGGAGGAGCCGGGTTTATAGGCTCCAACATCGTCAACAGGCTACTTGCCGATGGGCAGGAAGTACGTGTATTGGACAATTTTGCCACCGGCAAGCGTGAGAATATCTTGCCCTTGATGAACAACCCCAAGATGACCATGATTGAGGGCGATATACGCAGTTTTCACATCGTGAGAGCCGCCGTCAAAGGTGTGGATTACATCCTGCATCAAGGTGCGCTGCCATCTGTTCCGCGCTCGATCAATGACCCGATTACATCGAATGACGTCAATATCCTGGGAACCTTGAATATCCTGGAAGCTGCCAAAGAATTCGGCGTGAAGCGCGTGGTATGTGCTTCCTCCTCCTCAATCTATGGCAATAGCGAGACTCTGCCCAAGATCGAAACCATGCCGATCAATCCCATGTCTCCCTACGCACTCACAAAATATGCCCAAGAACGTTACTGCCAGATATTTTATCAACTCTATGGCTTGGAAACTGTGGCGATCCGCTATTTCAATGTCTTTGGTCCCAACCAGGATCCCACATCCCAATACAGTGCAGTGATCCCCAAATTTATCAAGATGATAATGAGAAACGAACGTCCCGTGATCTTTGGTGACGGCTCGCAATCACGCGACTTCACCTTTGTGGAAAACAATATTGAAGCCAATCTGCTGGCTTGTACAGCCCCCAAAGCTCCCGGCGAAGTTTTTAACATTGCCTGCGGGGATAGATTTACCCTGATCGAACTGGTCGATATGATCAACGAGATTTTGGGTAAACACGTCGAGCCCATCTTCCATACTGATCGCGCCGGTGACGTCAAACACTCACTCGCGGACATCGAAAAAGCGAAGGCGATTTTGGGTTATGAGGTCAAAGTGGATTTCCGGGAAGGTTTACGCCGAACGATTGAATACTACGCCGAGTAGGTGACTTTCTTGCATAACTGATGCATGTATCAGGTTCTTAACGTCCACTAGTACAGCTTCTAAAGGATCAAAAGAATGGTTTTAGATCGAATCCCACCCACCACCCTTAATGGAGTAGGGCTGCGCCCTACAACCCCTTTCGGCAAAGTCCTTAGCGGAGATTGATGACAGTGCTGTTTCGATCGAATCCAGATCAGCACCTTTAAGAGTAGGTTCTCGCACTACATCCCAATGTGAACAAGGTATTACTAGGACATAATGGCAATATTGTTTGATCGAATCCCACCCACCACTCTTTGTGGAGTGGGGCTGCGCCCTAAGACCCCTATCTTTAGCAGTATAAGCAGGTATTTATGATATTGCTCTATAGATCGAATCCAGATCAGCATCCCGAGGTGAATGTGGCATCATCCCAAACTCGGCATGATCAATGATCTTCCCCGCCTGGCTACGATCCCTGCTCAATCCCGGTCCGGATAAACAATATCTGGAACTACTGGAGTATTTGAGGGCACATCAAACCCCGATCCTGCGTGTCAACGACATTTGTCGCTTGAAGCCACGGCGTTTTTGCATGATCATCCATCGCGTGGATCGGCTCAATAACCGCATTCTCGGATTGGCTACCACGGAACACAGACAGGGATTCAAAATCACCTATTTCGTTCGCAGCACCGATCATCAAATTGACAAGCCTAAGCTGCTGAAACTCAAGCACTACGAACATGAGGTAGGATACTATTACGAGAATATCAGCTATGTAAGTAAAGCCTACAAATGCTCCAACTTTCACGAGCTGATCACAAAAGCACATCTGAACTTTGAAAATAATATCACCAAACTACGGGAAGCAATTCCCGTTTTTTTTATTATGGCCAGAAATTCCACTCCCGAGATCGACAATCATGACCTCTGGAAACACTTCACCCTGCGTGAAGTCGATGTTCGGGCTGATATAGAACTGGATTCACGTTTTCATGATCTAATACTGATTAAAAGAGTGAAAACCCGTCTGGTGCAGTTTTATATTGACAACACTGGCACAGTGATAGGTAGTGGCAATCGATTTCGATCGTTTGGGGAGTTGATGACCGCATTCAAAGATCATGAAATCCCGGATCGGTTAATATTGGATTGTTGAGGAATAGAATCGTGCTAACACAACTAAGGTCAAGGAATGCAAAAATGCTGCTGAAATATGTCTATTTACGGTCACACATGGCTGTGAGGGTTCATGAAGTATAAGATTGCCCAATATTCTCTGCTTGTTTTTGATTTTCTGTTCATCATATTTGCCTTTCTGTTTGTTGCTTGGCTCAAAAACGGCACCAAACTCATCATCATCCGTTATGCCCGTTCCCTGATCCCCTTTGTCCTGATCTGGATGGGTTCCTCACTGTGGGGTGGGAAATACTCCGTCCGCACGGTTGAAAATGGCTCGAACTTCCTGAAACGCATCCTCAAATGTGATGTGGTCGCCGCGCTCGTAGTGTTTGTACTGATGTACATTCTGAACAAATTCTATTACTCCAGATTTATCGTCTTGGGGACGATGCTGGGCGTGACGGTGATCGAGATTTTTGTCTTCCTAGGGATTTATTATACTTTCCGGTTTCACAAAGCAAATAGCACTTTCGCATCCACCAGACTCATAACCAGATCGGAAGCCCTGGAAGAATCCCAAGGACCCAAGTTTTTTGTAGATTCCGCTCAATCCGTTCCCACGATCAGCAGCGATGCATATATCCCAGATTTTTCCAAGTGTATCGAAGCCGAATCTATGATACTCCCTCTTTGGCAGAACTATCTGGCGGATAACCCTGATCTATTCAGCTTTATCAACGATTTTATCGAACTTTCCAGATTCTCCAAGTCCCATGCCTTGATCCTCAATTCCGAGACTTATTTCAATATCCAAAACGAAGAACCGGAAAGCCGTCATTTGTTTCTCAATCTGCACAAAATCAACGACTATAGAAGACTCAACTTGTACTTCATCAAGGTGAATGAAATGCTTCAGCCCGGAGGTGTGTTCATCTGTAGAGGCGAGACCATTGCCGAAACCCGCAATAGATTCTGTTCGCGCTTCACTCCCTATCTGGGCATGGTACTTTACGGTTTCGATTTTTTGATCCGCAGAGTTCTTCCCAAACTCCCGATCCTCCAGGGTTGGTACTTTGCGCTTACCAAGGGTAACAACCGTGCCCTCTCCGAGACCGAAATGCTGGGGCGCTTCTATTTTTGTGGATTTGAACTGATCCACAAGCGCGAGATCGATGGCATCATGAACTTCATCCTGAAGAAAGTGAGATCCCCCAGAACTGACCCCCATCCCACTTATGGTCCCCTGATCCGCCTCAAACGTCGTGGCAAGGATGGGAAGCTGATCTACGTGAAGAAATTGCGCACCATGCACCCTTATTCCGAATACTTGCAACACTATGTCCACCAGACCAACGACCTCCAGGATGGCGGAAAGTTCAAGGACGATTTCCGGGTGACATCGTGGGGTAAAGTAATCCGGAAATTGTGGATCGATGAACTGCCGCAATTTATCAATTTCTTCCATGGGGAACTCGGGATCGTGGGCGTACGTGCCCTCAGTGAACACTATTTTAACCTTTATCCGGCCGATATGCGGGAACTAAGGCTCCGGGTCAAGCCCGGGCTTTTGCCGCCCTTTTATGCCGATATGCCGGTTACGTTTGACGAGATTGTCGAATCCGAACGTCGCTACATTTTGCAAAAATTAGAAAAGCCATTTGCCACAGACTGGAAATATTTTTGGAAAGCCGTCTATAACATCCTGATCAAACGAGTACGGAGCAACTAATCCCGGACCCGCCACAGATCCTGCCACTGATCCTCTGCGTGGATCTAATGCACATATACTGAACTATAAAGGATACATCAATGGATAAAAACACTAACTGTGATCGCAGCTCAACCAAGTTTTTACATGTCGTAGGCGCACGCCCCCAATTTGTCAAACTCGCGGCACTTTCCCGGGAAATCCGCAAGCAATACCAGGAAGTGATCATCCACACCGGACAGCACTACGACTCCAACATGAGTGACAGCTTTTTTACTGATATGGATATTCCCCTTCCGGACTACAATCTGGAAGCGGGATCCGGTTCGCAGGCCGCTCAGACCGCACGTATGCTGGAAGGTATAGAAAAGGTGGTATTGACAGAACAGCCGGACATGATCGTGATCTATGGTGATACAAATTCGACCCTTGCCGCTGCCTTGGTGGGTGCCAAACTGCAGATCCCCACGGCTCATGTAGAAGCCTGTTTGCGCAGTTTCAACCGCTCCATGCCAGAAGAGATCAACCGCATCGTGGCAGACCACACCAGCGATATATTATTGTGCCCCACGCAGACCGCCATGCACAATGCCTCTGCGGAAGGGCTGCTGGCCAAGAGCTATTTAGTTGGCGATGTAATGGTCGATAGTGTAGCCTATGGAGTTTCCAAAGCCGCACAAACTTCAAAAATTCTCTCCACATTGGACTTGAAACCGGGATCATTCAGCTTGCTCACCCTGCATCGTCCCTACAATGTAGATGATCCGGCAAATTTAAAGCACATTCTGGATGGGCTGAATTCCTTGGGCGAAACCGTGATCTTCCCGGTTCATCCCCGCACCCGCAAAGTGATCACCGACAGGATTCAAGCCACATGGGCAAATATCTTGCTCATCGATCCCCTCTCCTATCTGGATTTTATGATGCTGCATCAAAATGCCAAACGCATGATTACAGATTCCGGCGGTGTCCAAAAAGAAGCATATTTGCTCCACAAACCCTGTATCACTCTGCGTACCGAGACAGAATGGACAGAGACTGTGGAAAGCGGCTGGAACCTGCTGCTGCCCCCGAATTCTCCCACATTCCCGGATCAGATCAGCACTTTTCTACCCCCTGCAGCCCATCCGGATCTCTATGGCACAGATGTCTCCCAAGGCATTGTGAAACTCCTGATCGAAAAGCTGCAATGAACCTCAATCCCAAGGATAGCATATGACTGCCTCCAATCCTCAGCTCGGACTGCGCAAGCGGATGATGATCAACACCTTGTCAAATTATGGCAAGATGATACTGGGCATCGGGATCACCATCTTTATGACACGGATCCTGTTCCTAGGGCTCTCGCGGGAAGAATACGGATTCTGGGCTTTGCTATGGTCCATCTTTGGCTATTCGCTGCTTCTGGATTTTGGATTCGGAGCATCTATTCAAAAATACACCAGTGAAACTATCGTCAGCCAAAACTGGGAAAAATACAACCGCATTGTCAGTACCGTCTTCTTCAATTACGCCATCTTTGGACTGTTGATAGTGGCTGCAACGGTGGTTTTGAACATCAATCTTCACCGCTTGTTCAGTTTTGACGCTGCAAATACCGAGTATTTCCGCAAAGTCCTGCTCATCTTTGGGATCGGCTCCGCCATCACCTTCCCTTTTGGCTTTTTTACCGAAATCCTGCGCGGTATGCAAAAGATGCACGCCCGCAATGTAGTCCAGACAACTTTCATGATCATCAATTTTGTGGGCATGGCACTCATGATCCGCTTGAAATGGAACCTCACCGGTATGGCGTTTGTGGCGATCGGCGTCAATCTCTCTGCCTGCTTTACTATGATGTACATCGTGCATAGGATGTTGCCGGAGTTTCACATCCGTCTCCGTTTTTACGACCGCTCCCTCTTGCGTTCCGTCATGGGCTTTTCCCTCTATGCCTATTTGATCACTTTTACCAATATCATCATCCTGAAGACGGATCAACTGGTGATCTCGGTCTTTGGCAGTGTGGCTTTGGTGGCAGTTTATCAGATTTCCGTGCGTCTAGCGGATACCTATCAAAAGTTCTCTGCCCAGTTCCTGGATAATCTGGGGCCGGTGTCGGCGACCCTCTTTGCGGCAGGCAACAAGAACAAGATGGCGGAGATAATGCTCCAGTCAAATCGGCTGATGGGCATCATTTCTACGATGATGGTGATCCCGCTGATCGTCTTTGTGAAACCGCTGCTCAATATCTGGCTCAATCTCAATGATCGGGCTGGCATGATCTGTGCCGTGATCCTCCTCATCTCGATGTATATTTTGCTGTTTTTCCGCTCCAGTTCGGTCTATATCCTCTTGATGGCAAACGAACAAAAGATTCTGGCACGGATTGCGCTGATCGAAGCTGTGGCAAATCTGGGACTCAGTATTTTCCTGATCTTCAATATCGAATCAATTTTTCAGTATCTGGGGATCAATATTCCCAATAGCGCGATCATCGGTGTCTCGATCGGGACCATCATCCCCAATGTCCTCTTTGCGATCTTTTTCAACGTCCCCAAGGCTTGCCGCTTTGCCAATATTACGATCGCTCAATACTTCAAAACTGCAGTGCTGCGCACGCTGGTGATCGGAGCTGCCAGCTTCGGATTTGCCTGGCTCATTTACCATTTTGCCTATCCTCAGCGGCTCTTGACGGTATTGATCTATACAATTATGACCGGCGTATTCTACCTCATCCTCACCTATTTCCTGGGGCTGGAAGGCTGGGAGCAAAAACAGATTACCGGCTTTATTCGGGTGCGCCTGCATAAGACCTGAGCCTATCGTACCGGAGCTTGCCGAAGCTCCGCCACTTTTCCCGAAGCCCGAAAAGCTTTTGCAGATCAGGCATTGGCGAGCCTTGTTGATTAAGTGCAAATAGTTTTGGCAATCACAACATTTTTTTTCTTGCCAAGATATGGGGATCTCTTCTAATGGTACCAGAGTGATAAAGTGTATAAAATATAGAAAAAATCATCGTGAATCGATGGAGGAATTATGAAAAAAATAGTTATTCTCACCCTGTTTATTTTGGCTTTGTTCGCAACTTCTTTTGCAGTGGACATCATTCCTATTAGAACCGATGTATCAGGCTTCCCTACTTGGACAGATACCAACGTCGTAGGAACCACATATTTACAGCTTTTGGTTGCAGGTGCAAGCACTGTGACTCCAGCCATGAATTTTGATAATTTCTCAGCTGAAACACTTGTCTACCAAGCAAGATCATACGGTGGGGCAAACGCAGTCGAGAACACCATTACAATCTCTATATCTACCAACAATGGAGCTGATTGGGCAGTTGTTACTACTGTTCTCCCTGCGTCTTCAACTATGACGTCTCAGACGCCGATCGACTTAAGCAGCTATTCCGGTACTCAAGTGAAAGTCAAATTTTCCGTAGCTGGTACTTCTAATACTGTCGGTGCAGGTATTGACAATATTACCGTTACCGGTACTGCAGCTGGTCCAGTTCTTACAGTTTCGGTACCTACACTTAGCGGTTTTACCTATGTTTATGGTAGTGGACCTTCCACAGAACAATCGTTCACAATTCTTGGATCGAGTCTTTCAGCTAATGTATCGGTTGCCGCACCCGCTAATTATGAAATATCAAAATCCAGCGGAACCGGATGGGCAACTCCTCTGGTCTATACACCTGCTGAAGTGGCTACTGCTCAGACAGTCTATGTGCGTTTAAAAGCCGGATTGGCAATTGGAAGTTACAATACACAAGCTATTACTGCTACTTCCACCGGAGCTACCAGCAAAACTGTTACATGTAGCGGTACAGTTTCCACTCCTCCTCCTCCGGATGCTCCCCTCGCTACAGATGCCACTGCTATTTCTCATGATGGTTTTACAGCACATTGGGATGCAGTTCCCGGCGTTACAGAATACAGCCTTGATGTCCTTACAGGCGCTGCTACCCTAGCGACAGATCTCTTTTTCTCCGAATATATCGAGGGATCCAGCAATAATAAGTATATCGAAATCTTTAATGGTACAGGCGCTACAGTGGATTTAACTGGATACTTTCTTCGCTTGATCCCAAATGGTGTTTTAGAGGGCGGAAGTGGCTATGTAAATAACCAGTTAAGCGGCTCTTTGCAACATGGTGAATGTATCGTTTATAAAAACTCTTCTGCTGCACTTACACTTCCTGATGGCGTAACAGCTATATCAAATTCAGCCATCAACTTTAACGGTGATGATGCGATAGCATTGTACAAAACATCAACCTCCTCATATGTGGATATTTTTGGCAGAATTGGAGAAGATCCGGGTACTCAATGGGGAACTTCACCATTATGGACTATAAACACCACCTTAGTGCGTAAAAGTAGTGTTATCGGTGGAGTAACTACCAATCCCACTAGCGGTTTCCCAACTTTAACAACAGAGTGGGATAATTATCCCACAGATACAGCATTATACCTCGGTTCACACTCTTTGGGTAGTTCTCTGAGCCCTGTTAGCGGTTATGAAGATCTTACTGTTAACGACACATTGTACAGAGTAAGTGGCTTAGATGCTTCAACACTTTATACATACCGTGTTCGTGCCGTTAATGTTTACGGAAACAGTATTAATTCGAACCCCGTCGAGGTTAATACCACAGCATCTACCGCTGGTGTAGCTGCCAATACTACAGTCGGTGGAGCTAGTACAGTGTTCACAGTTCCTGCGATTGGTACTTACACTGATTTGACTGTTGAAATTGATCCTGATACTGCTACGAATGATGATTTTACAGTTACCGTAGCTGAAATTGCTTCGGGATTAACATACACTATTTCTACACCTAATAACCTTGCCCTGAATGGTGTGTATTTACTCAATCATGCCGGTTTGAGCGCTGCTCCGACCCTGGCTGCAAGTATCGGAACTCTCGTAGTAGATGCCTCTGATGCGACAGCCTCAATCGTTACCATCAGTGGCATCAGTGCCAAAGGTACGCTTGTCATCACTGCCGAAGATGGCGGAACCCTTCCCGTCGAACTCTCTTCCTTCACGGCTGCGATCAGTACACAGAACTTCGTACGCTTGATGTGGGTCACAGAATCCGAAACCAATGTAAATGGCTACTACATCTATCGTAATACCACCAATGACGAGAACTCTGCAACTTTGGTGAGTGATATGATCTCTGCTACCAATACTTCCCAGCAAGCCAGCTATCAGTTCTTGGATAAAGAAGTCTATGAAGATGGCTTGTACTACTATTGGTTACAGAGCTCCGATATCGATGGCAGCAGCACCATGCACGGCCCTACCAGCGTTTTGGTAAATGTCACAGGTGGAAACACTACTCCTGTAGTACCGCTGGTCACAGAGCTGCAGAGCGTGTATCCCAATCCTTTCAACCCCAGTACCTCCGTGCGTTTTGCCATGGCTACCAAAGCAAACGTTTCTATCGATATTTACAATGTGCGTGGACAGTTAGTTCGCTCACTGCTCAATGCCGAGAAAAACGTGGGTAACCACCGCATCGAATGGAATGGTAAAGACGCGAACGGCAACAACTGCACCACCGGTATTTATTATATCAAAATGACCTCCGGCAAGGACAGCTTCTTGCGTAAAGCCGTCATGATCAAATAATATTTATTCACCTTAGGACATATAAAAACCCCGAGCTTCACAGTTCGGGGTTTTTTTATGGGGACGGATTGACTGTGTCTTTACCCACCCACCACCCTTTTTGTATGAGGCTTCTCCCCATGCCCCGATTAATCAACAGTCTTTGATATTTGGTCTCTCACTGGTTGTTTGAAAAGATAAGGGTCTTGGTCATCATCAATACTTCGTAGGGGCGAGTTGCGCTCGCCCAATCCTGATAAAGACCGTTTTATGTGTGTAGAGCAGCACGTCGATGTTGCTGAAAGATGAATCCAAATTACACGGTACGCTAGTGCCCTGATCAAGATCCTCCATTAGATCTGAGTCCGGCAGGACGGCACAGAATCCAGCATAAATACATGATTACATGGAATGACAATCCAAGTTTGTGTCGCCCGTGAAGGGCTCAATCGGGGATTGTAACATTAATGAGGGTCTACGCACTGCTGGCGCAATGCTCCGAACCCGTCGCTATCGGATGTCGCCCACGAGGGGCTGATACTTTGTCTTCTCTACCATTAATGGCATTTTCACATACCAATATTCAAGTATAATTCTGAATAGTGCAGGGTATTACAAGTCTGCCGAACTCCGATTTGGCAGATAGAACGTAGTTCTATGTCTTTTTTGTAGCGACCTGCGGCCGCTGTGGCAAAGCGGAATTTGCCACCCCTGATCCACACCCGATATTATCGTACCAATAACACTTTGTCAACAGTCTGAGTCCCATTGGGACGATAGTTCAGGTAGAAGGATGAAAACGAAAGCATAGCGAGTCCCAGCGGGACGCCAGTTTAGGTAGATAACAAGGATTGAAGCAGGTGCGAGTCCCAGCGGGACGACATATTGATAAAACAATGATACACAACGGAATGATCTGCTGCGAGATGTGCCGTTCCTACGAACTCAGGAGTTATCTCTGAGATCATCGGTGCTATCTAAACTACCGTTCCTACCTCACTCCGGGGTGACTCCCTCGTGCTTCCCTCGTGAAGCCCTGGTCGCCACCTGGGAATCGTCCCGGAAGTGCCACACTTTTACAAGATGTTCGAGTAAGAGTTGTATCAAAAATCCGTATGACTATTTCAACACCGCACTATCATCTTACTGCAAAAAAAGAGACCCCCCATCAGGAGGTCTCTCATGCTATGTAAAAGGCTATTTTAGATATAGCTTTTCAGCTTTTCAATGATTTTTTCTTTTTGGACAAGGCCTACCAATTGCTGAACCACTTCGCCATTGTGGAAAAGAAGCAGGGTAGGGATGGACATGATGGAATAGCGAGACGCCACTTCGGGTGCATCATCGACGTTGACTTTGGCAAATTTGACTTTTTCGCCGTATTCAGCCGCAATCTTTTCAATAGTAGGAGTCAGGGCTTTGCAGGGTCCACACCAGGGTGCCCAAAAATCAACGAGCACCGGTAGTTCGCTTTGCAAAACTTCAGCATCAAAGTTTTGAGCATTGAGTTCTTGTAATGCCATGATGCTACTCTACTATTGCCAGGATGTCGCTCTTGGAAAGGATTAAAAGCTTTTCGCCTTCAATCTCGATCTCGGTGCCGGCATACTTTCCGTAAAGGACCAGATCACCGACTTTGACTACCTTCAAGAGGTCTTCATCGGTTCCCACGGCAATGACTTCCGCCATCTGTGGTTTTTCTTTGGCTGTATCCGGAATGATGATCAATCCGCTTTTCTTCTCTTCTTTGGCAGTCTGTAACTTTACGACGACGTGATCTTCAATAGGTCTAAGTTTCATTTGTGTATCCTCCACAATATCTTTATTTGTTCTAATCTTAATAGTAATCAAAGCCGATTACTTAGCAAACAAAAAACTGGACTGCTAAAAAATGTCAAGCTAAAAATGTCAGATCCGTTTCCATGTGCAATATCTTGGGGGCTTGCACTAAATAATTTGACACAATTACCTAATGTGGATTAACTGCTCCAAAAAGCAAATCAGAGAGGATTACATGAATATACTCGTTTTAAATTGTGGCAGTTCGTCTATAAAATACCAATTCATCAATATGGAAACACGTGAAGTACTGGTAGATGGGATTGCCGAAAAGATTGGAGAGGACATAGCTCTTTTCACTTACAAAAGCGATAATTACACAAAGAAAAAACGAGAGATGGTAATCGAAGACCATGAACAAGGTTTACAGCTGATCATAGATTCACTGATAGATCCTACTCACGGCGTGATCAATAGCCTGAGTGAGATTGATGGCGTAGGGCACAGGCTGGTGCATGCCGGTGAACATTACTCGGATGCGGTCAAAATCACCGATCACGTGATCGACGTAATGCGGGAGTGCATCTCCCTGGCACCCTTGCACAACCCTGCAAACTTGAAGGGTATTGATGCCGTGAAATTCAATATGCCGGATGTACCACAATGTGGAGTATTTGACACGGCATTTCATCAGACCATGCCTCCTGAAGCTTTCCTCTATCCCTTACCTTTGGACATGTATCAGGTACACAAGATTCGACGCTACGGCTTTCACGGGACATCACACAAATATGTGAGCCTGAAGGCTGCAGAGTATATAAACAAACCAATTCAAGACCTCAAGATAATATCTGTTCATATCGGCAACGGCGCATCTATCACCGCAATTAATGGCGGAAAATCGATCGATACATCGATGGGACTCACACCTCTGGAAGGTTTGATGATGGGAACCCGCTGTGGCGATCTGGATCCTGCCATTCCGATATATATGCAACAACAGCTCGGGATGAGTGTCGAAGAAGTAAACAACATTCTCAATAAAAAGAGCGGAATCCTGGGCCTGTCTCACATCTCCAATGACATGCGTACCATTGAAGAAGAGATCCTGGAAAAGAAGAATCCCCGGGCAATTCAGGCTCATGATGTATATTGTTACAGAATCAAGAAATACATAGGCGCATATTTTGCAGCCTTAAATGGCTTAGATGTTTTGATATTTACCGGCGGTGTTGGCGAAAAGATGCCAATCATGCGGGAACAGGTTTGCCGTAACATGGAAGCATTGGGGATCGAGATCAACCAAGCAGAAAACAGTCTCTTTACCGACGATATTCAAGTGCTGAGTACACCGCAATCCAAAGTGACCGTCTTGAAAATACCGACCAATGAAGAATTGATGATAGCAATAGAAACTCAACGTTTATTGACAAAGTGAGCTTATGAATAATCTGAATCCTGCCTTCTATAGGTTGTTGTACGATGAATCTCCGGTTTCTATCTGGGTTGAGGACTTTTCCAAAGTCCATCAACACATTTGCGAGCTCAAGGAGCAAGGTATTACCGATGTCCGTGCCTATTATCACACATATCCCGAGAAATTTTCCGAGTGTCTCGGTAAATTGCGGGTGGTGGATGTCAACAAAACTACCTTGGCCCTCTACAAGGCAGAGAATAAAGAACAGCTGATCAATTCACTGGCTGAAGTCTTTCGCAAGGAAACAATGCCCAGTATGCTGGAATCCGTGGTCGCAATCAGTGAAGGCAAGCTCAGTTTTGAAGGGCAAGGCGTAAATTTTGACCTGAATGGCAATAAAATCGTTTTCAGGATGTCCTGGAAGATACCGGGGGGCGATCCCCATCATTTGGAGAATGTAATTGTAGCAATTCAGGATCTCACCAAACTGATATCTGTGCGCAGTGAGCTGGAGGAACGAGAGACTTTGTTCCGCTGCATTATCGAACAGACTTCGGAAGGAATGCTGTTGGTGGACAATTCCGGCAAAGCTATTTTGGTAAACGGAGCCATGGAAGATTTGACGGGCTTGCAGTCCCAATCCGTGGTCGGAAACTACGTGTGGGATATATATGATGATTATATCAGTGCGCTGGATCTGATCGAAGAAAAGCAGACCATCAAGGATGATGTGTTGCGCATCCTCAACGATCCCCACAAGACGAATTCATCCTTTGAGTTCCGGTATATGGATGCCAAACACAAGATCCATGCCCACAAACATAGCATAGTGCCCATCAATACCAACAAAGAGTACATGTATGCCATTATAGTGACAGATCTGACCCCCATCTATCATAACGAAGTTTTGACCTCGACCATGCATCGCATCAGCCATGCCGTCAACGTCACGGAATCTTTGGAAGATCTTTTCAAAATCATTCATGAATCCATGGGAGCCTTGATCGATGTCACCAATTTTTACATCGCATTTTACGATCGGAAGAGCAACCTCATCACTTTCCCTTATCTCGTGGACGAGATGAATGAAGACCCCAGTCCGATCGAAGCAGATAACGACAAGTCACTCACTGCTCAAGTGATCTCTGAGGCGAAGACCCTGCTGCTGGACGAGAATGGGATCAAGGGTCGCACCGATGATCGCAATATTTTGGGTGTAGAGTGTACCAATTGGCTTGGCGTGCCACTGGTTTTATCCGGAGAAGTAATCGGGGCTTTGGTGGTTCAAAGTTACAACAAGACGGATCTATATACCAGCGATGATCAGATGCTGCTGGAATCCATTTCGGAGCAGATCGCCTTTGCACTGCATAAAAAACAAACGGACGAAGACAAATATGTCCTCATCCAAGCCATAGAACAAGCCGGAGAGGGCATCATCATTTTTTCCCCCGAAGGTTTTATCAAATATGTAAATACGATCTTTGAAAAAACAACAGGATACAAACGAGTTGACCTCTTTGACAAACCTGTGGAGTACCTGCCGTTCGACCAGAACAGCCGCATCGATATGCAGCAATCCTGGTTACGGGTGCGCAGCTCTCAGCCCTGGCGTGGCAAAATCGAAATGATCCGCAAGGATGGAGCCAAAATCACTTTGGACATGGTGGTAAAACCCGTGATCGAGAGCGATGGCAGGCTTTCCAGCATTATCGCCAGTTGTAAAGATGTGACCTATGAAATCCTGCGTGAAGAGCAGCTTAAAAGGACCCAGAGACTGGAAGCAATAGGCAGATTGACGGGTGGTATAGCTCATGACTTTAATAACGTCCTGAGTGCCATTATTGGCTATACAGAGCTGGCGGGGGATGATATTGATGCAGCCTCTGAATGCTCCCAAAACTTGATGGAAGTATTGAAGTCCGCTACGCGTGCCAAGGAAATGATCAGTCATCTGATTTCCTTCAGTCGTCAGGAAGAATCCAAGACCGAAGTAATAGAACTGGTGGATCATGTGCGGGAATCCGTACGGTTCCTAAAATCCTACTTGCCCAAGTCTATCCAGATCAAAGAGCGATACGAAGGCGAAAATGCTACAGTGATAGCGGTACCCGGACAGATCCAACAGATTCTGATCAATTTGGGAACCAACGCCATGCATGCCATCAAACACGATCACGGCATCCTGGAAATCAGCGTGGAACCTATTGCCTTCAGAAGTAAGGATATGCAAGCCTTCCCGGAATTGGAACAATGCCACTATCTGAAGATTATGGTCACGGATAACGGAACCGGGATCGATGATGCGTTGCTCGATCACATCTTTGATCCCTATTTCACCACCAAGAGTGCCAATGAAGGCACAGGATTGGGATTGTCTATTGTCCATAGTATAGTGCATTCGCATCACGGTGCTATCCGCGTGCAGAGTGTGATCAACGAAGGCACGACGTTCCTGGTTTATTTGCCACTTTATAATGCCGATAAATGGTTCCCCAGTGCAATGGCTCCGGACGAGAATGCCGATATCGCAGGCACGGAAAACATTATGTTTGTCGATGACGAACCGATGCTGGTCAATGTGTTCCGTCAAGGCTTGATGAAACTGGGCTACAAAGTAGAAGGTTTCACAGATCCGCGCCGAGCTCTGGATTATTTTATGAAGCATTCGGATAGCGTAGATTTGGTAGTCACCGATACTACCATGCCTTATATGAACGGGATTGATCTCTCGACCAAGATTATGGCAGCAAAGCCGAAAATACCTGTCATCCTCTGCACAGGTTTTACTACATTGATATCTGCCGAGGAAGCCGGTCTCAAAGGCATTCGGGATTTCATTATGAAGCCCTTTAAAATCCGGGATATGGCTTGGCGCATCCGCAAGATACTAAACAAAGACAAGGAAGATTGACCATGCGTATAGATATGTTTCTCAACAAATTATGCCTCACAAAGACGCGTTCCATAGCCAAAAATGCTTGTGACAAGAACTTGGTGTTTATCAACAGCAAGCTTGCCAAAGCCAGTAATGAGATCAAAGTGGGTGATGCCATTACCCTCAATCTCTACGGGTACAAGCACGAGCTACGGGTAGAAGAGGTTCCGGCCGGTAACGTGGCAAAGAAGGATACTACTCGGTATTATACAATGCTCGAAAGATCGGAATTGAAAACCGATCAGTAGCATGAAATTCTATAGAATATGGTCCCCTGCATTTGCAGTGGGACTTTTTTTTAGTCTCTTGATTCTTCCCGTAAACGCTGAATATCGGTTACAGGCATCCAATGAACTGCTCCAAGTGTACACCAATCCCAAGCTTAGCAATCTGGCTCAACAGATTCTGAAGCCACTTAGTGATCGTGTCTTTAGCATGCAAGCGGAACTGGGCATATATAGCAGTACTCCCGCCGCAATCTACATCGTGCCAAATCGCATCAGCTATCAAAGCCTCGCCTATGGCAAAGAAAAAATCGTGGAATCAAGTGATGCTTTTTATTCGATGCGGGAAAACCGTATTTATGTACGTACTCCGGATCAAATCAACGATCTTTATATCAAAGTCCTGATGCACGAGTACATCCACTGGTACATCAACAGCGTATTTATCAATGCACCCCTGTGGTTTCATGAGGGCATGGCAACTTACTACTCCGGTCAAATGGGTTATGATCATTATCTCCGCTTTATCAGAGCCCGCTGGTGGGGACACAATACGGATCTGGGACTGATGCTAAACAGTTATCCGGAATCCAAACAGGACTGGGCAATGTTTTATCTGACATCTACGTATGCTATCAAGTATATGAAAGATGTGAATGAGCGGCAATGGAAAAATTTCTGGGACTACAGCGCTTACCAGGTGCGTCAGCATTCGCAGGCGGTGTTTTCCAATGTCTTTTTTTACACTTACAATACGTCGTTTACAGATTTTTCCACGGCCTTCTCACGTTATACCAAAAGACTCAGCTATCAATATATCTTTATTGCCGTCAATGCCGTAGTTTTTGGCTCTGCTCCCGTATTTTTGATTCTCGCCTATCTCAAAAAACGGAGCCGTCATAAACTCCTGCCGGATGCAGAAGAAGAGTATATCTACCTGGATGAAGACGATGAGGAAGAGGCAGACGAGGAAGACAATGTGGATAGTAATAGTCACACGGATCAAACGTAGCGGAGCTTGCCGAAGCTCCGTCGGATTGCAGATCTTCGTATCTGCATAAGCATGTACTGGACAGCACAAAAAAAGGGAAGGCTAGGCCTTCCCTTGATATATCGAAGTTTGTGTTTATTCAGCGTCTTTGAGGTTGTCCTCAAATTTGGCATCGGTTTTACCTTCCATTTCGTCGATCATAAACTTTGCAGACTCGTTAAGATCTCCGGCGGGGAATTTACGGAGAAACCCTTTGAATAAATCCAGGCCCAGGGTTTTATCACCCATTTCTTCTGTGACCAAGAAAGCCTTCATAAAGGTAGCTTTGTAATCATCCACATTGTTTTTATAGTTATTGATAATCTGGTCATAATACACGATGGCATCTTTGAATTTGCGTTGGCGTGCTGCACCATCGGCCAGATCAAACAGATCCGCAGCTGTAAGCAGCAGCGTGATCTTTTCCGGGTATTTTTTCATGTCAAATTCCACATAAAGTTGTTCTGTGACGGCTTCCTGCTGTTTCTTCTCTTGTTCTTTTTTGAGGCTTCCAAAAATGCGGGGCTCCATCTCTGTGAAAGATTTTACCACTTTGGGATTCTCTTTGAGTACCCGGAAGAATACAATGTCTCCCTTGACAGTAGTGAAGACAGGGCTGACGTCACCGATATTGAGGGTCCAGATGCGTTTGGAAAAATCCGCATCCTGACCGATGTTGGCTACGATACCGTTGTTGTATTGGTTGTCATACATTCTGCGCTCGGGATACTTGGAGAAGTCTTTGACGATCTTATCAAGTTCTGTCGTTTGACCTTTCTTGGCAGCTTTGACATAGCGTTTCCAGGCTTTGTTAGCAGCTTTTTCGTTTTCAAACCAGAGGATTTCGATAGCTCTTGATTCAGGGGTAGTGTAGGCATCCAGATGGCCGTCATAATACTCGCGGACCTGGTCGGCATCGATATTGATCTGATCGATCACAATACGTTTGTAGACTTCCTGCAGCACGTTGTAGCGGATCATTTGCTGATAATCTGCATTATCCTTGAAATAGTCTTCATAGTGCTGTGCAACGGCATCTTTGAACATGATATTCTTGGTCAGCTCTTGGTTTGCCAATTGAGGGGCGCCATCACCTTTGGTAAAGAACACTTGTTCCTGGGGAGACATTTTGTCAAAATTGGCCAGCAGTTGCTTCACGGTTACGTTGATGTCTGTATTTGGGGACTTGATCACGGCGATGTCTTCGATCGCGGCATTCTGGCTGCGGTCTTTGAGATTGATCAACGCCATCGTGGTGGAATCTACGGTTACGCTGTATTTTGCTTTTAAAGTAGTCATCATAGCGTTCAAATTTGCAGTTTCCAAAGCGGGACGAACCTTTTGCTCGAGTTCAGATTCCACTTCGCTATAAGCTCTCTGCCTGCCTTCGACCCGTTCAATCGTACGGAACAGGTGCCACCCGGTAGAAGTCTCGACCGGACCGTGGATAGCAAGGGTATCGACAGTAGTGGCATCAATCAGTTTATCAAATTCCAGATCGTTGCCGACTCCAGGGATATAGCCGTTAAGACGGATGTTTTTGATTTTGCCTTTCAAGCCTTTGGCATAAGTATTGATGTTGTACTTGTCGGATACACTATCCCAAGTAGCACCGGCAACCAATTCACGGTATGCTTTTTGCGCCATAGCTTCATCTTGGGCTTGGATGTATAAGATAGATATATAGGGACTGATGTAAAAGGACTTGATGTTTTGATTGTAAAAATCCCGTTTTGCAGTGTCGGTAACAATGACAGGATCTGTTACGTTTCGCTTGTAGTACTCTTGAATATAGAATTGTTTTCTGCCATTATTGTTTTTATCCATCACGATAGGATCGCTTTGGATGTTCAATTGCAGCGCTTTCCGGTAAAACACTTCTTCGGTAGTCATGATGTCTAATACTTGCATCTGACCATCTACGGTTTTGTACTTACTTTGCACTTGGGGTGGCAGTTTGGATATTTTATTGTTCAAATCCGAGCGTAAGATCTTTCCGCCGTTATATTCAGCTAAAACGTCGGTGTCACCAACTGAGCTTTTTACTGTCACCGGTGTTGACACCTGCTGTGCATTTAAAAAGCACAGGGCTGAACACATCAGTAACAATACGGTCAAAGACATGATTTTGTAGAACATTTAAGGCTCCTTATCAGTAGTTCTTTTTATGTAGTGCCAAAGATTGAAGGTCAAATGTATTCGTCAAGTCATTTGTATTGGGAACGTGAAGCTTGCAAGTGTAGGCAATATCCGGCCAAATATGCATCTGGAAAGAATCTAAGCTATATGGTAAATCAGGAGAAGGGCTGTAAGTCTCTTTCTACGATGTGAGGTCCCGACGAAGTACTTTCCAGATGATCCCCGGGTCGCTACGAGGGCTTCACGAGGGAATCACGAGGCGGTCACCTCGGAATGGAGATAGAGCGAAACAACAATCTTCTCACTGGAGTAAGCAACGAAGTGTGGGTATAAATATTGTTGACATATTACAAGGCTATCGCAGGATAGGATTTCGTAATTAATAATAATCTGAATTATTTGGAGTTGTACGAGCAGAGATTTCATAGATCCTAAATATGTACAAACTGAGATCGCGGACACGTACAGTGTAATAATTACAGTGAAATTGGCACACAACGTGCTTATAGTTAATGCGAACTAAAATAAAACTTCCCTTAGGAGGAGAAAGAATGCTCAGTAAACTCAGAAACCAAAAGGGTTTTACCCTCGTCGAAATCTTAGTCGTTGTTATCATCGTCGCAATCCTTGCAGCTATTGCTGTACCTCGTTATCTTCGTTATGTAGAAAGATCACGTTCCACAGAAGCTCAAAGCGCAATAGCAACAATCCGTAAGGCCTATGACGTACAGGTTCAAACCACTGGTAACACCGATGGATTCAGTCTTGAACAGGCTCAGAGAGAAGCAAAACTTGGAAACAGCACCTTAAAAAACTGGAAGTTTGAAGTTGTCGGCAATCCTCCAACTAAATTTATTGCCACATCAACTCAAGAATTTGCCGGTGGTGAAGGTAAGCAAGTTTGGTATGATCAGAATGAAGCAAAGTATCACGGTTATGGAATCGACAATTGGACCAACCCGGAAACCGGAGGAACTGAAACCGACTAATCTGGAGGACGAGAAATTGACTATTCACGAATTACTACGCTTCACAGCTGAAGCGGGTGCATCAGATTTGCACATCGCCACTGGCTCGCATCCTATGGTGCGAGTCA
This sequence comes from Candidatus Cloacimonetes bacterium HGW-Cloacimonetes-1, assembly GCA_002841975.1. Lineage (GTDB taxonomy): Bacteria > Cloacimonadota > Cloacimonadia > Cloacimonadales > Cloacimonadaceae > PHBQ01. The sequence continues at coordinate 30,656 of PHBQ01000045.1, forward strand.
ATGGACGGATGAAAAGGCTAAATCTACCAATTCTGACGATCGAAGAAATGGAGAACCTGGTTTATGGTGTCATGAACGAGGTTCAGCAGGACATGTTTAAGAAAAATCTGGAAATAGATTTTTCTACAAAGTTAAGTAACGAAGTGCGTTTTCGTGTAAACGCCTTTCATCAGATCAATGGTATATCTTGTGCCTTCCGTGTGATTCCCAATGAGATCAAGACTTATGATGACTTGCATCTGCCGGAAATCATGAAGAAGCTCACGACCAAAGAAAAGGGCTTAATTTTGGTTACAGGTCCCACGGGAAGCGGTAAATCCACGACCTTGGCCACAATGATTGATTCCATCAATGAAGGCAGAGGCTGTCACATCATCACGGTGGAAGATCCCATTGAATTTGTGCACAGCAGTAAAAACTCATTGATCAATCAACGCGAGCTGGGCCATGATACGTGGTCTTTCACTGCCGCGTTGAGATCTGCACTCCGTGAAGATCCGGACGTGATCCTGGTGGGTGAAATGCGCGATCTGGAGACAGTGTCACTTGCGTTGACAGCAGCGGAAACCGGTCACTTGGTTTTTGCGACACTGCATACAGGTAGTTGCACGAAATCTATAGACCGTATTATTGATATGTTCCCCAAAGAACAGCAGCAACAAGTACGTTCCATGTTGTCCGAATCTTTGGAAGCTGTGATATCTCAGACATTGCTGCCTACCAAGGATGGCAAGAGCCGAGTTCCAGCAGTCGAGATCATGGTTGCCAATGCAGCCGTAAGAAACTTAATCCGTGAGGAAAAAACTTATCAGATACCTTCGATTATTCAAGCAAGCACCAAGGAAGGAATGCAGACTAGGGACCAGTCACTCTACAATCTTGTGATGAACAATTTGGTAGAACGTACGGTTGCCGAAGAAGTCGCAGAGAATCCCAAAATGTTCGCCTCAGGAGCCGGTTTCTGATATGAATTGTAATTGCAGTAGATTTTACTACTCTCCAGAGTACGCCGGAGGTCGAGTGTTTGGACTCCTCAGAAGCGAAAAAGGTATGACAATACTTGAGGTGTTGGTAACCTCACTTATAATTGTATTCACACTGATGAGTATATATATAGGTGTGGTTTATGCTGAAAAAACGGTTTTACAGAACTATCGTGACAGAGCAGCCACATTATTGGCTTCCGGTGAATTGGAAAAGATATACTTTGATTTTAGTACAGTATATAATGGTGATCCCAATCGTATTCCTAATCGCTACTCAAAAGATGTCGTAATAGATTTATTGCCAAAAAACAAAAAGCTACAAGGGCGTCTGATGATGGATAAGACATTTCAAAACGAATTCGTCAGCGGATCTATGATACGTGCTTTCATCGTAAATGTTACTATAGAATGGAAGGAACCTACATCAAAAATGGCAAAACGTTCGATTGTTTTGAGGGAAGATTTTTATGCTCGTTAATAGAATATTGAAATCCCCCCGCTTATCAAATCAATCCGGCTATACTATAGTAGAATTGATGTCGGTACTCGCGATCACAGGTTTTCTGATCATGGCCGTGGGAATCGGACTGAGTGTATTCTTTTCCAAATTCAACGAGATTACCAAATGGGAAGGTTTGCAGAAAGATGCTTTTGAGTGCCTTGAGCAGATCCGAACAGGTATAACCGCCCCGGATAATTCGTTGTATGGATTGGCCAATGCTACCAAACTGGAATTTCTTGGCGGAGGTTACAACCCCACCGCAGCACGCGGTATTATCGGTTATCATAAAGGTAGTGGTATACACGAAAACGATAGAGTACAGTTTACCTACGATGGCAGAAGCATCCGCGCTACCTTGGTTTACGGCGG
>PHBQ01000046.1 GCA_002841975.1 Candidatus Cloacimonetes bacterium HGW-Cloacimonetes-1
TCAAAAAGCATTTGAACAAGCCGAGATCGCAGGCATTCGAGCCCGGATCGGGATGACCTTGATGGATATGAATTCCCCTGATTTTCTCTTGCAAACTCCTGAATATGCCTTTGAGAACAGTATGACTTTGTATGATGCCTGGCACCAAAAGAACAGCTTGCTTGATTACATCTTTACACCACGATTCGCACCCACATGTTCACCTGAACTTATGACGAGGATCGGGCAATTCGCCAGATCTCAAAGCGCATGGATCCAAAGCCACTTGTCCGAGAATGCCGATGAGATTAAATGGGTCAAAGACATCTTTGGATTGGATTCCTATACTGAAGTGTATGAGAAATTCGGAATCTTAAGCCCCCACACAATTATGGCACATTGCATTCACTTAAGTGATCGGGAGCTAAACATTTTGAGCGACACCGGCACCAAGATTGCCCACTGCCCGGATTCTAATTTCTACCTTAAGAGCGGCGAATTCCCTTTGGCAAATATTATTGATCACCACTTACCCTTTGGCTTGGGTTCAGATGTAGGAGCCGGCACTACTCTGTCAATGCTATATCACGCAAAAATGTACAATTATCGGCAGACGGAGATATCCGTGAGCCCTTCCAATGCCTTGTATCATATTACACTCGGCTCTGCCAAGGCTATCGGGATGGAAAGCACAATTGGATCCCTGGAAGTCGGAAAAGAAGCAGATATGATCTTTATCCCCACTCTTGGAAGCTCACATTTACCAGAACTTCTATCAAGCCTTATCTTCTATGGTAATGAATTCCCGCTAGCTGAAACTGTGATCCAAGGTCATACAGTTTATCTTGATCATAGCTGAGGTCATGCTCCAATGGCATTTTAAATACATTTTCAGGTAAACCGACCCCATCCACGCGCTGAAACATAAATAAGAGGCGAATATGTCGCATATTGGAAGGGTTTTTGCTCTATATTGTAATGTCATGTTTTGCGTACTACAAAGAATACATAAATAAAGAAAATACAGGGAGGAACTTGTGAAAAAGTTTTCTATCGCAATCCTGCTCTTGATAATGTTAGCTGCCCTATCTGCCACCCTCATGTGGGATGATTCGGTTGCGATACGTCAAGGCGTCAATATCGAATGGTTCAGAACCGGGACTGAAACCGCTGATGGTGGAGCAATCTATGTCTGGTCCGATACCAAAACCGGTGAAAGAGACATCTATGCTCAAAAAGTTGATGCCCAGGGAAATCTGGTTTGGGGTCAACCCCTGATTATCGACCAAAAACCCGATCGTCAGGAAGATCCTGTGATCACAAACACTTCAGATGGTGGTTTTATCATTGCCTGGATCGATTTTTCCAGCGATCTTGATGGTGATGTGTACGCCCAAAAGATAAATGCTCAAGGCCAGTTAATGTGGCCTGCGGGTGGAAAACCTGTTTGCACATTAGCAGGATTTCAGATTTCTTTGAATATAGAGCCTGATAACACCGGCGGTGCATACATCGTGTGGGAAGACTCCCGTAACCCCAGCAAAGACATTTATGGCCAAAGACTTGATGGCAATGGCAATCAGATGTGGGCAACAAGCGGTCTCCCCATTGCAAACGGGATCGGAAATGAATCCCAGAACACAATGTGGGCAGATGGCCAAGGTGGAATGATAATCGGATATCATTATGTTTATGTGTCCGAAGAAAACTTATATGCCAAGCGTTTTGGACCTGACGGCACCATGCTGTGGGCTCAAGCTACAGTAGTATGCGACGCTCCAGGAATACAGTCCAAGATCAGAATGTCTCCAGTCGGAAACGGTGAATTCGTTTTCACATGGCAGGATGAAAGAGGTGGAAGTCCTGATATTTATGCTCAGAAAATCAACCTCAATGGTCAATTGCTATGGAGTGATCCTTTCAGTGTTTACAACGATGCTACTGCCACAAACCCTACTCAACAGCTTAATCCCCGCATCACATCCACATCGGATAATGGTGTGGTCATCATATGGGAAGACAAACGTTTAGATTCTCAAAATCCTGACTTGTTTGGGCAAAAAGTTTCAGCTGCCGGACAGCTTATGTGGAATGCTGCCGGAGTACCTATATCGGTGGCTGATTTTGCACAAGTGAGTCCACGTATGGCTCAAGATGATAATGGTGGCATTTTTATTGTATGGGATGACGCCAGAAATGGCAACGCACCCAACTGGGATATCTATGCTCAACATTTATCATCCACCGGCGTAGCCCTCTGGGAAGCCAATGGCAAAGCAATTTGTTCCGCTCCCAACGAGCAGTCCGGATGCTTGATAAAAGTCTCCAATAACAATGTTTTTGTGAACTGGATGGACATGCGTAATGGTTCTGTCGGGATATATTACCAGGCTTTGACTCAAAGTGGAAACCTGCTTCTTGCCGAAAACGGTGTTCAGGTCTTCTGGGGATTGAGTGGAGATGCCACGTTAGATCAGTTCATAGCCCTGCCTCAGCAGGACAAAATGGTAGTGATCTGGCAAGATACACGCAGTGCAAACATCGGATATCAAATCTATTTTCAAATAGTGAATCCAGATGGATCTGTCCTCTTGGAAGATAATGGTAAGCCCGTTACATTACACAGTGGAAACGGACAATTGTACCCAGATGCAGTCGTAACTCCGACTGGAGATATATGCGTTGTTTGGGAAGATAGAAGACAAAACAATCCCAAAATCTATGCACAACTTCTTTCACCAACCGGTGAGAGATTGTGGGGAGATTATGGGATGGAGCTTACAGAGTCTACCCCACTCTCTCAAATCTCACCCAAAGTCACTTACAATAACGGTTCATTCTATATTGGCTGGTCAAATGCTGATTTAGTAGGCGCTAGCCACTTTTACCATACTTATGGTCAAAAGATTACCAATAACCAGAAGCAATGGGGTCCCAATGGAGTCATGATATCAGTGCTTGCTCAAAGCGAAATGAATTATGAATGCCTCTTTTCCGGTATTTCCGGCATGTATTATTATTGGACCAGAACCGATCCTATTGATCCATCTTTAAATACAGTTTGGGTAAAACTAATTACTGAAAATGGAACTGCTGCCACGGGTTGGGAAGACGCCGGTAAGAAAGTTTCCGACTATTCCGGATTTGACACGATCCAAATATTCCCTCAAGCTTTCGAAACTCCTCAAGGAGTAATAGTCTTATGGCAAGATTTGCGTACTGACTTCCTCAAAAACATCTATGGCCAGCATATCTCCAATACTGGTGAATACCTTTGGAATTCATCTGGTGTTAGCATGGTGGATTATAACAGAGAACAGGAAATGCAGGCTGCAGTAACTTCCAATAGCGGAATCGTTTTTGCGTGGGCAGAAAATATGGATGGAACTCATGATATTGGGATTCAGAAATACTCCTATTCCGGAAATCCTCTGTGGGGAGCTCTGGGGAACTTTGTCGTACAAAGAGACTCCACTCAAAATAATCCCACTCTCAAGAGATTCTCAAATGGCGGCATGGTAGTCGCTTGGTCGGATTACTCAAGTTTTGAACCGGACATCCAATACAAATACGTCAATGATGATAGCTCTTTCGTGGGAGATGCATGGGGATATGTGATGTGTAACGAAGCAAAATCTCAGTATCGCCCCATCGCTGCACCGACCGGAAATACTGCGTTTGTAGTATGGTCTGATGGACGATCCAGCGGAAAGACGGAAATTTTGGGACTTTTTGCACAGCGCGTAACCAACGAATGCGTAGGAATTAACGATCCAACCGTTGTACCGATTCCTGCATTCACACTGTTACAAAATAACCCTAATCCATTCAATCCCGAAACATCCATTAGCTTTGTAGTCGACAACAATAGAGCAAATTACGAGCTTTCTATATACAATACAAAAGGACAAAAAGTGAAAACCCTTCACAAAGGACTTTTGGACAAAGGATACCATAGCCTCATTTGGAACGGTACAGATAGCAATAATTCCAGAGTTTCTTCCGGAATCTATTTCTATCGGCTATCCAGTGATTCAGTTTCTCAAACCAAGAAAATGGTACTCATGAAATAGTGTTCTAAACACAACGATAACCCTCAAGCTTGCTTGAGGGTTATTTTTTTGTTCATGCCACACTTATAGATGCTCTAACTGTTGGGTCAATGACGATCTGGATCATCCCTATAAATAGAACACTCTCAAACTGAGTAGATCGATTCTACACTAACCCATTCACACAATTATCCCCTTGCAGTAGATCAACAGGATCCAACCTTTTCCTGTATCGGCATGGGATCAAACGAAATCTTCAAATAGAAAGCCTGCAGTGCGGCTATTACAAGCCCGGGGCTCGGAGAGGTGATTCCCTTGTGCTTCCCTCGTCGCCACAAGGGAATCACGAGGTGAATACCTGAGCGTTACTCGAGATTTGAAACTGGATGAACAATAAGTGAGTTCTCTGAACTTACGCACCACGAAGGTCTACGATCCTGTATTCCCGAGCTTAGTAGAGGGAAGCACGTGGATTTTTGGCAAACAAAAAGGCACACATCCGTGTGCCTTAAAACTAGATAGCTCTGCTGTTATAGGATCAAAAATGATAATCCAGGATCAGGATTGGATGCTGGTTCATTACTCCAAAACTAAGCTGTGTGCGCGGGTTATCTGCCCTCATCCGCAGGATGTCAACAGCACTTACCAAATGGTTCAGTATCAGTACTCCAGTGACCATCTTTGCGTAATCCTGATAGTTATTGATATCAGCGCGAATAGATCCATATTTACGACGATTGGAAGTATCATCCCAATTCCAGGCATAGTCGTCCGTATAGATGTGTTGATTGATGTATGCCGTCTGAGCTTCGGGATCACCCGGATACTCTGCCATGGCATCTTGACGAATCATAGCATTGTATCCACCGGCATCAAAGCCACTTGATGAATACTTGCTGAGATGGGCATAGTATTCGGCAGAATAAGTCCCAGGCTGAATGTGGGCATATTTCAAGGCATATTCATAGGCTTCTGTCTTCTTCAGTTGCTCTTCATTGTTCAGATAAAACATAGATGAGATAATCCCTACCTCTGCAGTCGTCATAGCGTAGCCATAATTTCTATCCATTGATATTTGACCCCATCCCGGGATTAGTAGTGACTTGAGAAACAACCTGCCCTTAGATTCTGCACTGAGGTTTGTCAAAACCACTGTGAGAAGAATAAACGTTGCCAGCTTTTTCATGCTCAATACCCCTAAAAGTCTAATTGGCAATTCAATTGGAGACCATTACCGCCCAGAGGCTCCAGATAAAAAGAACCTGCAACTTGTTGCTCGCGATGTTGATTGCGAATCACAAAATTGACGTCCAAAACGCTGACCGCCCGATTGAAAATTAATACGCCAAAAGCCAAGTTGTTATTTATCTTAGCCTGTTGATGTCGCTTGCGGATACTCTTGTATTTGTTCCATTCTCCGCTATTATCCCAGCTCCATGCTTCCTCCGAGCTAAAAGTATTGGCTGCCATATATTGGTTGTAGGCATCAGGATCATAATTGTAAACTAGGTAATAATTACGAGCCATCAGTTCCTGATACTGATTGAAATCGTCGGAACTCTGATAGTTCTGGAGATACTGGTAGTAACGCTCATTCCCGCTATGAGTTACACCTGCATAGCTTTCCGCATAGCTGATATAGGAATCTTTGAGGTTACTCCGTTCTTTGTTAGTTTGATAATAGGCAGTAAGCGTCAATAAATCCAAAGTCGCACGAACTGCTCCACGATTCACTTTGCCCAAGGCTATCTCTCCACTACCCGGTAAAATGGCAGACATTCCCATGTATACGATTCGGCTTTGAGCATTGAGAGCAAAGCTTAATATCATGAACAAGCTGACAAAAACAATCTTTTTCATACCAGAAGACACCAAAGCTAAAATGTCCAGTTCATCCCTAACATGGGAGTAAATTTACAGTCGCGGAGATCGGCATAATAATTGAACTTGATGTTATTATCAGAGAGGAAGTATCGGTTTTTCTTGCTCGTGACTCTCACTGCATCAACCGCACTAATAATGTGATTGAAAGCTATACCAATGGTCATCAAACTGGCTTTTGAATATTCCTTTTCCGCATCGCGGCGCATGGAGATATACTGGGTTCGCATAGGAGACGCTGACGGTAAATCCGCCGAGATATAGTCATTGGTGGCTCCGGGCACATAATCTGCAATGCGAGCATTTCCAATTAAACGTCTTTCATGTATTAACTGGGGATCGTTATTGCTCCAAGACCACACACCTTCGTATCCATCGGTACCTAAAACAAAAGCTCCTGCAGCATCAGTTGCAAAAGAGTAATACCAATCTGCCCAGCCATATATGTACTTATTATACTTGCCGATATCTTCATAAAAATGCTGAGAATTACTTGCATCCAGACGGAAGAAATCGTTGTCGTAGATATCGTTCACGCTGACATTCATTAACACGTTTTCTACCGATGATTGATAATTCCTGTTGTATCTGGGACCAGTATAACTGATGGTGCCATATTGTTCAGTAATCGTTTCACCATTAGCATACTTTTCATAATCGTCGGTTTTATCGTTGCCACGCGAATTGTAATATAAAATACCGCCGATCAAGCCTACTTCAATCACAGGGAATACATAGGTTCCCCAGACGCCTTTATCAGCATAAAACTGACCGGCACCAGGTATTAACATTGAGAACAGCATTGCTTTACGGGCGTTCTTCTTTTCAAAATTCACTTTGATTATATCATCATAGTGCGTGGAATCCTGAGAAGTGATGGATCCCTTCGATTGCACATCTTCAAACAACATATCATCGACGTTTTGCTTGTTGCTTTTTGCAAAGACCAGCATAAACATCATGCACATAATGACCATGACCAGTATCTTTTTCATATGTACCGTCCATTAATAGTTAAAATTATCATTTCTCTACTGCAAACTTCATGGATTTGGCATTCTTGCCACTTTTTGCGGTTAAAATATACACACCGGAACTGAGCTTTGATGCATCGATTTCCAGATCACGATATGGTAAATCACTAATTGGGAAGCTCTGTTTCACAACAAGTTGGCCGGATATATCAAATATTTTGACGTCGATGGCTTCTGTAGCATTCTCGACATGGACTCTGCAGGTATTGGCACGTACAGGATTGGGAAACAAATATGCCTTGAAACTCGTAGATGTAATCTGTAGAGGTGAATAATCTGAGGTGAACACACCATTACCCGCATTTCGGAATCCATTCCAAACTATCGGATTGGCAGTGAATCCTCTACTCCCTTCGATCATTACCTTGCCGGCAGATCCGCTATAAATCCAATAGAGATTTAAGGAAATGCCATCCCACCAAAAATACCCTTCATCACTGGTAGAGTTATTGAAAGAATATTCAGGAGCCAGCGTAGCATTGAATCTCACTGCTACAAAAGAGCCACTATCATAAGGATACAAGAAGATCGATTCGCCTCGAATCACCATAGATCGAGGGGTCCGATCTGAATTTATCGTGATCTTGTCCAGTCTTTTGGGGAAACCCGGCAGCAAGCTGCCATCACGCTGGATAGCAAATACATTACGCTCAATACCAAAGATTACCACGGGTGAGCTTAATGCTTTATCGGTTCCGGAAGCGCTGGTGCTCAGTCCCAATTGGCATGGAAGAGATGTGTAGTTATTTGTGAATATCTTTGTAATCCCTGAAGCCTCAATCCGGTAGATGTTACCGGCATTGGACATCACAAATATCATCTTGTTCACTGTTGCAGACCCATCAAGATAAATGATCGGTTCATAATTTCCGCAAGTTTCAGGAAGATTGAATTGACTGAGTACTTGCAAGTCTGCGGTATTATACATTGTTAATCTATTTGAGGTCAAAGCTATCAGGGCATTGTTGTCACTTGCGAGACATTTGATGCCGGGAATAGCAAAGTACTCTATCTGGCTTTCAGAGACACGGTAGAGACGGTTTGTGGATGCTATCCATATATTTGACTCCAGACTCAATGGAGCAGTTTGTACAGTGTCCGGGATAGTGATATTGCGTTCCTGCAAGCTATCCAATGCATATTCCAGAATCTTCACATCAGTCTCTGTGCACCAAACAAGCTCTTTGATACCATTGTTTGTTACATTAGAGGTTATCAGCGGAAACTTACGTTCGGCTAGGGCGATATCCTGTGAACCAAAGAGATTGGTAAAATCCGGTTGGTTTACCTGGATGCCATGTGAATACAAGCTTATGTCCTGGCCTGTGATAATAGGCAATTCCGGACTGTTTGTAAAGCTGGAATTGATGATAGGAGCGGCTATTGCCGTGGGAGTATTTGTTTCAATTAGTTGGGAATGATCAAAAAGTGTATTTGTTAGCTTGATAGTCATCAAGGCTTGAGGATCACCATAAATCTGCAGTCCATAAAAAGATGGATTTCCATGATCATCTAAGAGGGGTGGAAACGTTAATGCATTGAGCCGATCTCTCCATATCTCCTGTGCCCAGTTTACAAAGTTTCCATTGGTATTGAGGATAGGTTTGTGTTTATGAAAGTACTCGTAAGCGGTTCCCGCCCAAAAATAAGAGGAAGCATTGCCAATATCAGGCAATCCGTCAGCTTCTACCACTTTCACGCCCCTGCTACTGATTCTGGTATTTACAGAATTATTTTCAAAATTGGAGTAGAAAGTACCATCAATATCGAGAATTCCCTGGTTATATAGAACATCGTTATTGACGTGCCACACCATTATACCGCCACCAATTGATGCGCCATTATTTGAAATAAATGAAGGCAACAAATAGTCATATTCATAAGTACGGATATTCAGGTTATCATCATGAGGGGTTGGATACAATATCACCCGGTTATCCAAATCACCGAAGACAGCAGTGTCTCCATCACCATCCGGATCTACGCTTCTATTCTCTATGAGTAAATACTCTTCACTATTGATTGGGACTCTGATAATAGTCGGTTTCACGCCTGTAACAGATTGCTTCTTACTGGAAGCACAGAGGATAATATCATCGCTGAGATTGAGCTGATCCACTGACCTCATCAGCCCACTTTGAGTGAAATAGTCAGAGAATAACAGCGCTCTGGAAAAAGCTCCGGGTAGGACAGGTAAGGCACCTTCTACCATTACGTATCCACCATCCTCAGCCCGATCCAGGAGTACTCCCCCACCACCACTGTCCATTATGTCAAATACACCTACCATGGGCTGAAAATTGTAGACATTGTAGAGATCGACTAATCCCAATGAATGTCCAAATTCATGGGCTATTACAGCATTAAGTGCGCCATAACCACCATAGTAAGTATCATCGCCTTCGACTGAAGAGCTGAAATCCTGACTGATTGTAGAAGGAACATTGCAGGCATGTGATATACGGTATCCCCCGTCAACCACTGCTTCTTTCCCACTGCCAACTTTGATAAAAAAGGAGGGGATGTCCGATGGTGTATCACCATAGATATCATGCTGCCAGTCTGAACCGGCGTGAATGATCATATAATGTCCATAATCCTCGAAGTTTATCTCCGGATCATCCTGATCTGCGGTTTCAAAAGAAGCCTTAAAATACTCTTCCATCCTTTGCAAGAAGACGGCACTTCCCAGATCTGCGGGATTGTAATACCCCATACTTTGTGGTAGTGTATAAGCAGGCTTGTCCTTGGGATATACATCATACTGCAGGTTATAGGATTCATTGGAAGCCGCAAGATAGTAATAACGTAAAGCCTCGAGATTTCTCTCATAATACAGGATGTTGTGAGGAGGGCTGCCAATAGTTGTCTTGTAATCTGGGTCCGGATCTAAGAGAAACTTTCCATTACCGGTCGTCATAGGATCGTCAATTGTTTCTTCCGTGAAGTCTACCAAAATCACCAATAGTTTGTTGTAGTTCCTGGATTTGGCAGCGGAAGAAGTAATGGTTTTATCAAATAGCTGTGTGTATGGATGGATTTTGGGTGAATTGACAGTTGATTTCTTTGGAAGCACCATGTTACTACCAAACAAGGCAGAAACGACTACAAGGCTGAGAATTGTGAAGTATTTTTTCATATTTTTATCAAAAGACTATCGGATATCTACATCAGAATTCTGACGTATAATCCGATAGTCTAAATCAATGGCTTTGCTAAAATTCCAGACCAACAGAGAAAGACTTGTTGTAATCGACCAAGTCTCCACCTGTGATCATGGCAAAATCAGCATTTATTTTATAAAATTGAGAAAAACGATATTGGAATCCCACACCAAAACTGGGGCCGGTAATGCTGCCAGCTTTATCGTTGAACCATCCGCCCCGCAGAGATATCAGATCGAGATATGTATATTCTGCGCCTGCTGCATATATCACTTCATCGATAGGATCCCATCCCGATACAAAGCGTTGAAAAAGTCCGTCTTCATTTGCCAGGATCTTGCTGGCTTCGGTTGAGACGATGAATCTATTCATCGGATTGTCAAACAATTTGTATGAAAGTCCGGTTCTAAAAGTCATTGGTAAAGGATCTGATTGTGCATCGTTCACATAGGTTACGTTGGGACCGATGTTTTGCAGTACGACTGATGCATCAAGATTGGGTAATACTACATCTTTGGCCTTTAAACCTAAGTCAAAAGCAAAAGCAAAGGCATTACCTTCGGTATCAGTTTGCCCGGTTGCGGGTCCGAGGTAACTGTAAACAAGTTTAAAGCTTCCTCCTACACCTAACTTCTCGGGGATGACATCATAACCGTAGCTGACATTTGCAGCAACATCAAAACTATGGAATTCACCTAATTCTATGCCATCTTCATTTGTTTGAATCTGGGTACCCATATCAAACCACTGAATACTCATTCCTAAATTACCTACACCCTCGAAATATTGATTCCATCCTAAATATTCATAGAACAAATCATTGGCATCTCCGCCGGCTCCTTGTAACCAAGGTGTATGTGCTCCGGCAAACTGGGTTTTTCTATTGAAAGCTAGTGCCCCGGGATTCCACCACCCTGCATAAGCATCATCAACTACTGCAGAATATGCTCTTCCCATACCGTTAGCTCTGGCACCGGGCTCGATTGTCAAAAATAATAGCGCACCTTGTGATACAGCGGGCAATAGACTTGGGAGTATGAGCATGAAAGTGATAATCATGCCATATAAAACAGCTTTGTTCTTCGTCATTTATTCCTCCACATTAAAGTAAGAGTTGTTGGACAGGAGACAGAAATACACCTGTCATTCAATTGGTTGTGAGGATTGTGAGGACAATAAAGGACAACCCATACACCAATCATAGTATTAAATTCTTGTCTTTCGAAGATTGCATAATGTTTAGCAAATACAGCCATTGTCTCCTTATTGATGGTGCCGAAGGCCGGAATCGAACCGGCACGAGCCAAAGCTCGGTGGATTTTGAGTCCACTGCGTCTACCGATTTCACCACTTCGGCACTCATGGATCTAAAATTAAATTTCTTCCATTCTTGTCAAGAAAAAAGGCGAACTGCCCTTTAAATTCGTAGCATTTTACTCAGTTTAGGGATTTTAAACTCCATCTGGAGTCGACGATTCCACAATCATGGCACGTTAATTGCCAGTCAAGTAATATTTGATAATCACCTTTTTATATTGTGCAAGCTAAATATTCAACCAATTCCTTGATTTGATTTCGTGTATGCTATAATGTAGATAAACATGCAGAACTTCACCCAAGCTATACGATAATATTGAATTCTACTCCAGCTTTCGAAAAAGGTTATCGAGATCGATGGCACTGAAAACTAGCAGATGTGAGTTTTTGTAACTTGCATTGGTTCAGTGGTTAATGCTTTCACTAAAAAAGGATTGACTGAATATCAAGTGCGATTTATAGATGCACCTATAATAAATTGAAGAAGTATGATATGAATGATTACAAGGCTATTATCGACAAATTGAACATGATGGAGCATCCGGAAGGCGGCTATTACCGTCGAAATTGGCAGTCTATGCTAACCGGAGATGTCAAGGATTCAGCTGGAAAAGTAGTTTTCCCTGATCGCAAAATAGGGTCCTCTATCATTTATCTGCTCCCTAGTTCTCAGGTTACGGCGTGGCATCGCGTCAGTTGTGATGAGATGTGGCATTTTTATGGTGGCACGACTTTGCGTATGTACTTGTTATCTATATCAAAGGGCTTGGAAACTATCTCACTCGGTCCCGATGTAGTGAAAGACGAGGTGGTACAGTTTATGGTACCCAGAAATACATGGTTTGCTGCCGAAGTTGTAAACGCCAATTCTTATACTCTTTGTGGTTGTACTTTGACACCCGCTTTTTCATATACAGATTTTGAATTGGCAGAACGGACAAAGCTGGTGGACGAGTTTCCAAAGTTTAAAGACGTGATCGATAAAATTTATATCAGAAACTAAGAGAACGGGAAGCCGAATGCAAAAGAAGATCTTTATTTTAGATACCAACGTCCTGATCCACAATCCGCTAGCTCTTTTCTCTTTCGCAGAACACCGAGTAGTGATCCCCATTGTGGTGATTGAAGAGATAGATCAATTCAAAAAAGGCGTCGATGAAAAAAGCCGAAATGCCCGACAAATAGGAAGATATCTGGACACTCTGCGCACCCAGGGAAGTTTACAGGATGGAGTCAAAACACAGCATGGCGGGTACATTCAAATCACTGTCAATACAGAAGTGACCGAAGCCGCATCCAAGCTCTTTTTCCTGGATCGAAACGACAACCTAATCATCGGAACAGCACTGTATTTCAAAGAGAAGTATCCCAAATCAGTCGTTACACTCGTCTCTAAAGATGCAAATGTCCGAATTAAAGCAGACTGCGTTGGCTTACATGCAGAGAATTACGAAACAGATACTGTTAAGTTCGATGAGTATTATACTGGATGGACTACTCTTAATATCGATGATGAGGCTTTAAAACAGCTTCTAAAGATAGGTTATATTCCCAATAGTTTTGGTAAATTCTTCCCCAATGAATCCCTCCGAATTGAGGATCCCGCAAACCCGGGAAAGCACATCTCGGGGCGCTACAACGGGGCTCACAATATGATATATCTCCTCAAACAATACAAGGGGCAGGAAGTTTATGGCATCACTGCACGTAATTTTGAGCAGGAATTGGCCTTTGATTTGTTACTGGACGACGATATTAAGCTGGTGACTCTCTCGGGAAAAGCCGGAACCGGGAAAACTCTTTTGGCAATTGCAGCCGGACTGCAAAAAGTAGTCGAAGAGACAAAATACTCTCGCTTGGTCATATCGCGCCCCATCTTTCCTATGGGTAAAGATCTGGGGTATTTACCGGGATCAAAAGCCGACAAGTTCAATCCCTGGATGCAACCAATTTACGACAACATGGAAATAATCCTCTCCGCGCATGATGATCAAAGCAGTGGTGGAGGAAAGCCCAAGAAGAAGGCAAGTTTGATCGATTTCCTCGATTATGGATTTCTGGAGTTAGAACCTCTTACCTATATTCGAGGAAGAAGTCTTCCCAACCAATTCATCATCATTGACGAAGCGCAGAATCTGACTCCCCATGAAATGAAGACGATTATCACTCGTGCAGGTGAAAACACAAAAATTGTACTAACTGGCGACCCTTACCAGATTGATATCCCCTATTTAGATGCCACCAGTAATGGTTTGAGTATTGCTGTGGAAAAATTGAAAGTAGAACCGCTCTGTGCTCATATGACATTGGAAACAGGTGAGCGATCAGCATTGGCCGACATGGCTGCCAAATATTTTTCATGAGCACCGAAAGAACGGAACGGAGCTGGGTAGAAATCAATCTTGACCACTACCGGGCTAATATAGAGCAGATCAAACAGCATTTAAATCCTGAACAGGGATTTATGCAAATTGTCAAAGCAGATGCCTACGGACATGGTGCATTGGAAATCAGTAAAGTAGCAATCGACTTGGGAGCCCTGTATCTGGGAGTGGCAAACATGGAGGAGGGAAAACTCCTCCGACTCCAAGGGATCAAAGCGCCTATCTTGGTTTTATCACCGGCCATTAAATCTGAGATTTCTCAAATAATAGAGTACGAACTCACGCCGACTGTGTCTGATCTTGAATTTGCCAATGCCCTAGACAGCTTTGCAGCAGAACGGAATCTTCTTGTACCAATTCATGTCAAAATAGATACTGGAATGCACCGCAGTGGGCTATCCTATGAACTCGCTTTCCAAGGTTATCAGAAGATAACGCAGCTAAGGCATTTGGAAGTGGAGGGGATATTCTCGCATTTTGCAAGTAGTGAAAGTGACGAGAACTATACCGGGACGCAGCTTGCTAAGTTCCAGGAGTTCATTTCTTTACTGAATTCCTTGCCCCGATACATCCACATTGCAAATAGCTCTGGAGTACTTTCCCACAATGATCCTTGTACCAATCTAGTACGCTTGGGGATTTTATCATATGGCATCTATACAAACCCTATTCAGGCAAAACTGATCCGGTTATTACCAGTCATGACCTTCAAATCCAGCATCATTCAAATCAAACCAATCTGCAGAGGAGAAACACTGGGATACAATCGAACTTGGACAGCTCCTCATGACACTACATATGCTATCATACCGGTTGGATATGCCGATGGGTATGATTTTATGCTCTCCAATCGTGCCACTGTTGTGATCCAAAACAAATCCTATCCTGTGGTCGGCAGAATCAGCATGGATATGATAACTGTAGATCTCAAAGCCGATCCTCTTATGTCTGTAGGTACAGAAGTAACTCTTTTGGGTGGAAGCGAATCCAAAACCAGTGCTGAAGAACTCAGTGGGTTATTCGCAGGGTCAGCATATGAGTTGTTGTGCCAGATTGGTCGTCGAGCTAAAAGGTACTATTTCTCGGATGGGCACTTGATCTCCAGCTCTCCCCTCTCCCGCCGTGATTTTGTGTCTTCGGATTTTTCGGATTCAAAGCTCAATACGATCATTGAATCTGCCATTTCCCAGAGATTGCAAAATGAGGAAATCGGGGAAATGATCTATCGTGAAATACTCCGAAGCTTCTTCTACAACAAAGATCGTGATGTTCATTACCGCAGTAATTTCGTGCATAATATCGCTTTGCAATCCCCCATCAACAGCTACTATCCTACAATTACCTCACTATCGTACAGCAAAGTGCTCCAAAACGACTATTTCATCGTAGCATGTGCAAATTCAGATGAGGTCTTGCAACCTTATTTTAAGAGAAATGATGTCGAGTATCGTTGGTTGATGGACGCCAATTTCGAACTGAGTCCCCACCACTTTAAGCTGAGTACAGTATCAGTAAATGGGATAGCACTTACAACCCAGATTACTAGACTTTTAGATTGTATAGAGATCAAATGCTCTCATCCCTCCCTCACGCAGTTGATTGGATCGGAAGTAGATTTTCTGATCGAGACTGAAACGCTTTATCCCGTTTCGTCGCATCAGCTTAGCATATTTATCACGGAGTTAACGCGAGGTGTTAAAGTCCATTTCTGCTATCCCCCTGAAGTAAATAATGTCGAGATAACACCGATCTTCTCGGGCCAATCAAAGTTCCCTATGATAAGCCATACCGAGCATGATATTTATCTGGAGACCAAAGTAGATCAATGGGTATTCCCAATGAGTGGGATAGTGTTTTCTTATTGAGGTGTTACTTGCCGGTTCGGGTCTATCTGTATTCGTAAATCAGCCAACCCTCTTTCCCGGTGGCTATATAGATCATATCTTTGTCCAAAGCTACATCTAATGATGTCCCCTGATAATTGATCCAGTTCAATTCCGAAATGCGGAGAGGATTGGAGATATCCATGATTCTTACACCTCCATATCCTAAGGCAGCAAACAATCTATTGTTCTTAATCTCGATATCCAATATTTCATAGGCAAAGCGATACTGATTCACCAGAATGGGATTGGAAAGGTTTTGAATGTTGATCGCCATCAGGACTTTCCCGGAAACTACCCAAACGATATCTTCATTCTTTTTTAACTTTGTTCCTTCATTAATCTGGTAGTTAGAACCGATACTGGTGGGAAATCGTAAATCCGAAACATCCACCGTTACCAAGCCAAAGTCGTTGAGAGCATACAAATATGGGTATTCTGCCTGAAAATCACGGACCCCCCATTTCTCTGAAAATGCAGATTTGGTCTCTTTAATGCCACCCGAACCGATATCTATAATGTCAATGCCTCTTTGGTGATCAGCCACATACAAGATGGATCCTTCACGAGTGATTTTGTCTCCGGTGATCAGGTTTGGGAAAAAGATTTTACCATATTGGTTAAGACTATCTATTTCGACTATGTTGTTTGTGGGCTCACGGCTGCTGATGTATAGGTATTTACCACCCATAAGATCGACTCCCTCTATAACATAAGTTGAATAGAAAGAGCATTCCACCTGTGGTTTCCATGGATTGAACATAGAGTACACCCACACTTGGTTCTGGTTATACAAGATAGCCTTCTGGTCGTTTACCACAATATTGTAAACCGGGTGTTTTTTGAGGTGGTTGATTCGATTCAAGAATTTGTTGTCCATCCCAAACAACATACCGGATGCGCATGCCAGTAGCATTAGGAGTGAGATTTTCAGGTGCTTCATATTTACTCCAGCAATTTGTTGATGATATCTACAGAACGGATGCCTTCTGCTTCTGCAGCAAAAGATACCAATATCCGATGTTGTAAAACTATTACAGCGACTTGCCGAACATCTTCCTCGGAGGGAGTCAGTCTTCCATCCAAAGCAGCTTTAGCTTTAGCTGCCAGGATCAGGAATTGAGATGCGCGTGGACCCGCACCCCAGTTTACCCATTTATTGATATCCGATGATGCGCCTTCCCTATTGGGTCGCGTCGCACGCACCAATTTCACAGCGTACTGCAACACGTGATCGCTCACTGGCAAACTACGTATAGCTTTTTGCAAGTCAACGATATCGTCTGCACTGAGTGTGGCTTGTATTTGGGCTGTATAATCTGTAGTAGTTTGTTCTACGATTTTTAGCTCTTCTGCAAAAGATGGATAGTCAATCGTGATATAGAACATAAAGCGATCTAACTGGGCTTCAGGTAGAGGATATGTGCCTTCTTGTTCTATCGGATTTTGGGTAGCCATCACGATAAATGGTAGCTGGAGGTCCCAAGTGTTGTTACCCGCAGTTACTTGATTTTCCTGCATAGCTTGCAACAATGCAGCCTGGGTTTTAGGAGGTGTACGATTGATTTCATCTGCCAAGACGATATTTGCAAAAATGGGACCTTTGATGTATTGAAACTGTTTGTTCTCACCTGTGGACGATGATATCAGGACGTCGGTACCGGTTATATCTGCCGGCATCAAGTCCGGTGTAAATTGGATACGATTGAAGCTGAGATTCATGGCTTTGGCAATAGTGGATATCAGTAGAGTTTTTGCCAATCCGGGAACCCCTTCCAAGAGGATATGGCCGTTGGCGAAGAGCCCTATTAATACCTGTTCCACAACCTTGTCCTGACCTACTATGGTTTTTGCTATCTCACTAATTAGTTGTTGCTTACAAGTTTTAAGCCTGTTGATTTGATCTATCATCGATGACTCATTGATCATAGAGATTGTCTCCTTTAAAAATCAGTTGTATTATGTTTATTCCGGAATGACTAATCGCTGCTATCCCAATAACACTCATGATCAGAGCGGTCAGAATATGAGCGAAGGCCATGATTGCACCGGCTGCATTTGAAGTCAATCCAAATCCTATAGAAAATATAATAATCATCATCCATTCATTACTACCCAACTGGGCCGGGGGCTGTGGCAAGGCATAGGATAGGTTGATCAGAGTATATCCAATAAGGATCAAAGCAAACGGTAGCTGATTCCCAAATGCCCGGAAGAGTAAAAAGAAATAGAATCCATCCAAAAGAATCCCCAGTGCCGTCAGTAGTGTAGCATACAACAGTATTGACCAGTGATGCTCAAAAACATTCAATCCCTTGATAAACATCGAAGTGAATTCATTGATTTTAGAATTCACTTTTGGCGGTAGCCATCTGAACATGAAGTATAGTATTTTTTCTATCATCGCTTTATGAAATGCCGCTAGAAAGACAACCAGGAGGGACAGAAAGAAGACCACAGACAGTAATGAAAGCAGTACGACCATCGCTCCCGATAGCTTTATAGTAACAAAAGGCAGCATCAGGATCACAAAGAATATACCAATGGTATCAAAAGTCTTATCTATAAATATAGATGGCAAGACTGACACTATTGGCTGCTGATAATTCTTCTTTACAAACCATGCCTTGACGACTTCTCCCATGCGGATAGGGATCATGTAATTGATGAAGTTTCCACCCATTGAATACAGCCATGTTTCCCAAATTGGTAGTTTTTTTACAGACCGTAATAGTAAGTTCCATCTGATCGAACGTACAAAATATGCCGATATGTAAACAAGTGAAGCTAAAACTACCAGGGGGATCTTGACTACTTTCAGATAGTCTAGTAGTTGATCAAACTCTACAAAGCTAATCCAAAACCCGATGAGGACAAGACCAAGCAGCAAACCTATGCCAACATAAACTCCCTTTCTTCTCATAGTATTAACGGGGAACAAAGATGAAGTACCTGTGATGCGCCCAGTATTTGGCGATAAACTCAGGCAGATAGCGCTCGAGCCACGAATATCTCATCATACGTCTGACGAAATCTGGATCATTACCATTGTAATAATCCAGGATCGATATGATCTTGGTTGCCGGCTGAGGTATTTTACAGGACCCAGACCCCGGCAAATTTAGCTTATTTTTAAGATACAGATACAGCTTGCATAGCATACAGTGTTTAGCCAAGAAATCCTCAATATTCATCCCTATATCAGGCCAGGGAGGACAATCTATCAACGATGTCTGTACAAGTTTCCAATTCAGTGTGTAAAGACGAGACACAAACTGATCCGGATCAATATTCCGAATTTGAATACCTTTTTCTTCCGAAGACGTCATATTATGCTTTTGTAGTCTATAACCTAGGCCAAATTGATTGGGGACACAGATCACAATCATTTTAGCGGCTACTCTAGAAATCTCGGAGAGATAGGCATTTAAATCTTGCACAAACCAGATAGCAGAGAAATTCCAAACCATATCAAAACTGTTATCCGGATATTGCATCGTCGCAAAGTCCGGATTATATGAAATATTCACGGGAAGCTTGATATCTTCCCATATATGGCGGATATTTTCTATTCTCTCTCTATCGTTATCTTCCAGAGTAATCTGCAATCCGGATTTCGCCAGATCCATCAAGTTTATACCGCTCATACCTGTAAAACCAAATGAAGGTGTTTCCAATACAGATTTGATCTTAAACTGCTCCACCATTTTCTTCAGTGTGTTGTTTATCACTACCCGCTCATAAGAAGATCCACGTCCCTCATGAGCGTTTGAATAGTACTTCTTCCAGTTATTAATTATTGGTATTGCCATACGCTGTTACTTCTTGATTGATTCAATGATAAACTTGAATTCAGGGATTGTGTAATGCACAGGAATATCCATGGTTTCAAAAAGGGGTTTCACATCGTAAAACCAACTTCTGGATATCAGTTGAACTCTACTCGTCCACAGTTCATCCTTCAAGAACCAGAATACATATTCCCAAGCTCTAAACAGTCTCCTGTCAAATTGAAGTATGGAGGGATAGTTTTTATTTGTTAACTGCCGAGAGATAAAATTGACTAAATCTTTGAATAATACCGGCTCACGATCTGCAACATTAAGGACCAGGCCGTTGGGAAAATCATTCTCCACTAGCCACGTAAAGGCAGATGTTATGGTGTCTATATGACACAAATGGATCCAAATTCGTTTCGTGATTAAAGGTAAGCGATGGCCTTTTATCATCTTGACTAATTGATAAGGAAATCCGAAATCACCTTCACCATAAGTAATAGAAGGACGTAGAATAGCCGCCTTTAAGCCTAATAGCATGGCTTTGTTTATGCGCTTTTCTGCCTCTATCTTTGTGTAATGATAGTAATTGTCCCCTATTTTTTGAGTCAGATTATTCGCCGGCAATTCTGTTGGGATAGCCCCAAAGACTCCCACCGATGAACAAAATATCAAAGTACTCTTGTTTTTGATGCAGTTTTCGATGAGCATTTCCGTAGATAACACATTAGTTTCATAAAACTCTTGCCGAGAGAATTTCCTTCCTCCCCGTAAAGCTCCTATATGATATACATAATCGAAGGAGTGAGTGTCCAAGTATTCGATCAATTTAGATATGTTACCCAAATCAATCTTTTCAATAGTTGCTTTCCCGGAGATTTCAGCAAGTCGCGATGGATCAGTTTCAGGTCTTACAAGTGCCGTTATTTCGTACTCAGGATGCCTTTGGCTAATTCTGGATAATACAGATCCGCCTATCAGACCTGTAGTGCCTGTTATGAGAATCTTCATGGCATTATCCAAATATTTTGCTAAAGAATCCCTTTTTGTGATTCGATTTGCGATGCTGTTTTTGAACCATCACATACCGATAGGGGATCTTCGCATTATTCATGATTGCATTGGAGTGAGTTTTAAATAATAACTCTGCTGTCACATTGTCTATCCGCTCACTTATCATGTTCCGAGCTTGAAAAAATGCATCATAAGGTCCACGGACATGATCATCAGAACCGATAAAATGCGCCAGTCCACTATCTACAAGTCTCCACGCAGTGCGTTGTACTTTATCACCATATAGTCCTGTGAGACTACCAGCGTTTACTTGAATGTACATATTCCTATCGACTAGGTCCTTGGCTTCACTACTCTTTGTCATAATGCTGACATATCTCTCTGCGTGCGCCAAAATTGGCTTATACCCTTTACGTAAAATTTTATAGACGTTATCGTAAAAATCCGACGGCAATCCGTTCAACTCGGACTCGATCAATACGTATGAAGAATCTCCTAGAGTGAGCTGGTGTTGGACGATGTCTTCTTCTATCCCCGTCTGTAAAAATACTTCAAAACCAGGTATGAGTTCGATAGGGATCAATTGGTTTCTTGCTTCTTGTTGAAGCTCGTTAAATTTTGATAAATATTCGTCCCGAGTATAGTGATAGTGTCCCCGGAAATAATGCGAAGTCAGAAACACTTGCGTAACTCCCCCGGCAGCCATTAATTTGAGCTGTTTAAGGGATTCATCCATACTGCGTGACCCATCATCTATTTCATGTAAGAGGTGACAATGAATATCTATCATAGCTTAAGGAAGCCTCTCTTGTATCATCATTAAAAACTCATGCAGGATCTCGTTGTTATCAAATGGCTTTATCAGTTTTTCAGAATCTGCGATTAATTTGTCGACTGCTTT
>PHBQ01000047.1 GCA_002841975.1 Candidatus Cloacimonetes bacterium HGW-Cloacimonetes-1
GTACAGTATTCCTCTTAAGGACGCAATTGGCTTGATTATAGTGGCAAATGTCTCCAGATCAATGGTTTGCATTGCATCACACATACTTTGATCCGGACATTCAGATGTTTCTATCATCACACCATCACTACCGGCTGCAACTGCAGCCCAAGTCATAGATTTTATCAGTTCACGCCTTCCAGTACTATGTGATGGATCTACTATCACCGGATAACCACAAAGCGTCTTCAAAGCGGGAACCGC
Organism: Candidatus Cloacimonetes bacterium HGW-Cloacimonetes-1; assembly: GCA_002841975.1. Taxonomy (GTDB): domain Bacteria; phylum Cloacimonadota; class Cloacimonadia; order Cloacimonadales; family Cloacimonadaceae; genus PHBQ01. The sequence continues at coordinate 244 of PHBQ01000047.1, forward strand.
TGAAAGATCCAATGTATTACGGGTATAATTCTCAAAGGTCCGAATACCACGTTCGCATAGAATGATATTCTCGTTGCCTGCTTCAGCGATATACTCAGCAGCCAACAGCCATTCTTCAATAGTGGAAGACATTCCTCGTTTGAGGATAATCGGATTTTGGATTTTACCCAGTCTATCCAAGAGAGGATAGTTTTGCATGTTTCTGGTACCGACCAAGATCACATCTATAAATTCGGACATCAGTTCTACTTTATTGACGTCGATACACTCAGATACCGAGATCATATCCAGTTCTTCGCAGACGTCATGCAGATATTTAATAGCTACATCACCCAAGCCGCGAAAACTATGAGGTGAAGTGCGCATTTTGTACGCACCACCTCTTAGCACTTTTACTCCCAAAGACTTAAGTTCTTTGGCAATTGCAAATAGACTTTCCTTACTTTCAATAGTACAGGGTCCAGCTATGACGTTAAATGAGCCGTTTCCAAATACTGCTTCCTTGATTTTGACTTCTTTTTGTTCCATATTATATAACCTAATGATATTCCATAATCGCATACTATGATTTCTGAAGCCCCATATTTGTCCAGAATTAGTATTACGAACTCGACGCTCAAAGCCAATATCTCCCGACTGTTTGGTTCTACCATATACTCTGTGATAGCGGAGATATCTGATCGTTCGAGAGTTGCCTTCAGCTGTTGCAATTCAGAGAGCTGGATTGTTTGACCGTGCACTTGGTAGTAATCATACTTCTTGAGTCTCTTGATGATGAGAGTAATGTAAGCCATCGAGAGTCCAATTCCGATCAGTCTATAAGGTGTAGGTGGGGATAAACTCAGCCCATCCAGTGCACTCTTCATAGCCTGGATCCGCATATTTGTATCGGAAAAGCGGTTTATCAGCTTCATCAATCCAATGTCCAGGCTCTCCCCTATGGTTTGCTTACCACTTTCGCAACATATGAACTCCGTACTGCCACCCCCGATGTCAAAGCCGATAAAATCTTCTACACCAGCTATACTGCTCCTGATCGCTGCGAAGTTATAATCTATCTCCCTTTGTTCTGATATGATAGTGTACCGTAGCTGGTAGTTCTTTTCCAACCATCCAGCCACTTTATCGATGTTTTTTGCTTCCCTAGAGACACTGGTGGCAATCACCTGAAGAGGAATACTCAATCCTTTGTTAAAATCTAACACTTCTTTGAGGATGCTCTTCAGTTTATTCATGCTATCATGGGATAACTTACCATCCCGGAAACCCTTCGCCAAACCGGTGGTAAAGTGATGCTTGTGAATAACTGTTTTAGTTTTGTTGTCCCAGATCAGATAGGTCAAATTATTAGTACCTACATCAATCACGCTTTGTAGATCCTGAATGTCGTATTTCATCTGTGTAAAATGCTTTACAATACTGTGGGCAATCTTGCTGTTTTGGTTTCTAAAGGCTGCCGAGATACGTTGATCTCCCGGGACGATACTGCTGAGCACTTGCTTCCACTGGCGAACTGTCATCCCCATAGTTTCGATTCTGGATTTGTAGGGATAGTTTTTTAGCCCCGCCACCAGTACAGTCTCTTCCGGATACCCTGATCGTTCTTGGTAGATTATGTATTTTCCAAATTGAACAGCCTCAGCAAAAGTACTGTAACCCGGTTTTGTTAAAATGATATCAGCATTGTAGATCAGATCCAGAAAATCAGCATCACGAGATACAGTAATATGGTTTTTACTCGGAACATTGACCTGGATAGAGAATACTATGCCATCAAATGCATTGCATAGCTTGGTAATATCAAAATCGATGTCTCCTTCCCCACCAAACATACAGATCAAAATGGGCTTGCAATTTTCTATGCCATAGACGCTGCGAATATCGGAATATGTTTGCTTCTTGCGGGCTAACAATCCCACTTTTTCTATTCTGGGAAACGCAGCCATGCTTTTCGGCGAACTAAAGGGTAAGCGATATGCGTATTGGACATGTGAATAGAGCTGACGGATACTATTAAGTATGGGGATTAGCGCTTTATCGTCTTTAAACAGATCCTCGTAGATAAAAGCCCACTCAAAATTCGATACTGCAAAAACCGGAACACCCGCATAAAGACATGCCTCAGCAACCAAAAATGGTACATCAGCAATCACCAGGTCAATTGCTTCCTTGCGGAAATACTCAATTTCATTTGCTACTATATCCGATCGATCGTGGAAAAGCTGCAGTAAAGCACTTTTCGTGGCATCCAAATCCGGAACGAGATTACGAGTGTGTTTCACGCCAAAATCAACGGCACCATCAGTCTTGATACAATAGTGTTTATTCAGATTACGAAAGATAAAATCCGGTCTTGAACTGCGGATATGGCAGTAGATCCCCATTTGGATCAGTTCTTCTATCAAAGCAACTGCACGGGTAGCATGGCCGTAGCCATGATCTGATATATATATTGCAAAGTTTAGCATTGAACCCTCTAATGCAAGATCATTTGTGATTTCGCTTGTGAATTGGCTTTTAATTCTACTACTACCTGGTTTGGTAAACAAACAATCGGTAGTTTACCGGCAAATCCCTGTTTAACACAGCGTTTATCCGGACAGTCGGCTTTGATCATACGATACTTCGCATTTTTGATCTCAACCGTATTATGAACATCGATTTCAATAACCCGATCTACATTGAGGCTATAGGTCCCAAATAGATTGGTACCTTTGTAGATGAATATTGATTCAGAGCCGTTATTACGAAATACTGTTACACTCATCGAGATTGTTATTGCGATGATAATGACAATTAAAAATACGTCAGGGACTGTCAATATCCGGAGCATGTTCTTAAGCATCAAACACGCCATACACCGGCATCTGACACTCTGGACATTTACCGTCGATTAAAACGCTGATAACTCTGGACATTCTATCGCGTTTGATGACTTGGACTCCACAGCCAGTACAATAACTATTTGTGTACCCGACATCACCCAAATTCCCAGCATATACATAGCGGAGAACCGATTTCCCTATTTTGCAAGCATTTACCACTGTCTCAATACTTGTTTGTTTGATGCTTGCCTGGTAGGCAGGATGATACGCCGAAAAATGCAGCGGAATATCTATCGATATACCAGCAATAAAATCTACCAGTTCATTCACTTCCACATTACTATCGTTCAAACCCGGTATTAGCAGATTCGTAACTTCCACATGAATACCCGCATCGAAAGCATCCCTGATTGTATTCATGACAGTTGCCAAATCACCACCGCAGTGCTTGTGATAAAACTCAGCATCAATAGACTTGAGATCTATATTCATGGCCTTGATATATGGGAGTAGCGCTTGCAAGGGCTCTTTGTTTATAAAACCGTTCGTAACCAGGACAATCTCGATTCCATAGCCACTACTCAGTTTGGCAAAGTCCAAGATGTACTCATACCAGGTAATCGGCTCAGTATAGGTAAATGCTAAGCGGTATAATTCATGCTCCAGCATATAGTTCAAGAGCTCCTGTGGAGATATTGCTTCAGTGGCACATTCATCTTGACTGATGCTATGATTTTGACAAAAGAAACAGCGGAAGTTGCAGGAATTGGGTCCCATTGAAAGAATCGAGCTACCGGGATAGAAATGATATAGGGGTTTTTTCTCGATCGGATCAATGCACATTGCCGTAGTTAGTCCATAATTGATAGCATATAAGGTGCCATCCACATTCTGCCTGGCTCGGCACAGTCCTTTATTGCCACTTGCTATGATGCAATGATGGGGACACAACAAACATTTGATGCCATTGTCGGGATGGTGTTCCCAGTATTGTGCTTTATGCATGATTTTGCTTTAGATTCCTCTCAATTTCAATTAAGTGGTAGTCTAAAGATCCGGCATTTTGAGTCAAGACTCTTTTGGCATTGGTTGCTAAGGATGCTCGTAATGACTTATCATGGTATAGCTTGAGGATATGCTCTTCTAATTGATCTGCTTCACAGATCAGGATTGCTTCCTCCGCCAACAGTTTTTGCACGGAATCCAAGCATGAACTGTGGTATTTACCCATAATTATTGGTTTTTCATAATATGCAGGTTCGAGGGGATTATGACCTCCGAAATCGAAGAAGCTCCCCCCCACTATAGCTATAGTGCAAATGGCATACGCTCTGTTGAGATATCCCATCTCGTCAATTATATATATCTCTTTGGCATGCTGAGTTTCGGACAATTGGGCAAAGTCAAGCCCCTCGAATACAGCCCGTACTTCACCAATTCTGTTTATATGCCGGATCGCAAGAATTAGCTTCAAGTGAGGGATTTGAGTCTTTAACCGGAGGAACACATCTTTGATCATGGCTTCTTCGCCGGGACGGGAGCTGCCAAAAGTAATGATGAAATCAGCTGGGTTATATCCCCATTCCTGTCTCTGCTCATCGGGATAATAGTCCGGCAGCAGAGTAGCAAATTTCAGATTACCTGCATTCAAGACATGACTGCGGAATACTTCGGAGAATCTCTTTCTATCCGTCTCAGATTGGGCGCAGATAGATACGATCGATTTTGACAGATAGTTTAATATCGGCTTGAATTTTTGGAAACTCTTCATTGTCTGCTCGGACATCCGGGCATTTACAAACATGATCGGGATGCTCTTTGCTTTTGCAATGTAGAGCAGATTTGGCCAGATTTCAGTTTCGACAATAATCACCAAAGCCGGCTGATCATGGCTGAATTGCTTTTTGCGTAAGTGGTATATATCAAGAGGTGAAAGGCTCACGGCAAGAGATGGATGAATTGACTGTACGACTTTCATGCCACTGAGGCTGGTAGTCGTCATGCTGATCTTGAACTGTGGATATCGCGCTAACAATTCGATGACTAAGCTTTTCACAGCATTGACCTCCCCCACCGAAGCAGCGTGAATCAGAATGCCATTTTGATAGTCGTAGTTATTATTGCGTATTGATTGAAGGTAACCTCTGTGCCATAAGTAGATACGAAGTACTGGATACAGAACGAAATAGACAATCTCGAGTAGAATATTGTACAATAGAACTGCAACTGCACTGAACATAATCACTTCACCTTTTCAGCTATATAAAAAAAAAGACGCTGTTTCCAGCGTCTGAATTTATGGCGGGAGCGACGGGACTCGAACTCGCGACCTTCTGCGTGACAGGCAGACGTTCTAACCAACTGAACTACGCCCCCGTTGTTGATGTAGTTATTAACCATTGGTAAAGTCACTATGTCCTGATAGGGCATTTTTTGTCAAGAGAAAATATCCATATTTTGTCCTTCGATAACACTGCCATAACAATAAATACAAGATATTTCGATATTTAGCAATGTGAAATATTTTACACACCAATGCCTCAGAGCTGGAAATCTGTGTAAAATGGGAGTACCAATTGCTCACTATAGTCCGGATTTCCATTGTCCAGATTGTTAATACCGATCCCCAAAAGGCGGATCTTGCGAGATTGATCCCAGTGTTGCAAAAACAATTGTTTTGCCGAAGCGAATATCACACCGTCGTCGTTGGTGAGCTGTGGAAGACTGGCACTGCGTGTAATGATTTCAAAATTGTCATACTTCACTTTCAGTACTATGCTCTGTCCCTGCATTTTCTTGTACATCATCCTATTTGCCAGCTTTTCCGAGATGCGTTGCAGTTCAGCCAGCAGGACATCCATTTTGTCTATGTCTTCATGAAATGTGTTTTCATTACTGATCGATTTTGCTTCATGCTCCGTGATAATCTCTCTATTGTCTATCCCTCGTACGATATAGTAATAAAAAAGCCCGGCTTTACCAAAGTAACGCATCAAGTCTTTCATGGACTTCTGATAAAGGTCTGCCCCATTAAACACACCGAGTTTATTCATCCTTGCCGCTGTGACCTTGCCGATACCATGATACTTTTCAATAGGTAGTTTGAATAAAATCTCCTGAGCTTTACGGGGAGGGATTACCACCAGACCGTCAGGCTTTTGTAGTTCAGAGCCGATCTTTGCCAGGAACTTATTATAGGACACTCCGGCAGAACAAGTCAAGCTGGTCTCTCGTAAAACATCTGCCTTGATCTTTTTGGCAATCTCGGTGGCATAGGGTTCATTTACTTTGTTTTCCGTCACATCGATATATGCCTCATCCAAAGACATGGGCTCTACAATATCGGAATATCGGTAAAAGATGTCGCGTATGGTGGCAGAGACTTCTTTGTAGATCTGAAAATGGGGATAGACAAATACTCCCTGGGGGCACAAACGCCATGCCTGGGAAGAAGCCATCCCGGAATGAACTCCAAAGACACGTGCTTCATAAGAACATGTAGATACCACTCCCCTACTATTGGGAGAACCGCCTACAATCACAGGTTTCCCCTTCAGACTGGGGTTTTCCCTAATCTCAATTGCTGCATAATAGGCATCCATATCTACGTGAATTATCTTTTTCATTGCTGTCAGCTTATGGGTGTTGTCTATTTGTCAATTCGATTCTATCAAGTTTTGTGAAACTTCGGTGAGCAGAATGACTTTGGAATCTTCACACAAATCATCCAGATCGGATTCTGCCATTTACGCCAGTAAGATGAGCCTCGTCTGAGCTATGTACAATCGTTGGAGACAGCTCGGGCTTTGTCCCATCTGTGTCAAATGATCTATCTACTGCAGTAGGCCTGTGCTTTTAGGGAAACAGACGAATAGTAAGTGCATTTTTCTCAGTGCAGCTTCTGCATTAACCATGCCATATTTTTGCCGAGAGTCTTCATAATATTCACACCTTCTTCGTCGTTCAAGACATCTTTGGGAGCCAATCCAATCCCCATATTCCAGTAACACGAACCTGGAATAATCATCTGATTGATCAGAAAGAAGTGGTTAATCGCATTAAAAGTCGGGATGCTACCGGCTCTTCGGACTGCAACCACCGCGGCACCAAGCTTGCGTTGGAGGAGCGAGCTGTTGGCAAGTGAGACCATTCCCGCCCGATCGATAAAGGCCTTCAACTCTGTACTCACATTGCAAAAATATGTGGGTGAGCCAATCAGAAGACCATCCGCTGCAAATGCCAGGGCCATAAGTTCATTCATACAATCATTCTGGATGATGCACTTGCCATCCTTGTTTTCAAAACACTTTCCACAAGCAGTGCAGCCATGAACCAACTTGCCACCTAACTGGAAGACTTCTGTACTAATGCCATCTGAGTTTAAGATGCTGCAAACCATATCGATCAGAGCTCTGGTATTGCCCTGATGATGGGGGCTACCATTTATTGCGAGTATTTTCATGCTTTTCTCTCCTTATGGTGTATCGGACATTCCATTAATAATTCTACTGAGCATTGTTACCACTGACTGTTTCTTTTGTCAAGGCGTTTAGAGTGTTGCGGGAATTCGAAACATGTTTTCAGTTCATCACCGCATTATTAAAAAGTGCAATTCAAGGAGTATTGACATGTGCGAGATCTTCTGTAATTTAGATTCTCCGAATTCATGTATCTAAAAAAAAGACTCAGCCGAAGCCGAGTCTTTATCGTTACAATTATCTGTATTTCATACTATTTCATTAGCACAGCTTTACGGGTATAGCTTTCCTTTCCCACTTGCATTTTGATGTAGTATATACCGGTGGAGCATTCCCTGCCATTGTAATCCTTGCCATTCCAGTTCAATTTGTAATTATTGGGAGTTTTTAAACCCTCGCAGAATGTCATAATCAACTGACCGCGAGAGTTATAAATAGTGATATTCACATTTGCTAATTTGGCAATGCCATAGCCGATAGTGGTGGTAGGATTGAAGGGGTTTGGATAAATGGTTGTCAGCTGAGTAACTAAGGGAATATCAGGATTGTTTAGGCTGTTTACATCCATGTAACTAAAAGAAATAGGCCCATGGTAATCGTTACTGCCGTCCATTTCAGTTACTTGTAACCAGTAGTAGTACATTCCCGGACCGGCGATATTTTTGTCTGTAAACAAGTATTGTTGCTGTTGAGAAGTGTTAGTTGGATTTATCATCGTGCTTATCAGGAGTGCATTATCAACATCATCTGAATCGGCACGATAAACATAGAAACCTGTTAGGTTAGTTTCAGATTGAGTCACCCAGCTAATATTCACATAATTTCTATTACTAAGAACTGCAGTAAATGATGAAAGCTCTACAGGTAATGTTGATTCAGCATCGCCAAGCAGGATTGGTAACTCAATATCTTTGCTTGCTGTTATATTCTCAAATACTATTTCACCGCCCGTATTCTGGATTGTGAGCCAGGCTCCGGATTTATAACATGCGCCCCACATAGCTTCCGTTGTAAATGATATCGTCCACGGACCGCTTCCTATCAAATTTAACACGTATGATTCGGTTGGAGTGAAAGTACCATCTAGAAATAGGGGTATCTCTCCGGTGCCAATATTAGCATTGCCCTGTGTGAGTACAATAATAGTTCTGGGACTTAGTTCAACAGGAACACTCTCAGAATAGTCGTAACCGGAAATAGTAGTAAAACTAACTTGGTCTCCGTAGGCAGTGCCATTGTCATTTTTGGCATAGGCTCTTACGTAATAGAGAGTACCTGCTTCCAAAGCTGTAATACTAGAAGTAAATGCTCCTACAGTACCGATTCCCTCTGATGTATGAGCGTCATCAGTAGTAGGATTTTCTGATGTTGCCCAGCATATGCCATGCTCGGTTACATTTGCTGGCGTCCCTGCGCTTTCTATGGTCCCATTTCCGATTGCAGAAGTTGCAGTAATGTCAGTAACGGCTTGTGTAGTAACGTCGGGACTGACTAACGACTTGATAGTTAAATCACCTGCACTTGCTTTTGCACTTAGTGTGCCAGCAAAAGCAAGATAACGATTATTTGAAACAGTGCTTACACTCCCGGTAGCAATACAATCCCAGGATGTGCCATTAAAGCGCATTACTGCACCAAATCCACCGTCAAAGGTGCATCCGTTATCGCTGCCCGTGGGCCATGATAGATTCATGGACAATGGGCCATCAGAGACTCCGGTGATATTCCAGGTGCCGGCAATGCCCTGCTCCGTGCCAATTGTTTGGGGAGTAGCACTTTGGCTAACGCTTAAGGCGGAAAGGCTGTTAACTCCTGAAATGGAGAAGTTCTTGCCCGCTAACGTGAGCTTGTTACTATCCAGGGCTAAACTTCCGGATGCGAAATTAAGCGCACCATTCACTTTCATATCACTACCTAAGGTAACTCCTGCAGAGTTGTTCAGGCTTACATTGTTGTTACCTGCCGCTTTGTTTTCAAAGCCGGTGGTGATGGGACTGGTTCCGGAATAGATCAAGTTGATATTGTTTCCGAAAGCAGGTGCGGCAGAAAGCTCGCCATTAGAGCGGTTGATAGTAGCATTATCTGCCATGGTTATGCTGTTGCCGCTACCAACAGTGTAATTTCCGACTAAATTCAAGGTACCATTTACAGTTAAATTGGATGTTAGTGGTGTAACTGTTACACCATCAACAATCAAATTATCAAAATCCCAATAATCCAGCGCATAGGGATCTCCTACAAAGGCAAACCTGAGATATAAGTTTGCGCCCACGTTTGTAGTATAGAGCGGAACTGATACAAGGCTGGCAGCATGAGCTGTATATAATGAAGACCAAACGTCATCCCAGGGACCGGAAGTGCTGGTAGAAGACTGAAGCTTGATATATGTAGGGTAATCCTGAATGTAATTCCCTGTCGCATATGTATTAAATGAGATATTAACAGCAGTTTTACCTATTGTACTGATGGGACCTCTGTAAATCGCTTTTTCAACGTTGGAATGAGTAACTTCCGTGCTGTAGAAGCGGACTTCAGGGCTTGTTCCACCGGCAAGGACTGTGGCTGAAGGAGCAAACATAAGATTGGTTACCGAGGCTGCTTTATCACCCGTCCAGGCTGTTAAACTGGGGAAGGCCTCGGTCAGCAAGTTCACGGTGCTGATATTAGCAGCATATTGAGTAAAACTACCGGAATTAGTCGTAAGATTATTGAGTACGGAAGAACCAGTGGGCAGTTCTTTTCCAGCAGTTATAGGTGAAGTGCCAGTGTACAGCAGATTAACGGTTCCAGCAAAGGTTGGTGCATTCGATATGCTACCAGCTGAGGGTGATATAGTACTCCCGGAAGCAATGGTTAAAAATGCGCCATTATTCAAAATACCATTGGTCAGCGCTAAAGTGCCGTTTACAGTAACAGCACCGGTCATGGTTATCCCCGCTGCATTGTTTATTGTAAGGTTGTTCAATCCTCCACTAACGGCGGGTAACAGAGTACCAACCGCACCGGTATAAGCTATGTTGGAAGTTAGTCCACCCGTGAGAGTGCCTGTTGCAGCAACGGTACCCTCTATCGTAAGTGTATTCCCATTGAGATTAAGAGTCCCGGACGCCAGATTTAAGCCGGTAGCATACACATAGGGAATGGTGACATTTTGCATCAAGGTCAAGGTTTTATTGGTGGTTACCATGTAGAAATAGGCGACACTTCCATCTGCGGGAATTTCATAGGAAGTATTATAGTTTGCCGAAGCATTGGTATAAATGGTCTGAATTCCTCCCGTCCCCAGATTGAAGGTCGGATACTGGTCAAAATAACCTCTCGAATACGATGTTCCGTTGGCTGCTATCTGCACAACCCCGGAGCTGGTTCCACCGATACCGAGTGTAATTCTATTGGAATTGGTGATCGTACCATAAAAGAGATTTACTCGAATAACATTTAGCTGATTACTCCCTAACAAAGTCAAGCCGGTGGAAGTATTTGCCAGCGTGAAAGCGGAAGTCGCCGCAGTTAGTGAAACAGTACCGTTATTAGTAAAAATTTGAGGGGTCGTACCGTTCAAGTAAACAGTAGCATAACCTGCAGTACCGTCTATAATCGCACCTGCATTATTGGTAATGTTGCCTGCCACATACAATCTGGTAGTTGTTCCACTTATGCCCAGTGCCATCACCAGATTTGAACTATTGGTGAAGCTTCCGTTAACTGTTACTAAGGCTTGTGCAGCTATGGTTTTTGTACCCGCTCCAGAAAGTCCCAGATTGCAGGCGTAGGTAGTTGCTAAAATAGTTTGAGCTGCAGCACCTGAATAATACAGGTTACTGGCTGCGTTCAATGTCATGGCAGATAATGCGGTGGTTGTCAATGTTCCTGTACCAAATTTCACGGTACTACCGGCGACAGTTGTGATAGTAGGTGTATTATTCCGCGTTCCGTTCAGATCGAGTGTGCCTGTCCCGGATATGATAAACCGACAGCCGAGTGTTCCGGTGGTAATAGCTCCTGCTACGGACAAGGAACCTGTCGTGATGTTTATTATATCTGCACGAGTAGCTGATGCTACTCCAAGCATAGTCAATGATCCAAAAGTACAAGTCCCGGCATTGACGTTCAGCGTGCAATAGTTGAGGTTAGTCGGCAATTGCATCGAAACAAGGCCTGACACTGTTAAGGAGTTTGTCCCGCTTATTGAAACAGTGTTAGAAACTCCGCCTGTAAACGTTAAGGAAGAACATTGTGCATTAACGTCCACCGTAACAGTAATACCGGCATTGATAGTCACAGCGTCACCATCAACCGGAACAGAAGCTCCGCCCCAAGTTGTTGTGCTACTCCAATAACCTGACACGGATGCTGTCCTTGTGGCACGAGTGCCATCTTTAGGGGCATCGATTACCGGTTCGGTTATTGGCATATATTCTTGTTTTTCAGTGTTTGGAGACTGAGGTGTAGCAACATTGCTCGGATCCAGCTTATCGCTATGAACCTCAGCCATAGAAGTAAATACTCCTGTTTGGGATATTTGTTTCAAATTTGCAGATGTCTGACTATAAACCAATGTCAAACTGCAGATCATCAGCATGAGGATAAAAAACATTTTTTTCATCTGTACTCCTTATAAGAGACACTAATTCGTCTTGATCTAATTTCTATATAACAGTAGTATAGCTATATAGCACCAGTAATATTATTTTATATTAGCCCACTTCAAACGATACTCGCCCTTTTCTCCTATCTATATTTATTAAGTGATTCATAAAACAAATTCAAAAGTAATGTGCGGTTAAAGGTGTCAAGAAGAATAGTGACAGCTAAGATAAATGGTTAAACATATATTATTAAACTCAATTCAACTATTGTGCCGACTATGATCCAGTTGCCTGATTTGACTCATGATATGAATAGGCGCTAGGGTAGTTGTGAAGCCTATTCCATGAAGCTAATTGGTTGATGCGATAGCATTAATCTACTATCAGTCTACTCTGCGATTTTGGTGCTTGTGCACAATCCTTCAAATGTCAAACAAATTTGCATTGAATAATCCACTTATATCATTTCACTATTACTTTAGTAGTGAGAAATCAATATCCCATATTGAACAACCTGCCTTGCTCGAATCCCAGGTGATCCCCTCGTGACTCCCTCGTGAAGGCCTTGTGGGAACCCGGAATAACGAGGGAAGTACCTCTGCTGTACGTGAAAATCCAGCAAGCGAGTTATATCTATAAAGGTGATATACCTCCGGGGCCATCACGCTAAGCCATCTTCACATCACGACCACTATTCACTGAACTTTCACATCAATACCACTTTTCACGACACTGGCACTCTCAAAGCAAAATAACTGTAGCGCATGAGAAATATATCTTGCATATATGCGCAGCTATGCATATGTTGTCCACAGAGGTGATTATGGAAGTATGTAAATGTTCTCAACTCTCTGCTGAAGAGATAGATAAGATACGTTATGAGATGCCTGCACAGCTCGAAATTGACGGGCTTGCAGAGTTTTTCAAGGTGTTTGGCGATCCCGGTCGCCTCAAAATAATCTACTATTTGAGTAAGACCGAATTGTGTGTGGCAGATCTGGCCAGATTGGTACAGATGGCACAGCCTGCGGTTTCTCAACAACTCAAGATTTTACGCCTGACCCGTTTTGTGAATTTCCGCAAGGAGGGAAAGACAGTATATTACTCCCTTCACGACGAGCATGTATCCGAACTGTACCAAATCGCATTACATCATATCAGGGAGTTATAATGGTAAAAAAAGAATATCATATAGAAAACCTACACTGCGCGTCATGTAGCACCAAAATCGCTAATGAGATTGGTACTCTATCCGGTGTCCATAGTGTAAACTTGGACTATATCAACAAACGCTTAACTATAGAGTCTATTTCAGAGAGTGCTCTGGAACGGCTCAATCAAATAGCTGACAAAATCGAGCCCGGCGTTACCATCCATAGTAAAGAGGATGTAGAATCTATCCGTCCAGCGCCGAGGATAGAGCGGAAATGGATTTTGATCGGGGCAGGATTATTGATCTTTGCTATGGCGTCGTTGTTTAGTATGAATCCAGTTTTGAGGATGCTACTTATCATCACAGCTTACATCATTGTCAGTAACAAAGTACTGTTATCAGCCCTGCGCAAGATGACCTCATTGCGGTTCATGGATGAGCACTTTTTGATGATGATAGCCAGTATCGGAGCTATGATTCTGGGTGAATACAGTGAAGCTATCGCCGTAATGGTCTTATATGAAATCGGGCAAACTCTGGAAGCATACTCTGTGAATAGATCTCGTAAAGCAATACAGCGCAGTGTTTCCTACAAGATTGAAACTGTTCACATCAAAAACGGTGCTGTGATTGAGGACATTCCTATTGCCAGAGTTGCTGTGGGTCAAGTGATCCAGGTGTATCCCGGAGAACGGATTCCTCTGGATGGCGAGATCGTGAAAGGCGAATCTGCGGTCGATACTTCATCTATGACCGGCGAGAGTGAACCGATGTTTGTCGGAATATCCTCTTCCGTCTGTGCGGGATACTTAAACGGCTCCGGACTAATCGAGCTGAAAGTGGTTCATGCGGAAGCGGATAGTGCCATCTCCCGGATCATGACATTGATAGATTCCGCGACTTTGCAAAAATCCAAGACCGAGCTGTTTATCACCCAGTTTGCCAGATACTACACGCCGATTGTGGTTTTCCTGGCAGTCGCTATTTTTGTGATTCCCATTTTGTTAGGTGGATCTGCCTCCGTGTGGTTTTCCCGCTCCCTGATCTTTCTGATCGTGTCCTGCCCCTGCGCATTAGTGATATCGATCCCTCTGTCATATTATATCGGCATTGGTTTAGCGGCTAAAAAGGGAATAATCTTCAAAGGAAGTTCTTTCCTGGATGCACTGCGTAAAGTGAAGACCATGGTGTTTGACAAGACCGGTACCCTCACCACCGGAAAACTGGAAATAGAGGCCATCAATCCCGTCACAGAGGAGTATCGAGACGCTCTGCTGCATGCAGCGTTTATTTGTGAACATGCCTCCAGCCATCCTATCGCTGTTGCCATCAAATCGCATCTTTCATTCCCTATGGATACAGGATTGATCGAGTCTTATCATGAATATCCCGGTAAAGGCATAGAAGTTCACTATTCCGGCACCAGAATGCTCTCGGGTTCATCCGGTTTTCTGCGTGATTACGGGATAACTGTAAGTGCACAATTTATTGATAAAGGCCAGTTACATATCGCAGTTAACGATACCTACTATGGTTGCATTAGCCTCGAAGATGAGGTGCGCAGCGGATTGATAGACGCCTTCGATCGCTTGAGACAGATGGGCGTGTCACATCTCTCTATGCTCTCCGGTGATAAACAGATGAAAGCCCATAAAGTTGCAGATGCCTTGGCATTGGACGCTTACAAATCCGATTTGCTCCCGGAACACAAACTGACAGCTTTACAGAGTATAATGACACAGCATCTACGTCCGGTAGCATATATCGGCGATGGTCTGAATGATGCGCCGGTGCTTACTATATCAGATATCGGAATTGCGATGGGAGAAATAGGAAATCAAGCGTCTATCGAAACTGCGGATATCGTACTCTTGAATGATAAACCGGAGCAACTGGCAAACGCTTATTCCATCTCCAAAGCTACGCACCGTATTGTGATCCAAAATATAGTCCTGGCACTGGGCATCAAAGTCTTGGTGATGATCTTGGGTGTGGCAGGTTGGGGCAACCTCTGGGAAGCTGTGATTGCTGATGTGGGCGTCACTATCCTCGCAGTGTTCAACGCGATGCGTTTGTCCAGATTGTAACTACAATAATGCCAAAATGAATTGGGGCTGAGTGAGTATGGATTTTACGATCGAATCCCGCCCACCGCCCCTAATTGAGTAGGGCTCCGCCCTACAACCCGCTTGTTTACAAGTCATTTCTAAGTGCTTGCTTGACAAAAAGGGATAGAGTATTTTCCTGAACTCGTTATGTTGTATGTAACAAATTTAAGACATTTACGGAGAACTTATGTCGATTAAAGTCACACTACCAGATGGATCAGAGAAGCACTTTCCCGGTTCCATTTCCGCTTATGATGTAGCCAAAGACATCAGCCCCAGATTGGCTGATGCTGCGGTTTGCGCAGAACTTGATGGTAAACTCTATGACATCAATACCATCATCGACCACGATGTCAAAGCAGTATTTCATACCTTTAGCTCTGCGATTGGCAAAGAAGTCTATTGGCACAGCACATCTCATCTCATGGCTCAAGCCGTGAAACAGCTGTTCCCAGACGTACTGGTCACTATTGGCCCGGCTATAGACAGCGGGTTTTATTATGACTTTGATCGGGATACGAATTTTACTGATGAAGAATTGGTCTCTATAGAAAACAAAATGAAAGAGCTGGTGAAAGCTGATCTCCCCTATTTACGCACAGAACTGTCCAAGCAGGAAGCCAGTGATTTGTTTGCCAAAATGGGTGAAACCTACAAGGCGGAGCTTTTAGCTGTGATACCGGATGGTGATATTATCTCTATCTATCAACAAGGAGATTTCGTCGATCTGTGTCGCGGGCCACACTTGCCTTCGACAGGGAAGATCAAAGCCTTCAAATTGCTCAAGTCTTCCGGCGCATATTGGCGCGGTGATGAAAAGAACAAAATGTTGAAACGTATCTATGGTATTAGCTACCCTTCCAATAAGGAACTCAATGAGTATTTATTGTTTTTGGAAGAAGCCAAGAAGCGTGATCACCGCAAGATCGCCAAAGATCTCGATCTCTTCTCAATCAATGATGAAGTGGGTCCCGGTCTCGTATTGTGGCATCCCAATGGAGCCATGATTCGTCATTTGGTTGAAGCTTATTGGAAAGAAGAGCACATCCGCAAAGGATACAAACTGGTTTATACTCCTCATGTCGGACGTGCCAATCTGTGGGAAACCAGCGGACATCTGGGATTTTACAAAGATAGCATGTATGCACCGATGGATATCGAAGGACAGGACTATTACATCAAACCGATGAACTGTCCTTTCCACCTTAGTATCTACAATGCAAATCTGCACAGCTACCGCGAATTGCCGATCAAATTGGCAGAGCTTGGTACTGTATATCGTTACGAACGTAGCGGTGTGTTGCATGGTTTGATGCGCGTCCGTGGCTTTACACAGGACGATGCGCACATCATCTGTACTCCGGATCAGCTCAATGAAGAAGTAGAAAAACTGATCACTTTCTCGCTGAACATGCTTTCGCATTTTGGCTTTGAGAAGTTCAAGATATATCTTTCAACCAAACCGGAGAAATCTGTAGGTGAAGAAGAAGATTGGGACAAAGCTACTGCAAGCCTGCGCCTGGCGATGGATGCCCAAAACCTGGAGTATGACGTTGATTACGGTGGTGGAGCTTTTTATGGTCCTAAGATCGATATCAAGATCAAAGATGCACTGGGCCGAGAGTGGCAGTGTACTACCATCCAGTTCGATTTCAATCTCCCCACCAGATTTGATATGACTTATGTCGGAGCCGATAATGCTCCACATAGACCTTATGTGATTCATCGCGCCGTCTTGGGCTCTATTGAAAGATTCTTCGGTACTCTGATCGAGTATCATTCCGGCAATCTGCCGATGTGGCTCTGCCCTACTCAGATCATGGTTTTACCGATTACTGATGCACAGATTGAATATGCCAACGAGATCAACGAACGTCTCTTGTTACTGGGTTTACGCAGTGAAATAGACAAGCGTAGCGAGAAGATTGGCTACAAAATCCGGGAAGCCGAATTGAAGAAGATTCCATTTATGTGCATTGTGGGCAAAAAAGAAGCTGAAAACGGCCAAGTGGCTCTCCGGCAACATACAGTCGGTGATCTGGGCGTGATGAGCTTTGACGAAGCAGTGCTAAAGCTAAACGAAGAATAACAATGAATATCAAGGATTCTGTTGTCCACGAGCTACAGTTAGAATCCCAGGCGATTATGATCGTAGCCAACCAGTTGAACGAAACTGAACTGCAGATTGCTTTTAATTTCTTGAGCAATTGCAAAGGAAAGGTCGTCTTGACTGGGATGGGGAAAACCGGCATTATCGCTCGTAAGATTTCTGCCACCTTGGCAAGCACGGGAACGACGTCTATATTCCTGCATGCAGCCGAAGGGATACACGGCGATCTGGGGATGTTGCAACCGGAGGATGTGGTGATTGCCATCTCCAATAGTGGCAACACTCAGGAGCTTCTGAGCATTATTCCGTATATCAAGTTCCTGAGGGTGCCGCTGATCTCGTTGACGGGGAATTTGCAATCTCAGTTAGCCCTGAATTCGGATGCAGTCTTGAATTGCTCCGTGCCCAAAGAGTTTGAACCCTTTGGCTTGGTTCCTACATCCAGCACCACCGTTGCCTTGGCCGTGGGAGATGCACTGGCTGTATCACTGTTGAAACATAAGAGTTTTGCAGCAGAGGATTTTGCTAAATTTCATCCGGGTGGAACAATTGGGAAAAAACTGTTGTTACGCGTCTCAGATTTGATGCACACTGGCACAGATCTACCCGCGGTCTCTGAATTTGATACCATGAGTGAAGTGGTCGCCACTATCAGTGCACACCGTTTAGGATGTGCAGTGGTAATTGCTGAAGATGGCTCTCTCAGCGGTATGATAACAGATGGTGATCTGCGTAGACAGTTGCTGGAGAAAAAGCATCAGCTCTTAGATTTTACAGCTAAGGACTGTATGACCTCCTCTCCCAAGAGATTGGAACCAGAGGATTTGGCAATCAATGCCCTGAACATCATGGAATCCTATAAGATCACTATGCTACCTGTTGTAGATAAGGAGTTGAAGCCTGTTGGTATGCTCCATCTGCACGATTTGATCCAGGCCGGCATTATCTAAGATATACCCTCATAAAGTAAATAGCGGACCAGCCTAACTGATCCGCTATTATTTTTTGTCTATATTTTACAGATTCTCGATGTTCTTCAATGCTTTGGGGGCAGTGGCAACGCTGATCCCCTCCGCTGTGATGTATCCTAGAACTGGAGTACCTATCTTTTCCCCTGCTTCATTTTCACGATAGAAATCCACTTTGATGCGGACTGGGCTTCCATTCTGCGAGGTCACCTCTTTACCATCGGAATCCATTTCAAAGGGAGAGGCGTAAAACCACCCCAACCCGATGGCAGCACTTCCGTTTTCTTCATTTACATTTTTGCGCTTCGAGCCAATGAATAACCTCTGCTCCAGAGAAACATTTGGAGAATTGATACTGGACGTCACGGATCCGATCTTCACTCCATCCTGATAGATTGCACGATGGCTAACAATACCCTCGCTGATAACCATGGCCATTCTTTTTGTGACGCCATGATCGATAGCATTCTGCAAGGCAGCCCTACCGATGAAATCAAGCTTGGTCATATCGATAGCTGCTTCAAAGAGGGGTGCATTGATCGGCGTGTGCTCTGGATCATACTCTTGACCCATAAGTGGTAAACCAACTGCTCCGGCTGAAATTCTATTCTCGTCACGTCCTCCAAGCCCTACTAATAATCCTCCGTATTCCAAAGCCAAAGTCACAATCTTCTTGAAGTCTTCATTGGCTTTTGCAATGGGAATATAGAGCTCCCAACCCCACCGATTGGTATAACCTGTGCGGCTGATGTAGTATTTATCGCCATCGATTTCAAACTCATTAAAAGTAAAGAAATTCATGTTCTTATCGGGTTGATTGCGATTCCTTAGGACATCAGGTCCGTATACTTGCTTTATCAGTTTATAAGACAGGGGGCCTTGGATGTCTATCTTGACTAGGGCATCGGAGATATCTTCGCAATACACTTCTTCTGTATCTGTTTTGTGCATCATTACACGATCGACATCTGCTATGATCTCGATATCCTTGCCATCATGAATCTCTGTTCCGGTGAGGTCGTGTCCGGCATTTATGACCATGATGAATTCAGTGTCAGATACTTTCATAAAGATCATGTCGTCCTGAACTCCACCATTATCGTTTAGTAATAGTGAGTATTTGCACTGCCCGATTTTCATTCCTACAATGTCAGCTCCGATAGTGCGGTTTAACAGTTGTGCCGCATCTTTGCCCCAGAACCGAACTTGTGCCATGTGATCTATGTTGTAAATAGCTACTTTGTTTATTGCTTCAGCCTCTTCCATAATGGAAGTTAAGTAATTGACAGCCATCATGTATTGACCGAAATTACTGCGTTTGATAGGTTGAAGAGTAAGATTGAATTTGTCACTTAACAGAGGTTGATACCAGTTCTCTTCCATATCTTGGATGAAAGTAGCTCTGGGATTTAAAGGAATGGACTTCCCATACTTATGCATAACTGCTCCTATGTAGAGTTATATTTTCGTTCCAGTTATAGGATAAGTATGATTTTGTAAAGAGAAATTATGATACTACATTGCTTGTTTACTGCTCATTCGCTCTGTGTTTTTCCAATTGTGTCATTATGTGATTGCGTAGCTTGGTAATCTCCATTTTCTTTTGTGCCCAATCTGAGTAGTGATAGTAAACGGGAACCGGAATTGTCTCCCCCCCACGAAGTTTAATATTAAACAAAAGTGTGCTATTTTCAATTGAATATTCATCTTGAGCATCGTCACGGATGCTGGACACGCGTAATATATCTGCCGTATCTACTACGGTACTATCAGGAAGGGTTATTTTCATCGACACCTCAATCATTTTAACTATTCTCTTCTTGGATTTATCCAGTTGATTGGCAAGAAGAGTTTTAACAACCCGAATATTGTAAACGGAGATATTGTGCCGAGTCGAGATACGTAATCACGCTAATTGAATATCCATCATACGATTAGCCTATGTGGAAATATTTACACAGTCTTGGGTCAATTTCAATTAATCTGCTGTGCTCTTTGTTTTCCCGCTTTATCATAAAAAAAATAACCCGAAGCTTGGCTTCGGGTTATTTATTTTACTATTAGTTAATACTACTTGTTGAGAATGATCTTTCCTGTCTTAGTAACAGTACTCAGTTTGGCACGGTACAAGTAAATGCCGTTGTTGACGGTGTTGTTATTTGTATCGGTTCCATCCCAAGTGAGGTTTGATACTCCATTTTGATCTGTCTTTGCGGACAGGCTCTTTACCAACTGACCCTTGACGTTGTAGATATCAAGAGCTACGGGACTATTGTTACTTGCTTTGATATTGATATTGGTAAGGTCATGGAAGGGGTTGGGGTAGCAGCTTACGCTTTCCTGAAGAGCTGCGACATTGTCATCATTAGCTACGCTGATCATGACAGTCACAACGTTTGATGCTTCTGAAACTTCGTTGGGATTGTTAAACCAAGCTTTTACCCAATATTGGTTTTCGCCTGCAGGAACGTATGTATCTGTAAACGTAAGAGTATTGACATTTGCAGAGCTTTGAATCAGCAAATCATTGCGATAAATCCTGTAACCGACGAAACCTCTAGTGTCAAAATACATAGGTTTTTGCCATGTCAAGACAACGGTATTCGGAGGTGTTAACACTGCAGCAAGATTTCTGGGAACCGGTAACGGCTCGATCTGCAAGGGGGCGTCGCTCAACACTGTTGTACCAGGCATATTGTACTGGTCTTTGGGGGTTACTTGGAACTTAATGGCGTAA
>PHBQ01000048.1 GCA_002841975.1 Candidatus Cloacimonetes bacterium HGW-Cloacimonetes-1
ATCAGGATGGAGACGGCTCGCAAAGAGCCCAGAAAGATACGGGCACCCAGGCGTATTTCGGGCTGCGTGCGGTGATAAAAATATACCGCTATCAGAGCAGACACAAGTGCCAACAGGATAAATTTTAGCATTTACAGCTTTACACTCATATATGTAGAGATCGAGACTCCTTTTGAGCTATAGCCGGGAATCAGGGATTTAAAGGACATTAAGCCTATCCCAAACTCGGTAATTCGGCTTTTGAATCCTATCCCATAGGAAGCGCGCCAGGGGTGATCCCGATTACCTAGGGAGAGTCCAAAGTTCAAAGGCAACATAGGATAGGGGAAATACTCTGTTCCCAGAGCGAGACGCCCTATTTTACTGGTCATGGGGGAACTGCCAAAACCCTGTACCCAATCCAGGGAAACATTCACAGTTTGAAATGAATAGAGAGTAGACAAGCGAAGCTCCGGTGGAATAGCTGTGGTATAAGATTTGATGTCTTCCGTGGAGCGGTATTCGGTGTAAAAATCGTCCTGCAGATCAGATACATAGACACTGTCCACAGCAATTGAGTAGTTGATCTGTTCGGTATTCAGATTCCAATTGATGAAGCCGAATATATTATCTATCGTCATTCCTGCCTTCAGCTTGGGCAGAGGTTCTGCGACGAAACCCAGCATGGATTTGAATCCGATGCCACCCACAGAGTTTTTGAGCTGGATATCCTGATTGGCATACATCCCATCGCTGGTGGAACTGAAGTATCCACTGTAGCTCTTGGTGGATGTATCGGTAATCCCGGTGAGGAGGCTGATGGAGAAGCCATAATTGATCGGAGGGATCTGGGCATAGGTTTCCGGTAAAACAAAGTTACCCATTCCCATGGTCAAATCGATGAAACTCATCTCGGCAGCATTGTTATTGCCTTTGTTAAAGAAATACTCGTCCTCGCTATTGCCATTGAGAGCCAAATCGATATATTTTTCAGAAATGGAAGCATTGCCATAAAAATGGATTGCAGAGCTAAATGACATGTTGTTGTTGGTAAAACCAAAGAGGGAAGTGTGTAATTCGGAATTAACCGTCAGCCTGCCTTTGATCATGTCCAGCAAATCACGTTTATCGGAGTCGGAGATATACTGATCACTCATCAGAGAGTTGTAGGTACGGAGGTTTAAAGAGTTATTTGCCACGTAGATCGATGTATTGGCAAAAGGGACCAAAAACTCGGAATAAACCGGAGAGATCAATGCGGGATTCCAATATGCGGCTTCTGGGCCATGAGCTCTCAGCATATAGCTGTCTGCAAAAAGTGAAGACTTGCCAGTAGGCAAAGCACAGAGATTTACGGCGACAGTCAAGAGGATTATCAGTACCCAAATACTATGTTTCATTTTGACTCCTGCACGTGTATTCTGGCGGTTAACATGCTTTGCACGTGGATATAATCTGCTTGAGAAGCGGTAATGGTCACTGATTCTGCAGAGGCTTCAAAGTAAAACACCCATTGCAGATAAACCATGGGATTATCAAAGACATCTATCTGAGCTTTGGTGAGTGATAGATCTATACTCTGATTTCCAGGGGCTAAGGTCCCGGAGATCACATTGAAAGATTTTACAAAACTAAAGGTGTCGGGATCGTCTATATCAATGTTTGGTTCCGAACCCACATATAATTCCGCCTTTACACCCACGGGAAGGGTGTTGATTACACTCACTGCCATATCTGCCAGGAGGGCATTGTCTCGGATGCGATTGCGATTTTCACCGCTGATCTCCAGATCCACAGTTTCCTTGATGATGATTCTCTTTGTATAGCCGGTGTTCTGATCCTCTACCAGGGTAAAATGAAAGGGCGCATTGATCACGTAATCGCCAATGATACGATCGGCTTTGCGCACACTACCGATGTCCATATTGGTGGTACTCTTGATCAGGAAATATGAATTTCTCAATTCCACATAATCCGGCATGATCTGTAATAGCTCGTTAACACGGTTTGAAAAAATGATATTCGTGATCCCGGGCTGACCTCCAATTGCTGGAGCGGTCATATAGTACTGGAAATTTGCATCCACCAGTTCCAGGATTCTGGTGTCTCCGGTGGCATAATTGATCGCATAAAATTCGCCATGAAACTCTGTTTCAAAACCCACATAACTGGTCAGAGTGAGATTGATTGTTGCTTCGAGCAATTGAATGGCTTCCTGTAGTCCATAAGGATACTCAATATCCAAGCTACTGGTCGTATCTTCCATGTCCAAGCGGAAATTTGGCAATCTGCCTTCAAACTTTGAAAAAGCAAGATCCCCGTCCATGGCTAGTTCAAATTGCCCCACTACTGTATTGGTTGCATGATTTGAGATAGTCAGAATTGTATAGTGGATATCTTCGATAATAGCACTAGATCCGGAAGTGCCTATGTAATGGAAGTTTAGATTAGTATTTTGCCACTCCTCGTTGCCAGAGTAAGATATCTGGAATGGGCTGCCGTCCGGATTGCGAAGCTCCACAAAGGTTACCAGAACGCTGCTGACACCGCTCAGCATTTGGGAAAACCTGCTCTGAAATACACTGTTTTCGAGGAGTCCATACACCAGTTGGTAGTTATTCACCGGATCAACTATGGAAAAGCTACCTGAAAACTCTACCCCGGATAGGATGGGTATTGCTTGGGTAGGGAAATTTGGCTGTATTGCTATAGTTCCCAATTCGGGGGTTTCCGATTGACCTACATTCCGCATATATACCACGTCATTGGGATCGACGAAAATATCCGTACTGTCAACAAGCTCGGAGGCATAGTATCTTTCGTTCATCAGTGGTACTCGCAATGTGAGATCCCATTCAGGCATGATCGGACTCTTGATTTTGCAAGCACTTAGCAAGACGAGTATAGTAAACAACAGAATTGTAACTCTTCTCATACAAATATCCTTTGGTATGGGGATCTAATGATAGATACCCCAGATTGTGTCCCTGTACATCATATCAAAAATCTGTGCACTGGAGACGATGTTAATGCTGTAGCCTCGACCTATACATTCATAGTATCCCATGATTAGGCTTTTCCTGCAAACAAAATATCAATGTTGCAAGAGTCAAGCCTTTTTTCCAAGATTTTTAGATACTTTTTGCCATGCCCCAATAACAAAGAATGTTTATGAGAATCTACGACAATGGGAATACCGGCACGATATTTTGCTTCCAGGTCCCGGATGTATAGTTCGGAGCGTACAAACTCTCCAAAGGCGGGGTGATATGGACCTGCAACGACATCACCTTGCTCGATGGTTGAGGGCAAGCCCATCTTGATGACGGTGATGTTATTGGGCTCTGCTAGGGTCACATAATCTGCACATTGCGCAATGGCCATATCCATAGACAACGGTTCGTACGAGGCCGCCTGATACATTTTTGCCAGTGCAGTAGCGCGGATTACAATAGTGGGATATAGTCTCAAATACTGGGGGGATGTGCGGAGTAAACACAGGTGGTTGAATTGCAGGCTTTGCAGTGTCCAGCCCGGCAGACCGGGCATCAACTGGATTCCCAGTTCAAAGCCATAATCCCGGATCAGGTCACAGGCAGATATTGCCAAAAGACTGTCATAGCTTCTTCCGGAAGCTTGAAGGACTTCGGCGAAAAAGTCTTGCACTCCCAATTCTATGGTTTGGACCCTGTGTGCTTTGCACCAATCAAGCTGTACGGGGGAGATCAAGTCCGGACTGGTGGAGATGCGAAAGCCAGTTTGGGGATCAATAAACTCCGAGATCGCATCAAAAAGCTCAGTACGCCATTGTTCGTCTATCCCGGTGAAGCTGCCGCCAAAAAAGGCTATCTGTTTATCACGATTTCGATTCCGCAGGACGAAGGACTTCAGGTCGGCCAGTAACTGTTCCTGGTCAAAGCTTCCGGTGGCACTGATGGCGGTTTGGTCGCAGTACACACACTGGTTTGTGCAGCCCCAATTGGGCAGAAATACCGGATAAATCAGCATCTTTAGATGCCGAGTTTTTGGCACGCCATGCGTGCGGCTTCCTGATGTGCCGTCTTTTTGGTGGAGCCCTTGCCGGTGCCCATCAGTTTCTTGTCGATATGCACTTCTACCACAAACACTTTGCTGTGTTCCGGGCCTTCCTCGCCAATGGTGATATAATCGGGTGGGGATTGATTTTTGGATTGAATATACTCTTGCAGAATGCTTTTGTAATTTACCAGCTCGTCCCTGGTCACCAAACTCTCATAATCTTTGAGGATGTAGTTCTTGATAAATTTGGAAGTGGAGGCGATGCCGCTATCCAGATAGATGGCGCAGATCATGGCTTCCATAGAGTCACTCAGAATCGAGGGCTTGGCAGTTCCGCCGGATGCCAATTCTTCTTGGCTCAACAGCAAGTATTTTCCCAGATCCAGGGAATTTGCCTTGAGCGTGAGATAGGTTTCAGACACGATCTTGGACTTCAGCTTGGAGAGCTTTCCTTCCTGCTCGTCCGGATGGTGGGCAAATAGTTCCTTGGAGGTCACAAAGCCCAGGATACTGTCTCCCAAAAACTCCATGCGCTCAAAGGGAGAGGGGATCTTGTGATCGTTGTAACGCCGCCGCAGATAAGATTTATGCGTCAATGCGGCTTTCAGCAGGGTGTCATCCCGGAAAGTATAATCTATCTTCTTTTGTAATTGGAGTAAGTTCTTCTCCCACTTTGGGTAGAGCTCCGATATCTTTTTGCCATTGAAATACTCAATGATTTTGTTTATAATAGCCTTCACTTTTGCCTCTATGATTTATAGTAAGATGTGCCAATTCCAGACCTGTCTGCTGATGTGATCGAGGCATTATATTGGGCTGCGATAAAGCTGGAGAACCAGATTGATCGGAACCTAAAATGTGCTTCGTTCAGAACGATCCAGAAAGAAGGAGCAGGCTGGAACTCTCGATAGTACGAGCCTGCTCGCCCCTAGGTTATTGATAACGTTTTATAATAATTGCCGAGTTGTGCCCACCAAATCCCAAGGAATTTGAGAGAGCGGCATTCACGGTAAATTCTATAGCTGTATTGGGAGTGTAATTCAGATCACAATTCGGATCACGATTGATCAGATTGACTGTGGGGTGAATGAGCCCGGTTTCGATGGTTTTGGTACATACAATAGCCTCGATTGCGGCTGCAGCTCCCAACATGTGACCCACCATAGCTTTGGTGGAATTCACTTTGACCTGGTAGGCATAGTCTCCAAAGGTGGTTTTAATAGACTGTGTTTCGCCTTTGTCATTGAGAGGGGTTGATGTACCGTGTGCATTGATATAATCGATATCAGTAGGCTGCATTCCGGCATCTTTCATCGCCATCAGCATAGCTCTACTACTACCTTCTCCGCCTTCGGCGGGGGCTGTGATGTGATAGGCATCACCAGTGGCACCATAACCTGCCAATTCGGCATAGATCTTTGCCCCGCGGGCCAGAGCATGTTCCAGCTCTTCAAGGACCAAAAAGGCTGCACCTTCGGACATCACAAAGCCATCACGCTCTGCATCAAAGGGACGAGACGCGGTCTCGGGATCGTCGTTTCTGGTACTAAGGGCACGCATTGCGGAAAATCCACCGACGGCAAGAGGTGAAACCGCAGCTTCTGCTCCTCCGCTTACGATGATATCTGCATCACCATATTGGATGCTGCGCAGAGCTGTTCCCAGGGCGTGGTTGGCACTGGCACAAGCACTCATCACATTGAAGTTTATCCCTTTGAGATTATGTTCAATCGAGATATGCGCTGCGGCGATGTTGCCGATCATCTTGGGGATGAAAAACGGACTGATACGACGGGGACCTTTGACGTGGCAATTCACTGCCTCTTCTTCCAAAGTGAGGATTCCGCCGATCCCGGCTCCCGTAATTACACCTGCACGAGTGGGATCAAAATCTGTGGTAGTAAAACCACTATCTTTGACGGCCTCACGCGCTGCAATCATTGAATACTGTGTATAGAGATCAAGTTTCTTGACTTCTTTGTGATCAAAGTGTTCTTCCGGATTAAAGTTCTTGATCTCGGCAGCAATGCGCACAGGCAAGCCGGTGGTATCAAAATGGGTGATCATGCCGATCCCGGATTTTCCCTGGAGCAGGTTTTCCCAAGTTTCTGCGACATTGTGCCCAACTGGAGTGATAGCACCAATACCTGTTATTACTACTCTTCTTTTTGCCATATAAACCTCTGTTTCCACCTATTATGTTTTGTTATTCTGATCTAAAACATGCTGCTGCTATCTTTTAGATCAGAACAATAAAGAGCCAATCCTGAATACCCATCGGCAGTCAGGATTGGTTCGATGAGTGTTGCTGAGTTCTTATAACTTAGCTTGGATGTATTTGATTGCGCCTTCGACGGTTTTGATCTGATCTTGGTCTTCATCAGCGATGGTGATACCAAATTCGTCTTCAAAAGCCATGATAAGCTCAACCGTGTCCAGTGAATCTGCGCGAAGATCTTCGATAAAATTGGCTTGAGGAGTGATCTGTGATTCTTCTACACCAAGTTTGTCCATGATGATCTGTTTTACTTTTGCTTCAATATCCATTATTCCTCCTATGTTATTGAAGGGTACGTTGTTTTTTATTTACGGGTTTCCGTTTAATACATTGTTAAGCCGCCATCGACGGCAATGGTCTGACCTGTGATATAGGTGCTCATGTTTGAAGCTAAAAACATGCACAGCTTTGCCACTTCGGCAGGATCACCCATTTTGCCCAAGGGGATGGCTATGGCATAGCCGTCCTGCACTTCCTGAGGCAAGGTGGCGGTCATTTCGGTCACGATAAAGCCGGGAGCTATGGCATTGACCCGGATATTACGGGCTCCAAATTCTTTGGCACAAGACTTTGTAAAAGCAATAATTCCACCTTTGGAGGCGGCATAATTTGCCTGTCCGGCGTTGCCCATCAAGCCTATCACCGAAGCGATGTTGATGATCGAGCCGGCACGTTGCTTCATCATATATTTAAAAACTTTCTGAGTGCAGATATAGGTGCCCTTGAGGTTCACATTGATTACGGCATCCCATTCTTCTTCTTTCATGCGCAGCATCAGATTGTCTTTGGTGATACCGGCATTATTGATCAGTGCATCGATCCTGCCATGCTGGGCGATGATATCCGCAAAGATAGCTTCAATCGCTGCGGCATCTGTGACGTTCCCGGCATAACCATAGGCAGCATAGCCACGCTCTGTGAGCGCTGTTACAGCCTGCGAAACTTGAGGCTCCATCAAATCCAGGATAAAGACGTTTGCCCCTACTTCCGCAAAAGCCGTCGCAACCGAGAGACCAATGCCTCTGGCGGCACCGGTGATAACAATATTTTGGTCTTTCAAATCTATCTGCATGATTTCCTCTGTATATATGTTTTACAGCATTTTAAGCGTTCAATGCTGCCAGGACAGTATCAATATCTTCCACTTTGTCTATATTAAATAGCACTGCATCTTTGTCAATGTTCTTTATCATTCCACTCAGTACTTTCTGAGGTCCGAACTCTATATAACGGGTTACACCCTGGCTTTTCATGTATTCAATGCATTCTACCCACCGTACCGGAGAGATGATCTGCCGTTCCAGTTTTGCCACAGTTTCTGTGGGGTCTGTCGAGGGCATGGCATCCACATTGGATACTACGGGGATGGTGGTATTTGCAAAGGGAAATTTACTCATCTCGGTGGCGAGCCATTGACTGGCTTCGTGGATCAGGGGAGTGTGAAAAGGACCACCGACCACCAGGGGGAGCACACGTTTGGCACCTTTGGCTTTGGCGATTTCACCTGCAGCCTGGACGCCACTGGCACTGCCGGAGATCACGGTCTGGATCGGAGTATTAAAGTTTACAGCCAGGACAATCCCAGCCTCTGAAGCCTCGTTGCATGCATCGATTACAGCTTGGGCATCCAAACCGATTATGGCAGCCATGGCAAAGGGAACACCGGCATTGGCGCGGATCATAAATTCCCCACGTTTGTGTACGATGTGCATTGCATCAGCAGGCGTCAGCATGCCGTTTGCCACCAGGGCGGTAAATTCGCCCAGGGAATGACCGGCAACAAAGTCCGGTTTGATATCTGTTTTGGCCAAAAATAGCTTGAGTGCACAATAGGAATGAAAGAGAATCGCAGGCTGGGTGAAACGGGTTTCTTTCAAACTCTCTTCGGGGCCGGCTTGCATAATCTGCATCAAATTTGTACCATGTGCGGCATCAAATCCATTTAAAAGCTCTGCCAAAGCAGGATCAGCAGCTACAAAATCCATAGCCATGCCGATATACTGGGCACCTTGTCCGGGAAATACAAAAGCAGTTTTCATAATTTACGCTCCCAATTGTTTAGTAACGAGCCAGGATACTGCCCCAAGTGAGACCTGCACCAAATGATGTCAACAAAATGATGTCTCCGCGGCGGATTTTTTTGCTGCGGATGGCTTCATCGGTGGCGATTGGAATGGTGGCAGAGGAAGTGTTGCCATACTTTTCGATATTGATGATGACCTTGGATAAAGGCACGCGCATCTTGTCGGCCAGGCCTTCGATGATCCGCAGATTGGCTTGATGTGGTATAATCCAATCCACATCCGCAGGAGTCAGATTGTTTCTGCGCAAAAGCTCGTCCGAAGATGCATACATGGATTTGATGGCATTTTTGTAAATACGATTTCCTTCCATGTAGATCGTGTGGAGGTTTTTATCGACCGATTCATGAGAGGCAGGCATGCGTGAACCACCGGCAGTCTGGATCAAATATTCGCCCTGGCTGCCATCGGCATCGATGATGGAATCTATAATTCTGGAAATATCGGTGGGTTCGGCACGGGACACAATCGTGGCACCGGAGCCGTCTCCAAAAAGGACGCAAGTATTGCGGTCTTTCCAGTTTGTAATCTTGGTGAGGACATCTACGCCAATTACGAGGATGTTCTTTTTGAGTCCGCTTTCCACATAAGCTTTGGCGATATCGATCGCATAGACAAAGCCAGTGCAGCCTGCAGAGACGTCAAAACAAGGTACGCCTTTGAGACCCAGCTTCTTTTGCACAATACAGGAAGTGGAGGGGAAGATATGATCCCCGGTGACTGTTGCCACGATTATCTGATCGATATCTTTGTATTTGACCTTGGATGCCTCGATGGCATTGACTGCTGCCTGATAGGCAAAGTCGCTGGCTGCTTCACCTTCGGAAGCAATGTGACGAACCACCATTCCAGTGCGGGAGCGGATCCATTCGTCCGAAGTATCAACGATCTTTTCCAGATCAGCGTTGGTCAAAAGCTTCTTGGGGGCGTTACTTCCAAAAGCAGAAAACTTAGCGTAGTAATGAGTCATTATTACAACCTCTCAAAATAATCCTTTGCATGTCCCACAAAGCCGGATTCAGCAATCTTGGCAGCAAAACGAATTGCATTCTTCATTGCCTTGGCATTGGAGCGGCCATGCGAAATCACACTGGTGCCATTCAGACCTACCAGGAGTGCTCCACCGTATTCGGTGTGATCCAGTTTCTTTTTCATATATG
This sequence comes from Candidatus Cloacimonetes bacterium HGW-Cloacimonetes-1, assembly GCA_002841975.1. GTDB lineage: Bacteria > Cloacimonadota > Cloacimonadia > Cloacimonadales > Cloacimonadaceae > PHBQ01. The sequence continues at coordinate 9,537 of PHBQ01000048.1, forward strand.
AATATACAGGATAGGACAGCATAGCACCCAGCTTTGCAATCCAGTCCTTGTCAAACTGTTCCTTCAGAATCTCAAAGATCGAGATCGCAGCACCTTCAATCGTCTTGAGCATAACGTTGCCGACGAATCCGTCGCAAACTATCACGTCCGTCACACCCTTGAGGACATCCTTGCCCTCGATGTTGCCGATAAAATTTAGGTCTTTGGATGCTGCCAGCAGTTTATACGCTTCTTTGGTAATGGTGTTTCCCTTGGCGCTTTCTTCACCAATATTGAGGAGAGACACACGTGGTCTCTGCTCTGAGTAAAAAAACTCAAAATACAGACTGCCCAGCTGAGCAAACTGCAAGAGATGCTCGGATGTGCAATCTACGGTTGCACCAACGTCAAGAATGATCTCATGACGTTTCTGAGTCGGGAAAGTGACAGCGATAGCCGGGCGTTGAACCCCGGGAATGCGTCCATAAACAAACAAAGAAGCAGCCATCACCGCTCCGGTATTACCGGCGGATACTGCTGCTTCTGCTAAACCTTGCTGATGTAACTCGACCGTTTTTACCAGAGATGAATTCCGCTTGTTCCGAACTGAGGCCGACGCACTGTCTTCCATTGAAATCCGTTCGGGGGCATGAACTATCTCGATTCTGCCTTTATCGTAAAAGTACTTGCTAAGCTCTGTTTCGATAACTGCTTGGTCGCCGACCAGGATAACCTGATCACAAAAGTCTTCTTTGATTGCTTGTATGGCGCCTTCTATCTCCGGATGTGGTGCATTGTCACTTCCGTAAGTGTCGAGGGCTATACGCACTTTACTCCTTGATGGTTATCACTTGTTCGCCGTTGTAGCTACCACAACTTCCACAGATGTGGTGTGAGCGAGTAGGCTCTCCACACTTGGAGCAGGTGCTAAAGCTCGGCATCTTCAATGTATCATGGGTACGACGTTTATCACGGCGACTTTTGGATGTTTTTCTTTTTGGGACTGCCATCTTTTCTCCTAAATTTATCGAACAAGCAGCTTAATGGTTATAGAAACCACGCAGGGATCGTAAACAAAGTAATGCTACTGTTCGTTTGTGCAAGATATTTATCTGATTTGGCATTAACTTTTTAAACCCTCTTTTTTGTCAACAAAAATCCCCAACTACCTATCGTTTCGTGACTAAAACCTGCCCGGATCGCAGATCTTCGTATCTGCCGGGAACTGTAGAGCAGGACGCCGTTCCTGCTGTGTCGTTTCCCGTAGCGGAGCTTTCTGCAGCTCCGAACCATTTCTTTTAGCTGGATCGCAGATCTTCGTATCTGCGTTTTACTCCCTCTCCCGTCCTGGGAGTCGGAGTCCCCAAGCGTCAATTTGTTGGCGATTGGGGTGAAGTGGGCTGGGGAGAGGGCTGGTTAAATCTATGAGCTAATACAAGTTACCTTGTGTCGCCCCTCCAGGGCTCCGATTGTTTGGGGCGAATGAACCTGAGGTTCCGCTGCGCTCCACCTTAGGCTATAAGAGTATCACCTCTCCGAGGTTTAGGCTGTTGACAAAGTCCCATCGGGACGCCAGTTTAGGTAGATAACAAAGATTGAAAGCAGATGCGAGTCCCATCGGGACGACATAATGATAAAACAATGATACACAGCGGAATGATCTGCTGCGAGGTGTGCCGTTCCTACGGAACTCAGGAATTTCTCTGCGGTTGTCGGTTCTACCTAAACTGCCGTTCCTAAGGAACTCAGACTGTTGACAAAGCCCTAACATGCATTTTTGACAGAACGGGATTGTATGATTATAGTCCAGATTCGGAATAATTGTGCTCTCAAAGCGTAGTCCGATGGAGAAGCCCTCATGTGGACGATGTAGAATTAGCGAGGGTGCGTAGCGAAGCGCAGCCCCTCGTACGCCATAATTAGAGATGACTTAGCCCCTTGCGGGCGACACCTAATCATCCTTGCAGCATCGGTTTTAACCCACAGTTTTTTATCGGGATACATTGTGCATTCTGGCTCTGATGACCTGAACCTCGGACAATGTCATATTTAGGATTGCATATAAAAACTGTAAGTCAAAACGGTGTTATCCTTAGCTTTCAGCCCTTTGCAGACTTTGTCAACAGATTGCGCCCCTACCTCACTCCGAGGTGATTCCCTCGTGATTCCCTCGTGAAGCCCTTGTCGCCACCCGGGAAACACCAGCGAAGCACCAGGCTTTTACAAGGCACTGCAGTAAGGAGATCTTCAGCAACCCCACCACAGCGGGCATCTTTAGAAAATAGCCCCAAATCCGCCCCGGAGCTTTTCCCTTGACAATAAAGCCTTGAAATTCAAATGTCTTACCGATGAAAAAGAAGGTAGTTCTCACTTGCGAAATCAAACGCTATCGGCAGCTCTCACCGGCTCTGTGCTCGGTGTGTCCGCGGATCGAGAAATGTCGTGCCTTCCGTGCTTGGTACCACACCAATGCCAAGCAATATCTCAATTTCGTACTCGATATATGTAATAAATTCCCAGATAAATACACAATGGAGGTAAGCTTCATGGCCGAAAAAAAAACCTTTATCCAGATAGTGGATATCGCTTCCGGCAAGATTGAACGCGTAGTTAGCATGACTGAGATCGATGCCATGTCTGCAGAAGAAAAGCTGGCACTGTCTCGCACCAAAAACCTGTTTATCGTGACGCACAAGCTCGAACCGATCGTCAAGGTCGAGATGAAAAAGACGGTGATTGCTCACGAAATGATCTTTTCCGTAAATAATGAAGCGGAACAGAAAGAGGAACCAATAGTAGAAATCACTCCCGAACCTGTGCACATCCCCAAAGCCAAGAAAAGCAAAAAGACCAAGGGCGAATAAGAGTTCATAGGAGTTCAAGGATCCGTTTATGCACCATGAAGTCCAAATCACTGCTGAGTTTAGCGGTAGTGCGAGGTTGTGATTAAGTGCTTTGAACTCCATAGGACGGCAAAAGCTGTCCATTGGCCAAAAAATCCTTTTACAGATTCTATTGGTTTGAAAAGATGGTTCGCTGTGACAGATTGTGTATATTATCTATAGTGATATAAACACAAAAGGAGATATTATGTTTAAGCTCGATGATAATCATTTGGAAGCCGCTCAAGCTATAGCGGAAAAGCACCGTACCCGGAAAAAATGCGATAGCTGCTATGATCGCGGTTGGATCGGCATCAACGATCAAAATATGCTGGTGCTCTGCACTCGCTGTATCGATATGGATGCTGCAATAGAAGAATGGAAGGCGTACGTCGTCCAGCATGAAGAGCTGAAAGAACACTTTAGCGAACTCTTTGAAGAACATGCTGTGGAAGAGACTACTCCCGAATTTGAAAAGCCAAGTTTACACGACCAGCGTAAAGCATCCACGATCACCAAAAATTCCTTTGCCCCCGGTCAGAAACGTACCGGCAGAACCAAAAAAATCTAACGGAGAATTATAGTTCCAGAATGTATAACACCATAGATCTGAAAGAAAGTCCCTCCCATCTCGAAGCACGTCTAAGAAAGCATTGGTTTCAGAACAATTTGCCGCAAAAGAGCGTTGATTTTCGCGCCGGAAAGCCGCAATTTGTATTTTACGAAGGTCCCCCCACCGCCAACGGTAAGCCCGGTATTCATCATGTGATGGCGCGTACGCTCAAAGACGTCGTATGCCGCTACAAGACCATGAATGGCTATCAAGTGAAGCGTAAAGCCGGATGGGATACGCACGGTTTACCCGTCGAGATCGAAGTCGAAAAGATGCTGGGTCTCGAAGACAAGAAAGGCATCGAGGATTATGGGATTGAACCCTTTTGCAAAAAGTGCAAAGAATCCGTCTTTACCTACGAGAAACTGTGGCGTGAAATGACCCAGATCATGGGTTATTGGATCGACCTCGATAATCCGTATATCACACTCAGTAACGATTATATCGAATCCGTGTGGTGGATACTGAACGATTTCTTTGAACGTGGACTGATCTATAAAGGTTATAAAATTGTGCCATATTGCCCCTCCTGCGGCACACCGCTGTCTTCGCATGAAGTGGCACAGGGCTACAAAGACGTGGAAGATCCCTCGGTCTTTGTGCGTTTCAAAGCCACAGATGAAGACAACCTCTATTATCTGGCGTGGACCACTACGCCTTGGACGCTGATCAGCAACGTGGCTCTGGCCGTGAATCCGGACGAGACCTACGTCAAAGTTCTGTATCAAGATCAGCATCTCATCTTGGCAAAGGCTCGCCTTTCCATCCTGGGTGAAGATTTCACGATCGTGGAAGAATTTGCCGGCAGTACTCTGGAGTTTAAGACCTATGAACCGCTGTTCCGCTTTGTGGAACCGGAAAAGAAAGCATGGTATATCGGCCTTGCAGATTATGTGACCATGACCGATGGTACCGGTATCGTGCACACGGCTCCGGCTTTTGGTCAGGACGACTTTAGCTTGGCGCAAAAGTACGATCTCCCCTTTATCCAACCCGTTGATGGTGCCGGAAAGTTTACGGAGCTTGTCACTCCTTGGGCAGGACAATTTGTCAAATCTGCCGATAAAGACATCATTCGCGCGCTCAAAGAAAGCGGCGCACTGTTCCGTCGTGAACAGGTCAAACACAGCTATCCGCATTGCTGGCGCTGTGAAAGCCCTCTCATCTATTATGCACGTGAGAGCTGGTTTATCCGCACGACTCAGTTCAAGAATGAGCTGATCGAGCAAAACAAGCAGATCAACTGGTATCCGTCCTTTGTGGGCGAAAAGCGCTTTGGCGACTGGCTCGAGAACAATGTGGACTGGGCATTATCCCGTGATAGATTTTGGGGTACTCCCCTCAATATCTGGCTCTGTGACGATTGTGATCACAAGAAGTCCATCGGTTCCATAGCGGATCTGCTGGCATTGGGCAAGCTGGAAGACGGCAGCCCTGTTCCTACTGATATTGAATTGCACAAGCCTTATGTCGATAATGTCGTGCTCACTTGCCCGCATTGCAGCGGCAAGATGCACCGCACCAGCGAAGTCATAGACTGCTGGTTTGATAGTGGTGCCATGCCTTTTGCACAATGGCATTATCCCTTTGAAAACAAAGAAAGATTTGAAACCGAACTCTTCCCTGGGGACTTCATCTCCGAGGGTATAGATCAGACCAGAGGTTGGTTCAATTCCATGCTCACGATCTCCACTCTCTTTATGGGGAAATCCAGTTACAAGAGCTGTTTGGTGAATGATCTGATCTTGGACAAGAGCGGCCAAAAGATGAGCAAGACGCGCGGCAATTCCGTGGATCCTCTGCAATTGATGCAGGATTATGGTGCCGATGCGATCCGCTGGTATCTGCTGGAAGTGAGCCCTCCGTGGGTTCCGACCCGCTTTGATATCGATGGCGTGAAAGAGATACTCGGTAAGTTTGTGGGTACGCTGAAGAATGTATATTCCTTCTATGCTACCTATGCCAATATCGATGGCTTTGATGCCAATGCTTATCCTCAGGATTGGCACAAGACGGCGGAGATCGATCGGTGGATCGTGTCCCGCTTGCATAGCCTGATCCGGGACGTCCGCATTTGGACGGATCAATACGACTTTACCAAGTCCGTACGCGCTATCCAGAGCTTTGTGATCGATGAAGTGTCAAACTGGTACGTCCGTCGCAGTCGCCGACGCTTTTGGTCGATGCAACTTGATCAGGACAAGATCGATGCCTACGTCACTCTAAACCAGGTCTTGGTAGAGACTGCCAAGCTGATCGCTCCTTTTGTGCCTTATCTGGCGGAAGAATTGTACATCAATCTCACCGGTGCCGAAAGTGTGCATCTGGTGGACTACCCGCTGGCGGATAGCTCCGTGATCGATGTAGCTCTGGAAAAAGAGATGCAGACTGTGATCAACATCGTGTCTTTGGGCAGAGCTGCCCGTAACGAATGCCAGATCAAGGTGCGTCAACCGCTCCAGACCATGTATGTGCCAGCCAAGGTTCAGCCAACTGCAGAGCGGATGTTTGAACTGATCCAGGAAGAAATCAATATTCACACAATAGAATATATCAAAGACGACGACGACTTCGTGCAATATGAGCTGAAGCCGGATTTCAAGGTCATGGGTCCCAAGTATGGCAAGCAGATGAAGAATATTGCAGGTGCTCTGCAGGGTCTCAAAGGTCAAGATGTGCTCCTGGCATTCAATAGTGTTGGTCACTTTGATCTGACACTTGGTGCCGAGCAGTTCAGCCTCAGTCCGGAAGATATTGTCGTTCACATCCGTCCCCGTGAAGGTGTAGTTTTTAAGACTCTCGATGAGCTGTTTGTGGCACTCGATACCACCATGACACCGGAATTGGTGATGGAAGGTTATGCCCGTGAACTGATCAACAAGATCCAGTTTACACGCAAGGATCAGGACTTTCAGATCATGGATCGGATCAATGTATCATGGTTTGGTGACGATGATATCGCACAGACACTTGCTACACACGGTGAATATGTAAAATCAGAGACTTTGACCGATTCGATGCAAAGAGCAGATGCCAATGCCGGTATGACGCAATGTGATATCAATGGCAAGGAAGTATGGCTCTGGGTTACACGTCTTTGAGCCAAGGCTAATATAATCAAAAGTGATGGGAGAAATCAATGCCATATTGTTTAGCATGCGGTAAGCAGATCCCCGAGCGGGCAAAGTTTTGCCCCATATGCGGAGAGAAAACCGCGTTCGATGAACTGAAGGCAGATGAAACCACTGCGATTGTTGAGACCCCTGCAGTGGTCCATGATCATCATAAAAATGACGCTAATTCTACATTTACTTTGCTGGATGCGGGACAGAAATTTGAAGGTTTCACAGTCCTCAAAGGCTTGAATAAAGATTTTGAGGGTATCAAGTACATTGTCACCAAAGACGGCCAGCCTGATCATAAATATCTCTTGAAGATCTTTCATAACGCGTATTTTGATAACATCGAAAAACTGTTCAATCTGCAGATGAGGCTGACCAAGATACATACTTTGGTCTGCCCCAATACTCCCAGGGTTCTGGAGATAAATCAGCACAATGTTCCCCGCTATATGCTGGTGGAATATGTTCAGGGAGTATCTATCCATCAAATCAAGCTCCAACAGCCTGCACGCATGAATGAAGAGTATATCCGTAGTTTTGCAAAGCAGCTCATCAGTGGTGCAATATGTATTCGGGAGCATGGGCTTTCTGTGCATGAATTGACAGCAGTTGGGGTATTGATCGACGACAAAGATGTTTTAAAAATCTTGAGTTCCGGCATCGTGTTCGATGGCACCGATGAGCGAGAGGATATCTTTGCACTGGGAGTGATCCTGGCCCAGATGCTGTGCAAGAGCGGATTGTACCAGACCATTTATTGCGATGCCCGGTTACGGCAAACAAAGTTCGCGGAGATATCGGAAGTAAGCCATTCGATGAACAAGTTTTTGGCAGAATGCTTGCACCGCAATGTCAACCAGAGATTCCATAGCTTGAAGGACATGCAGAAGGAATTTGAGAGATTGACCCCATTAAAAGAAGATGTATTGATTAAATCTCGTGAACAGACATTAGATAAATTGGAACCCCTGAACGAAGTCGAAGCTCCGCCCAAATTTCGAGGGGAATATGGCTTTTGGACTCTGATAATCGTGGTGAGCTTGTTGATTATGTCCTTATTCACTACGAACGTCTATAGCTATCTTTTCGGAGACAGGGACGTCGAATTTCAGTTCAAGGCTTTCTCTGCAAAACCTGATTCCACCAAATTTGAGACAACTGCCGCCATGAATGAGGCTGCAACCAAAGTGGAGAGTTCATCTCCGCTTACCAATACCGGCTATGGATCATTCCGTACGGGCGATAACAAAACCAATCCAACAGTTACGAACGATTATAGACAAAACCTGGCGACCAAACCGGATAACACAGAGCCCAGTAAAGCCCCAAGCTCCAAAAACAACTTATCACCCGGCTACATATTTATCGCCTCTGATACTTATGGCTTTGGCAGACTCAAGGAAAACCTCCATCACAATGTGTCTGTCTCCGGGTTTTACATTTCCAGATACGAAGTGACCCAAGGCGAATGGAATCAACTGATGCGACCGGCAAATGTATCCCTGCGTGGCGACAACTTACCCGTCGATAACGTCAGCTGGATGGATATTGCGATTTATGCAAATGGCAAGAGTGAAGCTGAGGGTTTGACCCCGTGCTATCGGATTCGGGGACTGGGAAAATCTCGCGTGGTCACTTGTGACTTCCGTGCCAATGGTTACCGTCTGCCTACCGAAGTAGAATGGGAATTGGCTGCCAAGGGGGGAGAACTGTTTGATTATAGCGGTTCCGACCAGATTGCCGAGATCGCATGGTACAAAGACAATTCTGCTGCCAAGATTCATTCTCCGGGCCAGAAAGACCCCAATAGCGATAAGCTATATGACATGACGGGAAATGTCTCCGAATGGTGTTGGGATTGGTACGACGTCAATTACCCGCGTAACCTTTCCATCTTTGTAAACCCCACAGGACCGGAAACCGGTACGATGAAAACAATACGGGGTGGCAATATTACCAATGGTGAAGGCAGAAATCTGAATGTACTTTTCCGGGACAGGGGAGATCCTTCCAGAGGCTATCATTTTGTGGGGTTCAGATTGGTTCGGGCTGCGCAGTAGCAGCACCAAGATCAGTCTTGCTTTGTTAGTTTCTTCAGCTTGATTCTGCTCTCTATGAGTGCACCGGCTATGGTGATGAGGATCAGGTAGATAGGATTCACCTGCCAAATGCCTACGAGAATGGCAGCTCCGATCGGGATCCAGACATTGAATATGGATATCCCTCCACTGCGCGACAATTGAATCACGGGTACGGCAATCATGGCAGTGACAGCGGGTTTCAGAGCGTGAAACACTCTGCGTACAGCTTCCAGATTTGCAATTTTCCCAAATAAGGATGCCACGATCATTATTACAAACAGTGATGGCAAGGTAGTACCCAGCACAGCAACAGCCACGCCACGTTTTTTTGCCACTCGATAACCTATATAGATACTGATATTGACGGCAATAGGTCCCGGACAGCTTTGAGCTGCTGCCAGGCCATCCAAAAATTCCCCTTCACTCAGCCACTGTTTATGATCAATCACTTCTTTACGAATCAAAGGGATCATAGCATAGGCACCGCCTATGGTAAAAGCACCTATCTTGAGGAAGCTGAGGAACATGCTAAACAGCATCTGCTACTCCGGGAGGGGGTAATCTTGGGAGATCAGACGCAGCAGTTCCGGGATCAACAGAGCTTCAGGATACTTACCTTTGATCTCACCTTGGGCAAAGATCAAGCCTTCTCCAATGCCGCCGGCTATCCCATAATCTGCCTCTCGAGCTTCACCGGGTCCATTCACAGCACAGCCCATGACCGCAACCGTGATCGGCAAATTCACATAGGGCACGAGTGCCAGTTCGACGTTTTGCGCCAACCGGATCAGATCGATCTTTGTCCTACCACAGGTGGGGCAGGAGACGATATTGATGCCATCTCGCAGCTTCAGGGCTTTGAGGATTTCTTTGGCAACGATCACTTCCTGCACCGGATCGGCGGTCAAAGACACCCGCAATGTATCGCCGATACCTTCCGAAAGTAATATCCCCAGTGCAATAGATGATTTGATAGTTCCGCTTTGCATAGTTCCGGCTTCCGTGATGCCCAGATGCAGAGGATAGTCCACCCTGCGGCTCAGCTCACGATAGCTCTCCACCATCAAATCTATAGAGGATGCTTTGACGGATATTTTAAGCTCGGGATAATTTAGATCTTCCAAAATGCGGACGTGGCGCAGTGCGGATTCCACCATTGCAGTGGATGTCATGCCATATTTTGCCAGTAAATCTGTAGGCAGAGAGCCGCTATTAACTCCGATACGAATCGGGATATTGCGATCTTTGGCAGCACTCACGACTTCCATCACCTTGTCATGGCTCCCGATGTTTCCGGGATTGATCCGCAGTCCGTCGATGCCATTGGCGATGGCTTTTAGCGCTAGGCGATAGTCGTAGTGGATATCTGCCACCAATGGTACTTGAGCGCTCTGACGTAGCGCAATAATCGCCTCTGCATCTGCGGTGTTCATCACGGTAAAGCGAATAATGTCGCAGCCTGCATCTTCCAATTCCCTGATTTGCCTCAAGGAAGCATCAATATCTGCCGTGGAGGTATTGAGCATGGATTGGATCGTGATGGGTGCATTGCCCCCGATCGGGACAC
>PHBQ01000049.1 GCA_002841975.1 Candidatus Cloacimonetes bacterium HGW-Cloacimonetes-1
TATGCAGCGTAGGTTAAGTCAAAGCGACGAGCACCCTCCAACAGTGCACGTCGGCGCTTTGACGGACATAACTTGTCAACTATATCAGGACTTGACAGGCATGTGTCGTCCTAAATTGGAGTTTCCTGATTTGAGTTGACACTTTATTGTTTTTGCTGTGTTTTGGGCTTACTCACTGTTCATACCCATTAGTGGTACAGTGGCGGGTTTGGCAGGATTAGTCTGGGCGGTAGAATTGTCGTCAAACAAGTTGCTCATCACCCGGCAATTTGGCATCAACGAGAAAGTCTTTACATGAAATAATCGCAAACAAACATGGTTTTTTTAGCGACATGCATTAAACTGTTGTATGGGTGTCAATTCTACATTACTTTATAATGGATGCCTTGTTCTGGGCTGCTAGGTAGATAACCGGGTTTCGCCAGCCTTGATATGGCAAAGTGTTTGATCCGTCGCAGAAGAGGAAGAGGAGATGAATGAGGATAGAAAGCCTTATAGCAAAATAGCTTTTATGCTGTCTTTACTTGTAGCATTACTTTCTGTGTTGTCTATGACGACATTCGCAAATCATCGCTGGGTAATAGCCTTGATCGGTACAGATTTGCGCCTTGTGTCTCCTATCTCAGCGTTTATAGGCCTACTCCTAAGCATTTCCCTGTTATTAAAAATCCGTTTAACTCCCACCAAGCATAGAAATATTATCGTTGATGGTATTACCCTAATATCCGCAAGTATAGCTGTTTTGATGATGGCAAACATTGGAACTGGCATAAAGGAACAATTATTGGATTACTTCTTTAGCGGGGGAAACGGGGCATCAGAGGTAGTATTTAAGTATTTAATGTCTGATGTTTCGGCTATAATGGTGTTGTTGTATGCCTTGGGTCATCTGCTGGAAAGGTTATCTGAAACAAAGTACTTAAAACTAATTAATGCCGGCATAATTGTTTATTTGATATCATTCCTGATGACTTGCGTCATTTTCTTTAGCTATATTTCAGGCTTTCCGATTGTTTCCAGTCAGGGAACCTATGCCTTGTCTCTTGTGTCTACAACGATATTCTTTTTGCTAAACTTGGGAGCTTTGCTCCACTGTTATAGTAAACACGTGACCCCTACACAAAGACTTGCTTCCAAAGCTAATGATAAAACCACTATTTATGGATTTAGGTTTTTAGATTCAAGCTGGTTTATTATAGCAGTTATCATCATTTTAGCGTTTTTTGCGATTTATCTGCGGGTTGATTCTGCTATTTTTAAACGGACTATTGAATCTCAGCTAACTTCAATTGTTGATATTAAGGATAACCAAATTGAAGCTTTTCTCAAAGAGCGGAAGGCTGATGCAAGAGGCTTAAAGAGAGAAATCCTGCTCAACCAGGCGAGCATAGCACTCCTGAATGACAGACAGAATAAGCCCCTGCAAGAAGCTATCCGTAGCCGGATCATTGGTTTACGAGCAGAAAGAGTATATAGCACAGTTGGACTTTATGATACCATGGGCAAATCAGTAATAATCGTATCTGACGACACGACAAACGAGACTCTACCAAATAATCCTGAGCTAAGTAAAGCAATATCCAGTAATGAAATTGTTATGTCTGATTTATTCTTCGACGACCAGAGCCATAATCCGCTGCACGATAAGATCCACCTCAGGCTTTATGTGCCTATTACAGATTTAACATCTACTGACTTATCAGTAAAGGGTGTTTGGGTGCTGGAAATCAATCCCTACGACAACTTATACCCGCTATTAAGTTCGCTGACATCACTGATGAAGACCGGAGAAACCATCCTATACCGCAAAGATGGTAATTCAATCTTGTTTCTTTCAGAAGTTAAGTATAAGCCGGACGCAGCTTTAAAGCTTAGGGTACCCATTGCCAGCAATTCTCAGGTATTAGCCGTTCAGGCAATAATGGGAGCCACCGGTCTCGTCGAAGGCTTTGATTATAGTGGTAATAGAGTGGTTGGTATCTCAAGACCGATAGCCGGAACGAATTGGTATATCGTGAATAAGGTCTCCCTTACAGAAGTTCAGGCACCTTTTACCACAAGGGGCAGATTAACAGGGATAATCCTGATAGCATTCTTTGTAGGGGCTGCTCTATTTGTGGAGTCTAATTTCAGAAAAAAAGAATCTATAAAGAATGCACAAACCGCCGGAGAATGGCAGGCTACCTTTAATGCTATCAGTGATGCAGTATTGATGATAGATAGAAGTTTAAACATAATCAGAGTAAATCAATCAATTAATGATGTTTTAAGCATTGAGCCATCTTCTATCCTGGGACAAAATGCGGTTGACTTTCTACACAGCATTACCGGTGCAGACAAGACAGTATTGTTTGATTCATTTAAGGACAATAAACCTGGCCCTGAGAGAGTGCAATGTGCCGGCAAGTGGCTATTTGTGTCTGTAGACCCAATACTTGATGATGTAGACATTTGTAGCGGACACGTGTTAACGATTAGTGATATTACTTCTACTTATGAAGCTCAAAGTCTGATCAGAAAAAGCGAAGAAAAGTTCCGGAATATATTTGAGCATACAACTGTCGGGACATCTCTGACTGCACCAGATGGAAGGCTAAGTGTAAATCAATCTTTTGCACAGATGTTAGGATACTCTGTAGAAGAGTTGATTACCAATTGGAAGACAATCTCCTATGCTGAAGATCTTCCCGAAACACAGAAAATAGTCAGTGCGTTACTAAAAGGCGAAATCTCGGATGCCAGATTTAAAAAGAGATATATCCACAAGGATGGCAGGATAATCTGGGCTGATGTAAGTACTTACTTGCAAAGGGATAATGAAGGCAATCCCGAGTATTTCATTACCAGTGTTAGCGATATTTCTCTGGAAATACTCTACCAACAACAGCTATCTGAAACAAACCAGTATCTGGAAAACCTGATCAACTATGCCAATGCGCCTATCATCGTGTGGGATTCAAAGTACCTTATTACCAGATACAATCCTGCTTTTGCTGACATCAAGGGCATCAGCTGCGAGGACATAGTAGGTCAGCACATATCTGTTCTTTTCCTGCCGGATAAGGTAGAGCAGTATATGGAGCTAATCCAAAAAACAGCAGCAGGAGTAAGATGGGAGGTTGTAGAGATTGAGATACTAAACCTAAATGGCAATATCTGTACATTACTGTGGAATTCAGCCACCTTGTACGGCACGGATGAGGTGACTCCTATAGCGACTATTGCCCAAGGTATGGATATCACAGAACGTAAAAGATATGAAGTGGAACTAAGGATCAAGGATCAGGCTTTTGAGGATTCTCTCGCTGCTCAAAGCGTGACGGACGTCAATTATATCATCACCCATGTAAATCAAGCTTATCTCAAGATGTGGGGCTATTCCACAAAGGGAGAAGCCATAGGTCAGAGCGTCAGCACATTTTTTGCCAATCCGACAGACGCAACTCCTATCATAGAAGCCCTTATTGCACATGATATTTGGGAAGGAGAATTCCAGGCTAAAACCAAAGACGGAAAGCCCTTCATTACCCGAGGATACATCACTGTGATGCGCAATCCACAAGGTGAAATGATAGGGTGCCAATCAACCAATCTGGATGTAACAGAAGAAAAACAAAATATAATAGCTCTCCGGGAGGCAAAAGAAACTCTGGAACAACGAGTAACTGAAAGGACAAAAGAACTGACCAAGAGCAAGCAACTCCTGGAAGAAACCGGCAGGCTTGCCAAAGTAGGAGGCTGGGAGTGTAATCTTGTGACAAATACCGTGATCTGGGCTTCAGTAGTATGTCAAATACACGAGGTGGAACCAAATTATCAACCTTCTCTGGAAACGGGACTCAGCTTTTATGCTCCTGAATCATTACCTATAATAACTGATGCAGTTTCACTCTGTATTTCTGAAGGCAAGCCTTACGATTTGGAAATACTTCTAATTACTGCCAAGAATAACAAATTATGGGTGCGCGCCGTAGGTCGGGCATCACAAGAGAATGGTATAACAACTATGATAAGTGGTGTATTCCAAGATATAAATGAGCGCAAGCTGATAGAAATTGAGCTGAGAAACAACCGAGATAGATTGGTAGCATCAAACCAAGAGCTCGAAGCCTTCTCATATTCTGTCTCGCATGATCTCAGAGCCCCCCTGAGGCATATCAGCGGATACATAGAACTTTTTGATAAAAACTTTAGAGCTACTCTTACAGAAAAGGGTACTCATTATCTGGATACTATCCTTGATTCTGCTCAGCAAATGGGCAGACTGATTGATGATCTACTGGCGTTCTCGCGAACCGGAAGAGTAGCATTTAATATGGCTAAATTTGATATGGGAGACGTAGTTCAAGGTGTCTTAAAGTCTATATCCGGTGATATAGTAGGAAGAGATATTGAGTGGATGATTGACCCCATGCCATTCGTATTGGGGGATATTGAAATGCTAAAGCTGGCTTGGACTAATCTAATCCTGAATGCAGTGAAGTTCTCCGCTCTCCGAAAACCGGCAATTATCGAAATAGGCTACAAAGAGCATCCCGATAAATATGAGTTTTACATCAAGGATAACGGGGTGGGGTTTGATATGAAATATGCTGATAAACTATTTGGTGTATTCCAAAGACTGCATCCAACTACTGATTTTGATGGCACTGGTATCGGGCTCGCAAATGTGCGACGAATAATAAGTAAACACGGCGGTGAAACATGGGCGGCAGCGGAAGCAGATAAAGGTGCAACCTTCAGTTTTACGCTTTACCGGTAAACAATGAATGAATGCTAAAGAGAATTGCCGACAGCCAGCCAACACAAGAAACATGCGAGACACCAGTAATCCGACCTAAGAGGTTCTATGAAAGAATACACTACCAATAATTTACGAGTCCTCTTTCTTGAAGACCAGCACAAGGATGCTGAATTGACTCAGGATATGCTGGCTCTGGAAATAGAAGATCTAATCTTCGCATGGGTGAAGAATAAAAACGAGTATTTGGCAGCTTTAAATGACTGCAAATATGACATAATTCTTTCAGACTATAATCTGCCGGACATCAAAGGCATTGAAGCCCTAAAATTGGCGAATGAGCATTGCCCTGAGGTGCCATTTATCTGCATTTCTGGCACTATTGGGGAAGAAGCTGCAGTGGAATTGTTGACTAATGGAGCCGTCGATTATATTATCAAGGACCGGATGCAAAGGCTTCCGCTGGCAATCAGAAAAGCAATTGAGCATGCCAGGATCAAAGCTGAACAGAAGCACAATGTAGAAGAGATAAGACAATTAAATAGTGATCTGGAAAGAAGAGTAACTGAAAGGACAGCACAATTGGAAGCATTAAATAAAGAACTGGAGTCGTTTGCTTACTCTGTGTCTCACGACCTGAGAGGTCCATTGCGCATAATAGACGGCTTTGCCACTATCCTGATGGAAGATTACGGTGATAAAATAAACGAAGACGCCCATTCAGTTATTGAAACTATCAAAAAAGCCACTACCAGAATGGATCGCTTAGTCGAGGATTTGCTAATGCTATCCAGAGTAGTGCGTACAGAACTGACTTATGAGGAGATAGATATGACAGATCTGGCACAGCAAGTGTACGACGATACTTCTACAGATGAGACTAAAAGGGCGTTTAAATTTATCTTGAATCCCCTTCACTCAGTAGTTGGTGATTCCATTTTGCTTTATCAGGTGTGGGTAAATCTGATCACAAATGCCATCAAGTTTTCAAAACCCTCTATTGAAAAAAGCATCACCATTGGCAGCATTGCAGATGATAAATCTATCACTTATTATGTTCGGGACACCGGGGTAGGTTTTGATATGGCTAAAGTGGATAAGATATTTGATCCGTTTGTGCGTTTGCATACTGATAAAGAATTTGAAGGTACCGGTATAGGTCTCGTCAATGTAAAGCGGATTGTGAACCGTCATGGAGGTGAGGTCTGGGCAGAGAGTATCATCAATGAAGGTTCCACCTTCTATTTTAAACTAAATAAAATCAAGGAGTGAATATTATGATCGAGATTAGGAAGATTTTACTGGCAGAAGACAATCCCAAAGACACAGAACTCACTTTGGAAGCCTTGGATGAGTATAAATTGGCGAATAGAGTAGTTGCCGTAAAAGACGGCGTCGAAGCTCTGGACTATCTACGCTGTACCGGGGCTTATGCAGACCGTAAAGCAGGGAATCCGGCAGTAATTATTCTGGATATCAAGATGCCACGCATGGATGGGATTGAAACCCTGAGGGAAATCCGCCAAGATCCTTCGCTCAAAATGATTCCCGTAGTGATGCTGACTTCCTCCAGAGAAGAAAAAGACTTGTATGAAAGCTATGAACTGGGCGTAAATGCCTACGTCGTAAAGCCGGTAAATTTTCCCAGCTTCGTGGATGCTGTGAAGCAGATTGGGGGATTCTGGGCAGTGGTAAACGAGCTTCCACCCGATAATGGACAGCAGTATGGAGTGAAAGATAGATCCGACAAATAACATTAAATCCTCCATTTAGAAGACAGCCCACCTCATGCAGAGCTGTATCAGGCTCACGTTAAGGACACGGTATTCGGATTGGAGCTCACCAGACTGGTCGAAATTCGCAGAAAATATGCAAAATACAGCTTGACATATTGCCTGATGCCATTAATTTATCCCATAGATACAGAACATCTGTAATCTGCAGAGGTGAATATGATCATATCTTTTAGTGTGCAAAACTTCCGTTCCATTCGCGATAAAGTTACCCTTGATTTCCGGGCTACTTCAGACAAACATCAGGAAGAATATTTCGTGGTGGATATCCCAAAGCCAAAGATGCGCATACTCAAGATGGCGATGATATATGGAGCTAATGCTTCCGGTAAGACAAGTATCCTAATGGCTTTGGATTTTCTGCGGGGATTAGTGTTAAAGCCCATTCAGGATAAAAATATTAGATTGAATATCCCCTTCTTTGCACTTGATAAGGAAAAACCCAGTGAGTTTGAGGTTGAGTTTTATTATCTTGGTGTTCTTTATGAATACAAGCTTACGTTAGACAGTTACAAGATACTCTACGAAAGCTTGCATTACTATCCCAAAGGCAGAAGTGCTGAAGTCTTTATTAGGCAGCTATCCGAAAACAATGAATACGCTTATAGCTGGTCTGAAAATCTGTTTAAAAAGAAGATCAAAGAGCTTATGGAGCTAACAATACAAAATCAAACAATACTTGCTAAGATAGCATCTATAGAGGACTATAGCCCATTACAGATGGCTCATGACTGGTTTAGATTCAAGCTTCAACCCATTCTTCTTCCCAACTTGAGTTTACTTCAATACACGAATCAACAACTAATCAATCAAAACTCCAGTCAGGAAACCATCAAGAGCTTTATAATTAAATTCTTGAAGAAGGCAGATTTCTGGATTAGTGACATCAAGATCGATGAAGATGTTATGGATATTGAAGAAGCTCCTCAACACATTAAACAGAGCATTGACAAAGATGCGCTCGGGAAAGCAGTGCCTAAGATTGTAAGATATGATTTCGGCTTCTTGCACAACTTGGAGGAGGGAAGCTTTACTCTTGATATGAGTGAAGAATCCATGGGAACACAAAGATTTTATGGGTTTGGAGCAATTCTGATGAGCTTGATTTATAGTGGAGTAACGATGCCCATAGACGAGATCGAAAGCTCTCTGCATAATGACCTGCTCTTTCATTTTATTGCCATGTTCCTAAAAAACTCAAAGCAAGGCCAATTGATCTTCACTTCTCATAATACTGCTCTCATGAACGAGAAAGAGATAATACGAAGAGATTGCATTTGGATCACAGATCGTAAAGCCGATGGAAGTACAGAACTGACAAGTGTCTCTGATTACCCAGTACGCAAAGAGCATGCCATAGATTCGCTATTCAAGAAAGGTCTGATTGGCGGTAAACCGAATTTGGGTTCAATTGATTTGGAGGATATGAGTGGGTAAGGCACGGAAACAGAAGACTAAGAGCTTTAAGAAGTCAGTATTGATCATTTGTCCAGGGATTACTGAGAAGGGATACATCAGTTCTTTGAGAGCAGATAGATATAGAGGGTTACATATTGATCTGGAACCTAAACTAGATAAGGCAGATAAATATAGTGAAGTATTTTGTTTATTGCGGAAAGAATATTCAACGCCAAAAACAGCTAGGATATGTATCTACGTAAATGATATGGATACGATCAAAGCCCAAGGTAAGATGAAAGATTACTTGGATGACATGAATAAAACTGTGAGAGCATCAAATGACAAGTTGAAAATCATTGAATCTATGCCTTGCATTGAGTTTTGGTTTCTTTTGCATTATCAATATACGGACAGATGCTACCCGAGCTATGATAGCCTAAAACAGACAATTAGGAAGGTTATTCCATACTATGAAAAGAACGAGCAATGGGCAAGAAAAATCTACTCCATATTGGAAGATAAAACTAATATTGCAGTGAAGAACGCCGATAGAACGGTAACAAAAAAGGAATCCGGCGAAGGAGATTGCTCTTATACCAACATGCACGAGCTGATATCTAAACTCGATGAATTATATGCCCAGCTTGGCAGTGAACATCTCTCATAACAATGTAGTATCCAAGCTCCAAAGCGATGGTTTCTCACTATTTTGTTAAGCAGGTATCACGAATTGACATGTCAAGCTCACTATCCATTTATCTCCTGCAATCTCGCATAGGCTCCAGATCAAGATAATACTTGACGGCAGAGAGCACTTTACAAACAATTAT
The DNA here is from genome assembly GCA_002841975.1 of Candidatus Cloacimonetes bacterium HGW-Cloacimonetes-1. Taxonomy (GTDB): domain Bacteria; phylum Cloacimonadota; class Cloacimonadia; order Cloacimonadales; family Cloacimonadaceae; genus PHBQ01. Next base: position 8,766 of record PHBQ01000049.1, read on the forward strand.
GCATTGACTATATAGGAGCGTAACATGGGAACTTTATTAATAAGGCCTGAGCTTGGATTGAAAAAGCTGTGGCAGCTTATCAACTTTATCATATTCGTCCCCATAATGGTACTGGTAACTATCATGATTTTTACTGGTCCTGAGCCTATCTTATTCAGTGTTCTGCTGGTAATAGCAGTGATATTATTATCCCTATCCCTGCTCTACATTAGCGCGTTTTACAAAACCTTGGAGTACACCATTGATCAGGATTCCATCCGCCTCAAGAAGGGCGTGTTTTGGAGAAGTCGCACTACTGTCCCCTATAACAAGATCACGAATATAGACATCACTCAAGGGCCTATCGAGCGTCTTCTTAGACTGAGCACTATTCACATCCAAACTGCAGGCACTAGCGGTGGACGCCAGTCAGGGATGCCGGCAGAACTGGTAATGTATGGGATCCGTGATTTTGAAGCCACCAAGGATATCATCATGAGCCACCTAGGCACGCCGGGACTACGTGTAAGTACTCACGCAGAACCCACGGACGACCTTAGCATCCAGAAGGCCATTCTGACGGAACTCACGGCGATCCGCAAAGCTGTGGAGAAATAATTAAATAGCGTCTCAGGCAAGACAGGCAATAATGGCACTCCATTCAATCGAGTAGATAAATGCCATATAAATCTTTAACGATACAATGAATCAGCGTAATTATCGCCCTCAAGGAGAATAGTATGCGCGCTATTAAACTGGTCTGGCTGGTGGCAATAGTTTTAATTAGTTCTCTGCTTTATGCAGACGTGAAAGCGGATTATGAGTCATTATCGCTTACAGATCTTACCTACAAAGCAAATTATGGGGATGCAAAAGCACAGAATGTACTTGGGATCAAATATGGTTCTGGAGATGGAGTTTTGCAAGACTACAGTGAAGCATTAAAGTGGTTTCAACTGTCCGCAGATCAAGGTTTTACGGGAGCATTTTTCAATGTTGGGCTATTGTATTATTGCGGGAATGGTGTGGCACAAGACTATAAAACAGCGGGTAAATGGTTTTTGAAAGCGGCTGAACAAGGTGAGCCGTATGCGCAATGCAATCTTGGGATAATGTATTATTATGGCCAAGGGTTTGCACAAAACTATCATGAAGCTGTTACATGGTATCGCCTCTCTGCAGATCAAGGCAACGCTGATGCACAAGTCAATCTTAGCAAAATGTATTATGTGGGTGAAGGTGTTTTACAACATTATGAAGAAGCGGCAAGATTGAGCCGTCTGGCTGCTGAGCAGGGAGACTCAACCGCACAATGCAATCTTGCACTAATGTACTCAAAGGGGCAAGGTGTAGAGCAGAATGATGAGCAAGCTTATTTCTGGTACCTGCTCGCTTGTACCGATGACAAATCTGATACGTATGATTTTGCCGTGAAGAACCGTGATATAGCGGTAAAAAAACTAACTGACACTCAAATTGCCAAGGCACAAAATGAAGCACTAGCCTGGAAGAGGAGCGATAATCAATAAACATGCTCAGATAGGTACATTGAGCCCATTTTGTTTAGTATAAACCACAGTTCCCGTAGGCATCAATAACACTTTACGCTTCTGACTTATTAACCATCGGACAGGGATATTTGAAGATTTAGTAATCAAATCTGTAGATTCAGGGGGAAGGTTTGTGGAGGTTCGTATCAAAACTGTTGCAATCTATGACCGCAATCTGCTGTACCCTCGTAACTCTCCCCCCCCATCAACATTTCGCTTGACAGTTTTACCCCAAAATTGCTCTATGCCATACAGAGAAAAAATATGTTAATTGAAGACAGTAAAGGAGCTAATGATGCTTACCATTGATTGGAAAGAGCGTTTGAATAAAGACACTATCGACTTCTTTGAGAGTAAACTGCCCAAGAACGATTATGATTTTGAGATAATCTTCAATGCTTATTCTGCCAGAGTCAATGGGAAAATCCCCTCTGAAGTAATTGTGTATGTGGCAAATGTGATCATTCATCAGATCGGCCGCAATCACGAGAAATATGTTGCCTTTTATCAATACTTGTGGAACAAAAAGGGCGATTATGGCAAGCTGGCGTTCCTGACTATCATGTCCAAAATCGTAGCCAAGAAACCGGCTGTGTATTTCCCAATGGTCGAGACTGCGATGCAGAATGCCGACACTCATGATCTGAATGGAATCCTCGAAAAGGTGATGATGCCCCTGCTGAAAAAGCATCCCGAGACTTATCTGCCCTATGTTTACAAGTGGATGGACAAAGGTTCAGAGCTCATTATCAAGTCCTGTATGGGTACTTTGATCAAGCTGATCAAGCGTAACCCGGAACTGATTCCGATGGTGATGGAGCATTTTAAGCATGACTGGAATTATCCGATCACTGCAGGGAATGCAAATCATATCCTGATGCTGAAGACTGTTGGTAAGATCGATTTTGAGCAATATCTCAGCATTTATCTGGACTATCAGAATTCCCGCGATCCACAGATCGTAGAAATCCTCTGCGGGGGAATCTATGATTATCATCCAGAGTTGGAAAAGATGGTAGAACGCTGGACTCACAGCGGTAATGCCCGTCTAAAAAAAGCTGCAGTTAGTGCCTATAAAGTATTGACAAAGAAGAAATAAGGGGAGTCTGTAGTGGATCTAACTATTTTTATCACCAAGCCTGGGATGGATAAACTGCAAAAGCGGATCGGATTCTTGATGAATGAAGACCGCCCGGACGTGATCCGAACTCTGGTAATTGCCCGAGAATTTGGGGATTTGAGCGAAAATGCGGAATACAAAGCCGCCCGTGAACGCCAGAGACAGATAGACTCCGAAATAGATTACCTACGCCGCCGTTCCGCCTCCCTGAAAGTGGTGGACACCGATGCTTTTCCCCGCGATACTGTGCGCTTTGGGCTTTATTGTCGTGCCATGGATACAGATAACAATGAAGAATTGTGGTATCATGTAGTGGGCGTTGATGAACTTAACTTTTCAGACGAAGAAGGCGTAATGGCAGTGTCTGTAGTATCACCCATTGGAACCGCATTGCTGGGCAAAAAACTGGGTGATGTAGCGGTTGTACGAGCTCCGATTGGAGATCGATACCTTGAGATTTTAGAGATTAAATAAATGTTCACATAAGGAGTAAGGATGAAAAAGAAAGACACAAAGAAGAGCGGTCTCACCTATGAACGCAAGAACTTCTGGAAAGAAGCAGACAGCGAACAGATTAGTGCCGCCATGGAATTTGCCGAAGCGTACAAAAAATTCCTGGATGCAGCCAGAACCGTAAGAGAAACCATCGATTTCACTACTGCCCTGCTTGAGAATCACAAGTTTACAGCGTTACCTGCCAAAAAAGGGCAGAAACGAGTTTTTAGCGTTTTTAGAAACAAAACCATGGCTATTGCTATTTTGGGTAAGAAGCCCATCTCTGAAGGCTTTAACATGGTCGCTGCTCACGTCGATGCACCCCGCGTCGACCTAAAACAGAATCCGTTGTATGAAGACAGTAGCAGCAGTCTGGCATGCATGAAAACCCATTATTATGGTGGCATCAAAAAATACCAATGGGTCTCCACACCTCTTGCCCTGCACGGTATAATTTTCAAAAAAGACGGTACTGCCGTCAATATCAGTATTGGCGACAAAGATGATGATCCTGTCTTTATCATTCCGGATCTCTTACCGCACCTTGCCCGCAAAGAACAGTATGCCAAAAACTTGGCCGATGCTGTTGACGCCTCCAAAATGAATCTGGTATTCAGCGGAATGGTCGAACCCGGCACCGAAGAAAAAGAAGCCGCCAAAGGCTATGCCTTGAAGCTTTTAAATGATGCCTATGGTATTACCGAAGCTGATTTCCTGTCTGCAGAACTGGAACTAATTCCTGCCACCAAAGCCCGTGACGCCGGATTGGACAGATCTATGGTTGTCGGCTATGGTCAGGACGACAGAATATGTGCCTATACAGGTTTGATGGCTCTTCTGGACAACATGGATAAAACTCCGGAACGCACAGTTATTGCCTATTTCTCTGATAAAGAAGAAGTGGGAAGCATGGGTAACACCGGTGCTCACTCCATATTTATTCAAGATTTCGTGGCTCAAATCATGAAACAGAACGGTGAAAGCAATGACAGTGTCAATTTGCGCAAAGCTTTCATGAATGCCCAAATCCTCTCCGCCGATGTCACTGCAGCTATCGATCCCAATTATCCGGGAGTTCACGAAAAGCAAAATGCTGTTATTTTCAACTGTGGTGTAGGTATTGCCAAATTTACCGGCAGTGGTGGAAAATCCGGTTGCAACGATGCCAATGCAGAGTTCACAGCCAAAGTCATCCGTATCTTCAATGATGCAGGTGTATATTGGCAGATGGGTGAACTGGGCAAACCAGATGAAGGCGGCGGTGGAACCATTGCCTATATCCTGGCAAACCTCGGTGCCGAAGTGATAGACTGTGGGACAGCTCTGATGGGAATGCACTCCCTCTATGAACTGTGCAGCAAAGCTGATTTGTATTCTACTTATCGTGCTTATAAAGCGTTTCTTGAGTCCAAATAGCTAGTTTTCATAGGATAAGCGGATGAAACATATAATCTGTATCGTCACTACCTTGATGATCTTGAGTGGCTGTGTCTCCAATAAATCCTTCCAGATAGAACAGGCAAAAGCCCAGCAACTCGAACAACGTCAGTTTCAACTAATGGGACAGATCGAAGCTCTCCGCAGCGATCTGCAAATGGAGCGGGAAGCTCTGTCACGCATACATAATAGCCTCAGCACAATTGAATCTACCAAGGTTCTCCCCGCTGATGTACAAGACCAATTGGCATCCATGCAAGTGGTGGTCGACTCTTTGGAATACAGCTTCGAGCGTAAAGTGCCATTACTGCAAGATAATGTGGATTACATCATGGAACGCATAACCGGGTTACAGATTGAATTCGCAGACAATAATCGGATCCTGATTGACCTCGGCAAAAAAGTGGACACCGTTAATGCAAAGCTACAAACACCCAAAGCCGGGTCTACCTCAGCAATAGAAGCCAAGTTTGCCATACCCGCTAACGAACCCCAAACCGTGCCAGTAGACGTTCCGATCAAGATACCAAAAGTCGCAAAGGCAAATCCACCCGCCAAAACCAAGATCAAATTGGACACGGTACAAACTCTGGAAGAACGATCAGTAAATGCCGATAGTGATACTGCACGCTTGATCAAGTCTTACAGATTTGCCAAGTCCAAGTTTGACAGTGGAGATTTCAATGCGGCGAAAACAATGTTCGCGGATATCAAACGAGCTTTTAGTGATGACCCTTATGCTGCAAACGCACAGTATTGGATCGCCGAGTCCTATTATTCCCTGTCCGAGTATTCCCAAGCGCTACCGGAATTTCGCATGGTCGTTGCGGACTACCCCACTTCTCCCAAAGCCCCGGATGCCATGCTCAAGATTGGACGCTGTTATGAACAAATGCAAGACTATAGCTCTGCACGAGATGTATACAAAGACCTCAAAATGATTTATCCCGGATACGAACGTAGTGCACTGGTGGATAAACTCGTGATGCAACTTCCCAAATAGACTGAAGAAATTATGCAAAGAAAACTGCTCGTCGTTATAGCCCTTTTGTGCTTCGTATATAGCCTCTGTGCTCTATCCGATTACACGAATATAATGACGATCAGCACCGAATTGGTAAAACATATTGATCTTGACGAACCCATATTTTTGGATATTCGGGCCGGTGAATGGACGTCCCTGATGGAAAATGAGATCCGTACTCAGCTTCTTGCCAAAGATGCTGATATTCGGGAACAGCTTCCGGAGCTTCATTCACCGACTTCCGATAGTGAGTCCGTAGACATTGCTCAAACCAAAGCCATCCTCGAGAATTATCAGACCGATACAGCATTTCTATATCAAATCAGTCTCGATATCGAGTGGCGTGTCATAGAACATAAAAAGATATTTGCCTACAGAATCCAGAGAGCGCCGACCTACTCTTTTACGATCAAAAAAATACTGTTGCCGGAAAACCGGCTCTTGGCTCTGGATACTTACAAGTATAGCGGAAATGCTCCGGAAGCTCTGAACTCAAGTGAAATCCGGCTCAAATGGTTTGATCCCATTATCGCGTCTCTTGCAATCGGATCCTTGATCTACTTGCTGTGGACTATAGAATAACAAAGGAAACCCCATGAAAAGAATAATGATACTCTTCGTCGCCATCATCATCCTCGTGGCAGGATGTGCCAAAAATAAGGCTCAAATGTCTAACGAGAACAAACTTGCTCTGGCAGATCAACTCTTTGCGGCAAAGAAATATACCCGCGCGATCAAACTCTATGAAGAGATTTCATACGAGCGCAAATCCGCAGCTACTGCCAAAGCCGTGATCCGCCAAGCTGAAGGATATTTCAATATCAATAAATTTACGGATTCCCGCCTGAAATATACTCAGTTTACTTCAATGTTCCCGGATCATGCCGACGTAGCCACTGCCTATTACCGGATTGGGGTTTGCTATTATGAAGAGTCTTTAGGACCGCAATATGACCAATCTGAAACCTCTCTTTGCATCGAAGCCCTACGCCTCTTTATCGAGAAATTCCCTTCCGATAAACGCTACTCTGAAGCCCTGGATTACATCCGTAAAGCCCAGTATAAACTCATCGAAAAGAAATACTATAACGGCTATATCTACTACAAGATGCACGACTATAGCGCAGCGTTGATGTATTTTCAGGAAGTAGTGGAACTGGGAAATCAAGACAAGATAGACAAGAAATCTCTTTATTACACTACTCTGCTGCTGATCAAACAGGGTAATATGACAGTTGCTGAAAGCACTTTTAATAGCATGAAGGCAAAGTATCCCGGTGCCAAAGAGACGAAAAGACTCTCCAAGTACTTTAGATAATTACGATGCTGCCCGCGGTGAAGAGTAGTCAAAACCACCAGGTTGCGATCATAGGTGGCAGCTTTGACCCCGTCCATAATGGGCATTTACACATTGCCGGAGAGATCCTCCGGCTCACTAGCGTCGATAAAGTAATCTTTGTACCCAGTGGTAAACACCACTTTAAACAGAGCCAGATCCACCTGGATTATGCACAACGACTGGATTTACTGAGACTGGCGAGCAAAACTAACGATCGATTCGATGTCTGGGATGTGGATTCACCCTCTACCAGCGGATATACTTCCGATATGTTCAAACAGCTATATCGGGATTACCCCGAACACAGATTTTGCTTTGTTCTGGGCAGTGACAATGTTAGTCAATTACCACGCTGGCACGACTTTGCATGGCTCTCACAAAATGTGGAATTCCTCATCATCCCCCGTTTCAATGCTACACTACTTCCGGAAGTCTTGGCTGCAATCCGCTACCAAGTACTATCCTGCGAGTTATCACCAATATCATCTACTTTGATCCGCGAAAACATCGCACAGCATTTACCTATCACCGGACTCGTACCCCGGGATCTGGAACCAATAATCATCGATAGCTATCGATCACATAATAACACATAGCTAACATCCCTGAGGATTCGGATGTTTGATGGAGGTCTTTTGAGACATACTTTTATACTTATACTCCTGCTGGGAATCGCCGCTTTGGGAGCTAAAACTTTTGTCCGCAGCTACTCATATAATGCCAGTGAAGCAGATAGCAAGATTACGGCGCGTTCCATTGCCCTGGAGCAGGTAAAACGGCTGTTACTCGAGGAAGTGGGGCTTTACATCAGTAGTAGCATCATCAATAAAGATACCGAAATCAATGGTGAGGTACATTCATTTACCCAGACCGATATCCAGGTCTTGAGTGCCGGTATCACCAAAACTAAAGTGTTGGCAGAGAACTGGAACGGGGAAGTTTACAGTCTCAAAGCTGAAATTTCGTTGGATGAGCGGGATGTCTTGCAACAACTGGAGAATTTGATCAACAATTCCAAGAACCTCGAAAGCATCGAAAACAACCGCAACATTGCAACTAATGCACTGAATGAACTCGAACGTTTGAAGACAGAATTGGAAGCAGAAAAAGACAAGACTCAGCAACTGCAGTTACAACTCGAATACTCGACACAAGCAGGAATACTGAGTGCCCGTGAATATTATGAACAGGCCTCCGATATCGCGAGTACAGAAAATGGTGACTTGAAGCAAGCTATGGAATTGTACAAAAAAGCGGTCGCAGCAGATTCTACTTACGTCGATGCATGGGTGCAATTGGGATACAGCTATTTGTACACCGATAATGCAGGGTTGGCACGGGATAGCTTTCAAAAGGCAATAGCTATGAGCAACGGCCCGGAGGCTCTGCAAGGCATGGGACAGAGTTATCAAGAAGCAAAAGACTACAAAACTGCCCTCTCCTATTATCAAAAAGCCTATGATATCACCAAGAAACCTGAAGATTTATTACGTATTGGGGAGATATATTATCAATTGAGAGAATACGTCAAAGCCAAGGAACTCTATCTCAGCATTCTCAAAAATGATCCCTCAAACTTTACTGCTATCAATCACATTTCTCTGATTTATCTCAGTCTCAAAGAGTATGATCAAGCCATCTCATGTTATCACCAACTGCTCCAGATGGAAGCTGATCCTGCCAATATGTATGGCTCCATCGCCAGTGCTTATATGGAAAAGGGAGATTACGCTTCCGCCATCAAGTTTTACAAATCCGTCACGGAACTCAATCCTGGAGAATCGTGGAACTGGGGATATTTATCCCGTGCTTATGCCAATAACGGGGACTATCAAAATGCTATCAATGCCGCCACCAAACAGCTGCAATTGAGCCCCAACAGTTCATGGATCGAGTCCTTTTTGGGAGATTGTTATCTGCAGCTCAATGACAAAGCAAATGGCCAGAAATACCATCTGTTGGGTGCAAAACACGGAAGTACCAGCAGCCAAAAATGGTGTGACGACAATAATATCAAGTGGAAATAGGAATACATTAAAGACAAGCCGAACCCCGCACTTTCTTAGGTCGGGTTGTGACAATTGTTTACGCAGACACTAAGGTCTGCGATCCGAGTGCATACCGAAGCTAACCACTTCTTATCAGCTACAGCAATCAGTCACAGGTGTAGCCGGGCTACATCCCTCGTGATTCCGAGGTTCCACCCGGGCTTCACGAGGGAGTCACGAGGGAATCACCTCGGATTTGCGTAAGGATAATCTTGACAAGTTTGCCTGAAGCTATAATTTCTACTCAAATCATACAAGAGGACATGAAATGAAAAAAAGACTCCTTGTTGCAACCGGGGGCGGCGATTGCCCCGGTCTTAATGCCGTGATTCGTGCTATCGTAAAACGCGCCTCCCAAGAATCGAATTGGGAAGTGATCGGAAGTATTGATGCTTTTAATGGCATCATGAGAGACCCAATGCACTTGGTGGAACTGGACATGAAAACTGTGGCAGGGATCCACGTCCAGGGCGGTACCATCATCGGTACGACTAACAAAGGTGGTCCTTTTGAATGGCCTGTGAAAAATGCTGAAGGTCAGATGGTAACAGTTGACCGGTCGGATGACCTTCTGGATCGCCTCCGCTATCAAAACATCGACGCCGTGATCAACATTGGTGGCGATGGCTCGCAAAGAATATCTCAGGGGCTGTTTGAAAAGGGTTGCCCTATAATCGGCGTCCCCAAAACCATTGATAACGACCTTTCTGATACAGATTTCACTTTTGGTTTTCAGACCGCAGTCGATGTGGCAACAGATGCCGTGGACAAATTGGTGACCACTGCCGCGAGTCATCATCGGGTCCTGATTCTGGAAGTGATGGGGCGTTATGCCGGCTGGATCGCTCTGCATGCGGCAATTGCCGGGGGTGCGGAGGTGTGTCTGATCCCGGAGATTCCCTATAATATCCACAAGGTGGTGGAGGCGATCAACCATAGGGTCAAATCCGGCTCCGGCTTTGCAATCGTAGTGATAGCCGAAGGTGCCAGGCAGGTGGATGGGGAGATGGAATTTGTGGAAAGCGAGACACCGGGAGCTATGAAGATCAAACTTGGCGGTGCCGGGCTAAGGCTATCCCACGAACTGAAAGAGGCCGGTTGCCAGGCAGAGATCCGCGAGACCATCCTGGGGCATCTGCAACGGGGCGGTAGGCCGAATGCTTTTGACAGGCTCCTGGCTTCTCAATTTGGGGTAAAAGCCTTTGAGATGGTGCTGGAGCAAAAGTGGGGACATATGGTGGCTTACCGGCATCCCGATATAATTGCAGTGCCGATCAAAGACGCTATCCGCAATTACAACCTGATCGAGCTGGATTCTGACCTGGTAAAAACGGCGCGTGGGATGGGAATGAGCTTGGGAGATTAGACTATCCGCTGCACATGGGAATAGAAATTGCATTAAGATACGGGTGGTAGGGCATTATGGAGACTTTGCTAAGGAGAATAGGATGAAGAGGTTTTTTTGGGTGCTGTTGATTGTAGTGCTGGCGATTGTCGGCTGTGATCGGGATGAGGAGCAGTCCTCCAATACCAGGATGATCCGGATGGAGATCGAGCGGAGCGGGAATGTCAGCTTTGAT
>PHBQ01000050.1 GCA_002841975.1 Candidatus Cloacimonetes bacterium HGW-Cloacimonetes-1
CACAGAAGTTAAGCTCACTCGCGCCGATGGTACTGCATGGGTAACTGTGTGGAAGAGTAGGTCGCCGCCATCGCTAATATCTGGCTCTTTTTATATATATACACACTTATTAGAAAACACAAACTCTCGCATTCTATTGACACTCCCAGGTCCTATTGATATCAGTTCAAATATTCTGATCGTACCAATATTTGAAGGTAATCAGGATATTGGAATAGCTATTGCATAATAAATTAGTAGAAAATCAAAAAATCATAGGAAGTGGTTCAGGATGAAGAAATATTTATTATTGCTTTTTGTGCTTGTGTTAGCATACGGATGCTTTGCAAGTGTTGTGTACGAATTTAACTCCGATCAATATAGTATGAAGGAAACCAATGGTTTTCAGTCTATAATCATTCCCAATACTCAACACATTGGTTCGCCGGGACAGCCCGCCTTACCATGGTATGGTATCAAATTAGCGCTTCCGCTCAATACTGAGGCCACCAAAATCACAATAGAAAGAACCAATCCCCAAACTTCCATCATCTCAAAATGGATTGAACCAATCCAACAGCAATATCCTCTCTCTCAAACGACGATCAAAGCAAGGACAGCTCCAGATCTGCAAATTTACAATAGTGATAATGTTTTTCCGGCTGATTGTTCAAACGGAATCCGCACCGAGTATCTTTCAGGGCAACCTATTGCCTTCACCGCTATAACACCTTTCGATTACAATCCCGTTAAAAACGAACTCACTCATTATCACAATATACGTGTGATAGTAGAAACTCAGACATCAGAGCGCTCAATGGCTGCTATGAGCCTATTGAAACAAGAAAGATTTATTAGTGACTACATCAAGAAATCGGTTGATAATCCGGAATTAGTCCCCAATTACGATGTGCGTACCGTCAACTATGAGTACATTATCGTCATCGATCAAGCCAAGTACACTCAATGGCTCCCTCTGCAAGACCTATATGAGCAAAGAGGTCTTAACGTATTAATCAAATCCATCCAGGAAATCACAGCAACCTACCCCGGCGCAGATACGCAAGCAAAGCTACGAAACTATTTTATCGATATGTATGCTAACAACTCTTTGCGTTATGTCTTACTTGCCGCGGACACAGAAATTATTCCGCATCGCGGATTTTATGTCAATTTTAGTGGAGGGGATCAGGTCGATGCCGATATTCCTGCCGATATGTATTATTCGTGTCTTGATGGAACCTGGAACAATGACAATGACGCTTACTGGGGAGAAATCTACGAAACCGATATGGCTCCTGAATTTGCAATCGGTCGATTTTGCTACAACAACAACACAGAGATAGCTAACTTCATCAATAAAGTCATGATGTATCAAATTGCACCCGTAGAAAGCCAGGTGAAAACAGTGCTAATGGTTGGAGAATGGCTGTGGGACGGTCCTACTTGGGGCGGTGACTACATGGATGAAATGATTGTCGGATCCGATATGCATGGCTACAGCACCATTGGCGTTCCATCTACTTGGGACATTTCTACGATGTATGACCGTACTTATGGATATGAAAATGGCTGGACAGGTTCTCAGCTGAGATCCCTTCTCAGTCAAGGTCCAAACTTGATCAATCATTTAGGGCACTCCAGCACAAATTACAATATGAGAATGAGCAATAATCAAGTTACCGCTACCAATATCACAAATAATGGTGCAACTCATAACTACTCAATTGATTTCTCACAGGGTTGTTACGCAGGTGCTTTCGATAATCGTGACACTGAAGTCGGTAGTTATGTATCGGACTGCATTGCAGAGAAATTTACCAGTATAGCTACTTCAGCGGTTGGGATGATAGCTCATTCCCGCTACGGATGGGGTACTCAAGGTTCCACCGATGGCGCATCCCAATACCTTCATCGCCAGTATATGGATGCAATCTTTGGAGAAAATATTCACGAGCTTGGTTTTACTTTAGTCGATTCAAAAATTGACAATATTCCATTTATTACAAACAGCCCCGTGATGTACTGGGTAACCTATGAAACTAATCTATTGGGTGATCCGGCAATGATGATATGGACAGATACTCCCCAACAAATCTCGGTTCAATTGCCAACGACCTGGTCTGTGGGAGTCACAAACTATCAGATTCAGACAAATGCACCAGGGGCTAACCTCAGAATTAAACAAGAAGGCAACATTATTTGTGAGGCAGTGGCAGATAACTCCGGCCTTATCGCGATAAACATGAGCCAGAGTTTATCCCCAGGAAGCTACGAACTCTATCTCAACGCACCCAATTTTTACCAGTATCAAAACATATTCACCGCGGATGCATCGCAGATGCCATATATTGTTTGCAGGAACATAGTACTTAGTGATGATGATGACCTCTTGCATAGTGGTGATCTGGTAAACGTCAGCCTATGGGTCAAAAATGTAGGTATGGTAAATCAAGCAAATCAAGGAACTCTTACTTTATCCAGCGTATCTCCCAATATATCCATAATTCAAAATAGTATCAGTTTTAATGCCATCGCCGCAGCCGATTCGACATACGTACCAAATGCATTTCAAGTACAAATTGGCGGATACTTCGAGGATTTAGCGGTCGCTCAACTGCAGTTTACTGCCCAATATGATACGTACAGCACTCAAACACCTTTAAATATTGCATTGAATGCGCCAGTCTTGAGCATAGCCAGTTATTCAATCAACAACTCTTCAAATGTTGTAATGCCAGGACAAACACCATCTATTAGCTTTATAGTTCATAACAATGGCAGCGGTAATGCCGCGTCACCTATGTTGATCTTGATGCCAAACGATCCGATGATCAATATTTCTGCCTATGAAGTTTATATCCCCCAAGTGCAACATGGTGAAGATCAAGTAATGGATGCTGCCTTTACCATACAGATCTCCGAAAACCTACCTTTGGGAAGCTCAGTTTCTATTCCGTATTTACTGGGAAGTGAGAATGGAAGTAGTTTTGAAGGAGTCTTTACGATAAACGTAGGAGTCATGAACTATACATTTGAAACTGATTGGGAAGGTTGGACAACGGTGGACTATACCACCAGCCACGTTAACATGTGGAATCGTAACAATGGTCGGAACTTCACGACCGGAGGTTCTTACTCAATGAAATTTGGGGGGAGTGGAACAAATCAATACAACAATATGACTGCCGGAAGCTTGATCAGCCCCACTATGACATTGGGACAGAATTCGCAGTTGAAGTTTTACCATTGGATTGATGCGGAAGTACACAGTAACGCTACAGGTATGGCATGGGATGGAGCTATGGTGCAAATGTTGATAAACAATAGCACATGGATTCCGATATCTCCTGTGGGTGGATACCCTTACAGGATTTACACCAATGCACAATCTCCCTTCGCAGCGAATACTTTCTGTTACTCCGGTTCGCATACTTGGCAAGAAGCCACATTTGACCTCTCTCAATATAGTGGAACTGTCAAATTCAGATTCATTTTCGGATCCGATTCAGGTTCTACAGGAGAGGGTTGGTACATCGATAACGTGAGACTTGAAAGCGATTTTGTAGGCACAGACGATCAGGTGAACCAACCTCGGCTATCACTCTCGAATTTCCCCAATCCATTCAATCCTACTACCACAATATCTTACTCGCTCGAACATCGTGGAGCAGTGGATATCCAAATATACAATTTGAAGGGCCAATTGATTCGGACCTTGATTTCTAACAGCATTGTTAATCCCGGATCTCATACTGTAGTATGGGATGGTACCGATGATAATGGTAGATCAGTGGCCAGCAGTATGTATTTTTACAAATTGCAAAGCGGTAACCGGACTATCATGCGTAAGATGTTGTTACTCAAATAGTATGGTAAGACTACCAAGAGACAAAAACGTTTTAGTATTAACCGGTGCCGGAATCAGTGCGGAGTCCGGAATTAAGACATTCCGGGATTCCGGAGGTCTTTGGGAAGATCATCGTGTCGAGGATGTTGCTACTCCGAAAGCATTCGAGAGAAATCCCCGATTAGTTTGGGACTTTTACCGCCAACGATATCTTCAGTCTATAGAAGCACAACCCAATTCTGCTCACTATAGCTTGGTAGAGTTAGAGCAATACTTGGGAGATAACTTTCACATGATCACCCAAAATATTGACGGTCTCCATACTCGAGCGGGTAGTAAAAATGTCCTTGAGATGCATGGAAGACTGAGATATACACTATGTGCCAAGTGTAGAGTACAATATCCATTTACTGATGTTTGCAGCGAGGAACATATCCCTGTTTGTCCTGTTTGTGGTACCAATCTGCGACCGGATATTGTGTGGTTTGGAGAAGTGCCATATTTTCTGGTGGAGATAGAAAAGCTCCTCAAGCGTTGCGAGCTATTCTTGATCGTTGGAACCAGTGGTGTTGTCTATCCAGCAGCAGGTTTTGTAATGACTGCAAAGTATTTTGGTGCAAAGACGATAGCGATAAATCTGGAGCAACCGGACAACAGATCATTAATAGATGATTTTCACATGGGTAGATCAGGTGATGTATTACCGAAGCTGGTTCAAGAATGGACAAATACAAATGCGCTTTCGAGCAATGTTTAGTATTGATTTCACCACAGCTGGCTTTCACACTAGGTCTTGATGAGAGCCCTCGTCATAAGAGATTAACATAGGATTCCGCCCTAATCTATATTGATTAGGGCGTTTGTTCCCTCTTCAGACAATAAATAAACTATACATGTAATCCTTCGATCATAAAAGAGCGATTACTGCTTTTCACCCAAAGATTCATCTATCCCTTTACGAATCTCGTACCAATAATCAAAAGCCGCTTCCCGACTATTTTCCTTAAATCTGCTCAGCCAGTACATCAGGTCAGCATCAGTTTTCCTCAATTCATCGTGTTGTCTCTTCAGATAGCTATGGATAAAGTCGATATTCGCTTTTGATTCCCAAAATACCGAGGCATTTCTGCAATTTATACGACGGGCTGTGATGTGGTTTTTGAGCAGTAAATCATCTCCCAGACCATAAATTGACTGAATGATCTCCGGGAGCATTTCCTCTGCCCATGCCCTGTGAAATCTGCAGATGCCCATGTTATCCAGCAACAATTCGGTTTTCATACGGTCAGCGTTGACTTTACCCAAATATCTGGGGCTAAAATAATCTGGGCCATAATACATGTAATAACGTCCCATCGTCGGCATGGGAGACAGTACTCCTGGTGTCCAATACTGATTTGGAACCATCCAACCCTTACGGGCAAAGGAGTTAAATACAAATTTGTCTACAATCTCTTGTCCATGCTTGCGGGCTAAGTGGCGTGCGTATTTACGAGCACCTTCCGAGAGATCTATTAGCTTGCTGCCGGATACCACGATGTTCAATAACTCGCATCCCAACTCTGCATTATACATCGAATCTGAAACCGTGTCAAATGAATCCGGATCAAATTTGGGAAGACGATCCAAACCTACATCACCCGGTTTTAATAGTCCGGAATCCAGACAATCAAAAATCCATGCGATAAATCCTCCCATCGAGATAGCATCAAAGCCCAACATATCTGCCTTGTGATTTAGCAGTTCCGCGGCACGTTGATCAAATATCCCGGACAAGGGTCCCATGGTTTGGTAGGGTTCATAGTCTTTTTTAAACTCTCCACGCATCTTTTTACACACTGCTACACAAGGCTCGCCACAGGTGTGAAAGCTCTTGGTGCGGATAGTTTCTTCATTAAACTGCTTGAGATAGTGATTTTTAATATGCTGCTCGTGAAAACTCCTGCGTTGCTCGACCGGCCACGATAGGCTACGGTAGTTGAAGGCAATCAAACTATCTGCATTCGTGGAGTAGTTTACGCCAAATGTGCCACCTGTATCAAACTTGGGATCAAATCTGTATTTGGTTGTGGCTTCAATATCTTTGGCAATCACTTTCTGCTGATAACGAGCTTCAAACCACTCATCGGCTACTTTGTGGTCTCTGAAATCTTCATCTATAAAAGTCCCGCCATAGATCACAGAGCAGATGCCATGCTGTTTAAATAGTTTGGAGCCCATTCCTCCCCGCCCTGCCCAGGTATCTACTTTGGTAATCTTCTTATTGATAATGGGAGCTGAGACGATTGATCCAATATCAGAATACTTTGCAGCAGGTCCCACGGCTAAGATCCGAGGGCTGGTTTCATATCTATGACCATAGGTTTCATAGGTGTGATCCATCATTGAATAGATTCCGTTTTTGCTCCAAACCTCGGTGGTATGCACTGGCTTGAGCTCGACTTCTATTTCTTCACCGTGATTTCTATTCAGCATCAACATTGAGGGGTAGGCAGATTTACCGATGATTGCCAAGAGGCTGATACCCAGATTGTCAAAAATTAAGCCTGCACCACCCATTGATGATACATAAAAGCCACCCCAGGAAGGCGAAAATCCTGTGAATACCAGTCTATTAGAACCGGGAAAGATCGATCCTGCCAAAAGGCCAATCCCAATGTTTAATGAATTGTACTTTCCGGATAGATGCAGGCCTAAATCTACCGGCCCGTAAAAAGCTCCCACAGGGAATCGTTCAATCTTGTAGTATCCGGTTGATACATCGACAAATAGTACTCTTAATGTGTTTTCCATTTTCACCTCAATGCCGATTATTGATAAGATAGATATCATGTCAAAGACAATATTTCAGATTCTTGCTCACATTCTTTGAACAGAGGTTAGTAAACACCTTCAATGAAAAGTAGCAGCCAACAACCGCTAAAAATCAGAAGTCTAAACAATTAAATACATTGCTTGAAGTACTAATTGCATTATATTGTATCTACGAGGATTGTTTGGTTCTTCATAGCTGTTTGCATGTAGGCTAGTGTTCTAATGTATTTGCTGTGTTCAAGCATGTAAGCCTCGTTAATATTACATTTCCGGGAGGAAGAATGAAAAGTCTATTCAATATAGTGCTTATTGTGCTACTACTTAGTATTTGCATGCTTTATGCGGATGATATCGACGTCAAGCTCACTGGCACTGATGCCGCCCATGGTTTTTCTGTTTTTGATAATGCCAGTACACCTCTTAACCTGTTCCGGGTAAGGAGTGATGGAAAAATAGGTATAGGTACCGCGACTCCAAACTTTAAACTGGACGTACGTGGCAACGTTGGTATTTCAGCGAGCGGGTATTTAAATTTTGGAACTACTGAAGGATCCGGTGGCTATGGTTTTCGGGATAATTCCGGTGTCATGGAATACAAGAATACCTCTGGGACTTGGACAGCTATTCCGGTGATGCCGACAGTTCCGACAACACCTTATCAATTCTCTACCTATAGTTTTGGTCAGATTGCATATAATCACGGGAATTATGGAACTACTCAACCGTCTGTGAATATTGGCTCCTCTGCGGCTTACGCAACGATGTTCCCTGTGGTTTTAGGGGGTGGAGGTGGAACTCCGTGGGAAATTATTGAAAGCGGTGATGTTTCGATAGCTTACTTAGACAGCAAACCCGCTTATCTCAAGATTGCTGCGACCGGAACATATAGAATATCTGCATCGGTAGCGATACAAGGGACTTCCAATTCTACTATCGAAGTAGAAGTATTTCGCCAGAATTCCACGGGAATACCTGCAGTAGGGAGTTGGATTACTTTAACACATGACCTTGAAGCATTATCTACTACCATCAATGTCACCAATAATCTTTATGAAGCCGGAAGTATAACTGGATTTTACCAATTGAATTCAAACGATTATATCGCCCTTTGTGCCAGAGTATTAAGTGGAAGTGCAAACACTCAAAAGGTTATTTGCGTCAATCTCAACGTTGAAAGAATCAAGTAGGGGTGGGAGAGGAGCTATTATGAAACTAATCCTCAGCTTGGCTTTGTGCCTCGGGATTGTTTTAGCAGGAGCATCTTCAATCGAAATTAATTCGGGAGAGATTGCGACCACAAATTCAGCTTACTTTGTGTTTGCTGCTGGTGGAGCTATTCACAACAATACCGGGACTCCCTTTTATTCTGTTAATACACTCAGTGTTCCGGAAACAACCGCGACAGTATTCTATGGTCCGGAAGGAATCCTGGATGCGGTCACTTTAAATCCTGCCCTCAGTATGGGGCTCACGACAGTTAAAAATTACAGCAGTGTGCTATATCCCGGTTCCACTACGGCAGTACCCCGCTGGTGGAGTATTTCCACAACCTCAGATCAATTATTCAATCTCACAGTGAGACTTCGTAATGGTGAACTGTCCGGCTTTACAGCCACCGATCTACGCGTCTGGGAACACGATGCTACGGGTTGGCATATGATTTCCTTAGCTCCGGATAATATCACTATTGGTAGTAGCTTTACAGCGCTGGATTTTAACGGACTTCAGTTCTTTGCCCCAGCCAAAGGAGCTCATGACATCATCCTCGGCACTGAGGATAGCCAGACCTTGCCGGTGACACTTTCATCATTTACGGCAACGATCTCTGTCAACAACTCTATCATGATTCAATGGGTAACTCAATCCGAAACTAACCTGGCAGGTTATCGAATCTACAGAGCAAGTACGGAGAATCTGGAATCTGCGGAAGATCTGAATCGCTTTATTGAAGGGTCCAATACCTCCCAAGGGCAGACCTATGTCTTCTACGACAAGGAAATAACCCAAGATGGAGAATATTATTACTGGTTAGAATCTCAAGATATTGATGGTTCAGCCGGTTTGTTTGGCCCCACTTCAGTAAACGTCACTTTCAATAGTGGAAATCAGACACCGACGCTACCGCTGATAAACTCGATAGACCGAATCTATCCAAATCCCTTTAACCCAAACGTGTCTATACGCTATGCGGTCAAGGCTCAGAATGATGTCCGGATAAAGATCTATAACGTCAAAGGTCAATTGGTTCGAGCCGTGCTATCTGGGAGTAAAACTGCCGGATTTCACGAAGTTGATTGGAATGGAACCGATGAGAAAGGATATCCTTGTAGCAGTGGTGTATATATGGTGGTATTAACCATTGGAAAAGAGTCGTTTAAACAACAGATTGTGCTAATGAAATAACCTTCATTTCTTCCTATATCACAGCGGAAGCAGTCATGCTTCCGCTTTTTTATAGCTGGAACCAATTCACGCTTGACAATTAGCAGTAGCTGCGGAACTTTGCGTCTTGGTGTTTTACACAATCTTGTGTGGAATCATCAGCCAATGTTTGTTTATGAGCGGGCATAGCTCAGTGGTAGAGCATTAGCTTCCCAAGCTAAGGGTCGCGGGTTCGAGCCCCGTTGCCCGCTCCATAAATCTCAATTCCATTCTACCAAATCACCACTTCAATATCTTCTTTACCACGATCTTCTTATCATCATTCACCCGGACGAAGTATATTCCCGCCGCCACATCGTGTCGCTCGTCGTCTTTGCCATCCCAGCTAATATCTTGTCCTGATTTCACTTCGCTCCCCAGAGTTCGTACTAACTGCCCTTTTACATTGTAAATACTCAGGGCTGCACCTGCAGGGCTTTGTTGTTTGATCCGGAGTGTGATATTGGAGGTAAAGGGATTGGGAAATGCTGTCATACCAATCACAGGTAGCGGCTCATCTGCTATCGGAAGCATGGGATTGAGTTCTGGTAGCAATTGCGCAAACATAGCTCGTACTTCGTTGGTTTGCATGCAGTACAAGGGAAAGCCAAACAGCACCAGAGATCCTCCATTGTCTTGCCGAAATGCCAGCGTCTGACCGTTTCCGTTGCTGCCATCTGTCATATCGGCTACGTACAATGGCGTTGTGGCTCCTGCAAAGGTAAATACCATTGGTAGTTTTCCATTCCAACTGCTGCTAAGTTTGGCAGGATTGAGCAAGAGTGGGGGATAAGCCGTGGACTGAGCAGAGATCAGTGCTGCACCATTGTCATAGAGCAGATCGATTCCTGCTGCAAAGCGGTTTAGGAATGCATTATCAAGTGCGTAAGCTGTTTTCCATCCGGAAATGATCAGTTTACCTCCACCCATTATATATCCACTCAACAGACTCAGGTTATTGGCTATACTATGCTGACTAAAATCATCATCATGCCACAGCACGACCCGATAGTTACCCAGAGTATTGATGTCAAGTAATCCTTGCGATGCATAGTCCCAATTATCATAGTAGTATCCAGTTAGAGCATCACTGTAAAAATCGTCAACCATCTGGTCGGTCGGGCTAATCCCGATCCCTGACCCGTCATTTGTATCATCTACGACCAAGAGATTGTGGCTAAATGCAAAGCTGATCGGGGCAGCGGTCATGACGTTTGAGAGCAGGGATTCATAACCCTCGGGATCAATGCCCTTGATCGCATATTGATAGAGAGTGCCGTCAACTACATCGGTATCCGTATAAGCCGTAACCGATAGCGATGCCGAAATTTGTACCCAAGGGCCGGTACTATCGGTTCGACGGTAAACACGATAAGCATTACAGTTGTTGTATTCTTGCCAGGATAGAACTACTGCCTGGTTGCCGGAGAGGCATTCTGTCAGGATTGGCACGTTATTTGTCTTACCACGTAGGAGCACCCAATTATGCGGATCAATTTCGATGTTTTCGACACTGCTGGTCCCGCTGAGTGCAATATTATTGATAAATCCTGCGGCAGTTGCCGTCACCATCAGCGAATCAATTCCTGTGGCAGTGGTCAGACGGATCGGTATATCAAGCTCAAACATTGTAGCCGTAGGAGAGCTGGTTTTGGCATAAACTCTTAACTGCGGCGGATCTGCTTTAGTGAAACAGGATGTTTCTACCGAAGGTATGCCCGGTGAATATATCCACTGCTCAAAGAATTGAGTGAGATCCAATCCCGAAAACTGTTGTGCCAGGGAGATAAACTCCACGGTAGTCAGGTTGCCTTCGTGGAAATTGACTACCAAAGCCCTGATAAAGGCAAAGAAGTTCTCATTTCCCATCTTCAGTCGTAGCATATGAAGTACCGATGCAGATTTTTCGTAAGTAGGCGGAGCAAACATCATATTGTATGCCGGATTAAAGATAGTTTGAGCTCCATTATTGTTTTCCCAATTGATATAGTACTGCTGGATGTCGGTACGGATGTAATCACAGGCTGCAGCCCAACCTTCATCATGATGCACCCACAGGGCTTCCGAATAGGTAGCAAAGCACTCCTTGAGCCATACTTCGTTCATGGTGAGAGGTGTGATATAGTTGCCATACCATTGATGTGCCAGTTCATGCGCCACGATGGATTCATAGGTCTGCAGACCGTTCAGGTACTGGCTACCAAAGGTGGTCATCGTCTGATGTTCCATAGCCGCATAGGTGGACATATTTACCACCATATGGCCGTATTTCTCAAAAGGATATGCGCCAAATAGCTGGGAAAAATGAGAAATCATTTCCGGGACATTTGCAAAGTCGATGGTGGCATTATTCAGTTGCGAGGGCAGTACAAAATTCTGGATGGGGATGGCTCCGGATTGTTGGCTAAACTCTACGTACGCTGCTGCGGCAAAGCCCATTACATACGTAGCAACCGGAGATGCACAAGTCCAATGGTGAGTACGGGTCCCGTCTTGATTATCCGTGATCGAAGTGCGGATCCCATTGGTAGCCACTAACCAATCGCTACGCACTGTGATATTCCAGTCTATTAGTGCTTTGTCCCAGGGATGATCATAACTGGGCCACCAATATCTTCCGGCATCAGGATTGGACAGGGTATATACACTACTGGTGGTAAAAAGCATACCGATGTTATATGGAGCCGGGCTATTCCCGGGAATACCGGAATAGGTTACAAGAGTGCTAAAGCTTTCACCGCTGTTCATGACCACAGGGATATGAATGATACCATCCAGATGAGTAAATGGGCTGATCACGCCATTGACTCTCACTTCCGAGACGCTCAAGCTACCACCCGTCAATTCATAGGCAATCTCGGACAGGGATGAAATCGCCGTGACGTTTGCCAGGACGCTCCCGCTGATGAAGTGACTTTGATGGTTGATCGCCAGGTTCACGGTGTATTTTGTTACATCAAAAGTACTGGGACGGTCCGGGGTTTCAATCGACCTGGTGCTGGGCTCTGTGCTCCAAAAAGGTTGAGTAGCATATAATGCACCTATCCCCGCCAAGACCAGTAACAAAACGATAACTTTTGAGTTGCATCTATTCATATCGACTCCTCTATAAATTTCGGTGTTTGATAGATACTGTTCATGGCACAAATAGTCAAGAGATTCTTTGTAAATAGGTTTACACCTAAGCTATGGATTGCGAACTGCTTAAAATCCTTGACAGTGGCAGAAATAGCAAAAACATGCCACAAATTGAACTAAGGATAGTTTATGAAACTGATTCATCGGCAGAGATTTGATTCCCATATTATGCTCCAGTTCGAAAAAGCCCGACAGATCATGCAAGGGTTCCCGACTCGACTACCTTTTTTTGTACGCTCCCTCCATCACCAAAACCAGGCAGCCAGATTACGAGCTAAGCACTCAAAAGCAGGGTTGGAAGTCCCCCCATTATTGATCTTCAGTATTACAAAACGCTGCAATCTGAATTGCTCCGGATGCTATTCCAAAATACTACACACTTCTGAGGAGCCTGAACTGGATCTTGAGACTTTTAAGAACGTGCTGAATGAAGCCCTGGAACTGGGGATCTCGCTGATTCTCCTGGCAGGAGGTGAACCTTTGGTACGCAGAGAGATCTTGGAAGCAGCCGCACTCTATCCCAGTATCATTTTCCCCATCTTTACCAATGGACTATTGTTAGATTCCGAATATGCCCGATTCTTTGCCAAATACCCCCACTTGATACCGGTCATCAGTTTGGAAGGGGGAGAGCCGGAGACAGATCAGCGGCGGGGAGAAGGAGTCTATCAAGGCTTTCACACAGCCACTCAGGAACTCAACAGTCACAAAGTCATGTGGGGAGTATCGATCACGACCACGGCATCAAATATCGATAGTGTGATGTCCACAGCGTATGCAGAGCAACTCATCCGGCAAGGCTGTCGTTTGTTTTTCTACGTCGAGTATGTGCCCGTAGCCGCGGGAAGTGAGGACTTGGTCTTGGATGATTTACAGAAGGCATCGGTTCAAACCGGGGTCGATAATTTGATGGATCGGCTACCCGCGATGTTTGTGGCCTTTCCGGGCGACGAAGATCAGTTTGATGGCTGCCTAGCAGCCGGTAGAGGCTTTTTGCACATCAATCCCAATGGCAAGGTCGAGCCCTGTCCATTTGCACCTTTCTCGGATACAAATCTGCGCTACAATTCGCTACGTGCAGCGTTGGGGTCCGAATTTCTGGCACAAATCCGCCAAAATCATCACCTCCTCAAAGAAGGAAAAGGCGGTTGCGCACTCTGGGCAAACCGGGAATGGGTGAAGGATCTATGTCCTCAAACTCCGGAAGAGGATTGAGCATAAGATAGAAAGTGCTGTAACT
Organism: Candidatus Cloacimonetes bacterium HGW-Cloacimonetes-1; assembly: GCA_002841975.1. Classification (GTDB taxonomy): domain Bacteria; phylum Cloacimonadota; class Cloacimonadia; order Cloacimonadales; family Cloacimonadaceae; genus PHBQ01. The sequence goes on from PHBQ01000050.1 coordinate 13,443, forward strand.
TTCGTACCGGAGCTTACCGAAGCTCCGATTCTCTTTTGCGGAGGAATGGCATCCTATGAAGTGCGCCGGTTTTCACCGGGGATTCAGTCTTTGAATTAATTGCTGAGATCTTTAACCCCGGCCCTCAAGACAGGAGAGGGACACCTGCTTCAATCTCAGGTGATCCCCTCGTGCTTCCCTCGTGACTCCCTTGTCACCACGAGGGAATCGCCCCGGAAGTACCTCTGCTGCTCGTGGGATTCCGGCAACGAAGATGAGCAAAAAGAAAGCCCATGAGTAATCTCCACGGGATTCGGTAAATTGCATATCAAGTCTCAAAAACCGAAAAGCAAAAGAAACATCTTGACAGAAGTATGTTAACCGCATAGTTTAACCAAATAGTTAAGACATCATACTAAGAGGATGAAATGAAGCAAGATACAGAGACTAAGTTAAACATAATTCAAGCCGCGTCAAAAGTGTTTATCGAGCGTGGTATGGATGGGGCACGGATGCAGGATATTGCAGATCTGGCAGGGATCAATAAAGCCCTCTTGCACTACTATTACAACAGCAAAGAGGAATTGTACCGGTTAGTTGCAACCCGAGAAATCAAGCAAGCGTTTGCGGAGTTACTGGCGGTAATACCAGAGGAGCAGGACTTTCGTGACTGGATACGTTCCTTCATTCACAATTACCTGCAAGTAATTACGAAAAATCCCCAAGTCACCAGATTCATGTTATGGGAAATCAGTCAGGGCGGTAACGGCATATCTGCTATCATCCGCGAGTTTATCAATCGTAAGGATAGTGGCAGGATGTCCGTGTTTGAAACCATCCGCAAGGCAATGTCTGGACCCGGTGTGCGGCAAGTGGATCCCATTCACTTCTTTATGTCTTTGATAGGTATGTGTGTTTATCCATTTTTAGCAAGACCGATCTTGGAAAATGTTATGGGGATCGACATGGGAACTGAGGAATTCGTGAGGGAAAGGGAAGAGGCTGTTTATGAAATGGTTTTATATGGAATGGAGGTTCGTAATGCGTTATAGAAGATTATTGGTGATTTGTACAATCGTGCTGAGCTTGGTATTTGCTGCATGCAAGACAAAACAAACCGACCGAAATTACACCTCATCTTTGGAAGGTGAAGCTATCCTGGTGCCCAGTATGACAGGTGGAATTGTGAACAAACTCTTTATCTCCGAGGGGGATTGGGTCGATGCCGGCGACACCTTGGCAGTGTTGGACAGCAGAGAAATCAAATATCAGATCGAGCAACTGGATGCCTCTCAGCGCGAGCTGGAGATCCAAAAAATTATTGCCAAAACAAACATGAACCAAACTCAGGAGGATCTCCGTCACAGTATGGAAACTACGGAGCGATTACAATCCATCTATGATGTGAATGGACTGTCCCGCCAGAGCCTCGATGATGCCAATAATATGGCTAAAAAGGTAAAGAGTATGGCTGCCAATAGCAGGGAGCAGTACATGATGCTTGAGGCCAGCCAAAGCAAGGTCGAATCGCAAAAGAAGATATTGCGGAAAAAGCTCAATGATGCTATCCTCATAGCTCCCTCAGCCGGTACGATCACGGGTCTTTACTTTCATGCAGGTGAAGCGATCCCTATGTTTGGTAATCTCTGTGAAGTGGTGGATACCAGGGTTTTGACTACCAAAATCTATGTGGCAGAGACTGTACTAAATGCGATCCGGATCGGACAGCCCGTAATGCTGAGCACGGCAAATGGCAGCAAGCATCCGGGGAAAGTAGTTGTTATTAGTTCCAAAGCAGAGTTCACTCCTAAAACTATACTGACACCGGACACCAGATCAGCCATGGTCTATGCCATTAAAATCAGCGTGGACAACCCTAAGGCTATGTTAAAGATCGGTATGCCGGTCGATATAGAGTTATGAACACCATAAACATCGAACATCTATGCTATTACTATGACAAAGTTCAAGCATTGGATGATGTATCCTTGAGTGTAATTGAGGGAGAAATCCACGGCTTGATCGGTCCCGATAGTGCCGGGAAAACTACACTGATGCGGATCTTATGCGGTTTGATGCCGACCCAAGAGGGAAAGGTAAGTGTACTGTCATTAGACAGCGATGACTTTATGCAGATCCGTTCTTTGATAGGATATATGCCGCAGCGATTTTCTTTGTATCAGGATTTGAGCGTAGCCGAGAATTTAAAGTTCTTTGCCCGGTTGTTCAATGTTCCGGCAGGCGAACGGGATAAGCGGATGCAGGATTTGTATGCATTTTCGCACCTTGAAGAGTTTTCCGGCAGACGGGCAGGGGCTCTGAGCGGAGGGATGAAGCAGAAGCTGGCATTATCCTGTGCCTTGATCCATCGCCCCCGGCTCTTGATCCTGGATGAGCCGACTTATGGCGTGGATCCGGTATCGCGTCAGGAGTTTTGGCAAATGCTCAAACAAATTCAAGGTGATGGCACCACGATATTGGTCTCCACTCCCTATATGGATGAAGCAGAATTGTGCGATAGGGTGAGCTTGATAAATGGCGGAAAGATCCTGGAATCGGATACTTTGACCAATATCAGGAGCAAGTGGAACCGCAAAGTATTCAGCTTTAGTGCTCCGAATCTGAAGCAGTTGTTTGGAGTTTTGGAACCGCTTGCAGAGTCTTGCCAACTCTTTGGCAATGAAATTCATATCGTGATCCCGAATGCATCGGCGGCGCAGAGCCTGGATATCATCAAAAGCAGGGTAGAGGGCATCAAATATCGCTATGAAGAGATTGAAAGCAGTATGGAGGATATATTCCTGTCTTACATGAATCCAGGGGTATGGAGGGTATCATGAACGCGGAGTACATGATCCGTACCGAAGACCTGACAAAGGTGTTTGGTAATTTCACGGCTGTGGATAAAATGAATATTGAGATCATGCCCGGACAGATCTTTGGTTTTTTGGGAGCTAACGGAGCGGGGAAAACCACAGCGATCCGGATGCTGTGCGGATTGCTGAAGCCGAGTAGTGGTAAGGCGATGGTGGCTGGATATGATGTACGGGTAGATAGCGAAGCCATAAAGAGAAAAATCGGATATATGAGTCAGCGTTTTTCGCTCTATGATGACCTCAGTATTGGGGAAAACATCAGATTTTATAGCGGGATCTATCAGGTTCCATATAAAGTAGCTATGGAAAGGGCAAAGGACAGCCTAAAAATGGTAGGTTTGGACCTGTCGATGAAAGTGATGACCGGAAGTCTGCCTTTGGGTTTTAAGCAGAGACTGGCACTGGTCTGTGCATTGTTACACGATCCACCCCTCTTGATTTTGGACGAACCTACCTCCGGAGTCGATCCAATGGCACGCAGAGCCTTCTGGAATGTTATAAACTCTTTGGCGGAGCAGGGTAAGACCATCATCGTTTCGACACATTTTATGGATGAGGCAGAGTATTGCCACCGGCTGATTATCATGCGCTCCGGGAGTGTATTGGTGGATGACAGTCCCCGCGCTCTCAAAGAGAAGTATGGATCCCGCAATATGCAAGAACTCTTTCTCTTGCTGGCAGGAGCGGTAAATGAATAGGAGGATACCTGCCATCATGCTGAAAGAAGTAAATCACATCCTGAGAGATTCGCGTACTTTGATGATAGTAATATTGATGCCGATCATGCAATTGGTAATCTTTGGCTATGCCATGAACATGGAAATCCGGGGAATTCGCATCGGTGTTTATGACTATCGGGATAGTGCGCTATCACGGGAGTTGGTGCATAAATTTGCAGCCACCGAGAGCTTTCAAATCAGTTATCCGCAAAAACCCATAGGGGAGATGAACCGCTATTTTTATCAAAGAGCGTTCCATGCATTTCTGATTATTCCGGCAGATTTTGATCATACTATGGTGCGTCAAAACCAGGCTGAAGTGCAATTGATCATCGATGCCTCCGATCCCAATGCTGCCACCATGATCCAGAATTATAGTTTTGCCGTGGTCAATATGTTCAATGATGCAGAGCGTTTGCTCCCCATCCGCGTGAAGACCAATATCCTCTACAATCCGGATCTGAAGAGTGCCTACTTCTTTGTACCGGGATTAATTGCCATGATCCTGGTGATGATATCGGCACTGCTGACGAGTATTGCCATCTCCAAGGAAAAGGAACTGGGAACTATGGAACAGATCCTAGTATCACCTATCAAAGCACATGAGATCATAATAGGTAAGGTATTGCCATACATATTGTTGGCATTGATTGATGCGATGCTGGTTTTGCTGATCGGCAAGTATTTGTTCAAAGTCCCGTTTGTGGGAAGCTTTCCGGTGTTTTTGGCTTTTACCATGCTCTATGTCATTGTCGCATTGAGTCTGGGCTTATTGATCTCGACCATTGCCAGATCGCAACAAGCTGCGATGATGATGGCGATCACGATGACTATGCTGCCCACCATGATGCTCTCCGGGTTTATGTTTCCTATCGCATCAATGCCCAAGGCACTACAACTGATTACGAGGTTTGTGCCGGCAAGATATTACTTGCAGATAATCCGGGGTATTATGCTCAAAGGCAACGGATTTGCACAGTTGATGCAGCCGGGATTGGCATTGATCCTGATGGCTGCCGTGTTGTTGATATTGGCGATTAAGAGATTTAGTTTGAGGTTAAAATAATGTCGATCCGAGTGCTCTTCAGTTTTGTGAAGAAGGAGATTAAACAGATCTTCCGAACAAAAGAAATGCTGATCTTGATGTTTGGTGCTCCCTTGCTTCAGTTATTGGTTCTGGGATTTACGGTGACCAATGAAGTAAAGCATATCAAGCTGTTTATTGAAGATAGAGATAATACGGAACTGAGTCGTGCCATGTGTGAAGGCTTCAAACACACCGATCGGTTTGACCTGGTGCAGCAGCAAAGGGGTGAATCATCTACAATCATGATTCAGAATTGGGAAGCTCAGTTGGTGGTGATTGTTCCGCAGGGATTTGGCAGAGAACTGCGGCAAAACCGTAAACCGGATGTGCAGTTTATCACAGATGGTCTGGATGGCAATAGTGCAGCGGTTTCGCTCGGCTATGCGCAGGGTATCGTTGCCCGGTTTATTCAAAGCATGTTGCAAGAAAGCAGGCAGAAGTATCCCTTCACTGCTTTGTCCTCTATGCCTTCACAAGTGATTGTGAGCCAGAGGATGTGGTACAATGAAGATTTGAATAGTGCCCAATATATGGTGCCGGGAATCATCGTGATTCTGATCACGATCATCTCTATGATGATGTCTGCGATGAGCTTGGTCAAAGAAAAAGAGATCGGTACACTGGAGCAATTGATGGTGACACCTGCGTCGAAGATAGAATTGCTGTTGGGGAAATTGATTCCCTATTGGGTGATTGCGATGTTCGAGATTTCAGCAGTGACCTTCGCGGCACATTTCATCTTTCGAATTCATTTTACCGGCAGTGTTGCAGAGATGGCACTGGCAGCAGGGCTTTATCTCATGACGACACTGGGAATCGGCATCTTTATCTCTACGATTACGGATACTCAACAGCAGGCTATGTTCTTCTCGTGGTTTATGATGATCTTTATGATCCTCTTGAGCGGACTATTTGTGCCGGTTCAGAATATGCCATATCTGATCAAAAAGCTGACCTTACTAAATCCCATGAGTTTCATGTTAGCAATTACCCGCGAAGTGATAATCAAAGGCACACCTCTTCGGTATATGTTCCGGGAAGTAGCTGCCCTGACTCTATATGGGTTTGTGACTTTCTTTTTGGGTGTTACCCGCTTTCACAAGACTACCAAGTAATGGCGTTCAATGCCGTTTAGTGGTGAAATCACGGATCAGATTCTTTCTGCCGGCCAAAGTGAGGGCTTCCATGATAGTGCCTTCAAAAT
>PHBQ01000051.1 GCA_002841975.1 Candidatus Cloacimonetes bacterium HGW-Cloacimonetes-1
GGTCGATGCAGAATGGCTGATAGCCAGGAGGCAAGATCTTGCCACCAAGTATTTTGACGGTGATATCATCGATGCCAAGGATCTACGGATCGAGAAATACCGCTTTGCAGGACACGAAGGCTGGCGCATCATCGGGCCCTGGAAAAACCTCAAGCTCATGATTGGTGGCAGCTTTCAAGCCCACGGATTTTGGGATGAAAAGACTAAACGTGCATACATCGTGGACAACAGTGTCTATTTCCCGGCGGGAAACAAATTGCCCTCGATGCTGGAACTATTTATGATCTCATCCACCCTTTCCATAAAGTAAGTGATTTGATGAAGCGTTTAGTATTCTTTGCTGGTCTTTTGTTGTTGCTAACAGCCTGTGCCAGAAACAATGATAGTCCCCCAGAGACATATCACAACACCCCTGTTTTTGGCTCGACCTATCTATTCTCGCTGGCTACTGTTCAGCTCTACCAAGACGATTTTGAATCCGCGGATTTGCTATTCAGGGGAGCTTTACAGCGTGATCCCCTCAGTTTTGAGATTCGCAAGCAGATACTGCGGACAAACTTGTATCGCTTTGAGCGCGGCAGTATCACCGTTGAAGCCATGAATGCGCTGATAGACTCGTTACACAGCGAGATCGGCTTTGATGAGGACATGCTGCATTACGCATATTCTTTTTATTACAAAAGCAAGAACAGACACAAGGTGCCGGATACCATTGAGGATCTGATTGCCCGATATCCCTCAGCAAAAGCCTACTTGTACAAAGTCTTTTACTCTTACACTCACGAGGGCAAAATCGACAAAAAGGTCTTGGACAAAGCTGCCAAGCTGGCTCAGAATGACCCGGATAATCTCTATATAATTGCGGGACTCTATTCTGGCAGCGACCCTGAAAAGGCAATATCAACCCTCCGGAAACGGCGTAAGCTGCGGATAAATGCAGAAGCTGAAACAATGCTCCTGAATCTGCTCCTCGATCTGAAGCGCTTTGCGGAAGTAAAAGACATATTTTTGACCTACCAATATCCCGAAGACCTTGAATGCATGAACAGTTATCTGGCAATACTCAAAGACACACCGGACCTCGGCCTCAATCCTCAAATTGCCGACCGCATTATTAAAACCGGAAATAGAGAATTGATCCATAATCTGCTGTCTTCAGCCTTTGCAGGCAACTACCGAGATATTATCCACAGGATAGAAAAGCTGATGACAGAAATCCCTCCAGACCCCGAGGAAGATGGCAAGATTTATGCAGTATTGATGGCAGATCAGCTATGTAATCCAGAGTTATCGGTAAACACCAATTATGCAGAAAAGCTATGCTCGATCACGGATGCAGATGCGGTAGTAGCATATTGTATGGTGCATTACTCCCGAGCTAATAAAATAGATTATTCCAAACTCGACAGTACTTTTATAGATTTCATTAAGCCCAATCTACAGAGGCTGCAGATGCCCGATCCGATCTCGACTTATATCAGCCAAAATATCGATTTTATCTTTGAGAAAATCTCTGTAGATGCCATGCTTATCTCCAGAAGAGCATGCGCAAAATACTTTATCACCAAAGGCTTTGCCGGTGTAGCCGATTACTCCGATGCAATCCAGGAAATGTACCAATCCGGTGCTCAATCCGGAAAAGAAGCCCTGATGAAAGAGGCGATTAGTCATTTTCCCCATGAAGCATCATTCTTGAACGACCTGGGTTATGCATATCTGACAACCCATACAAATCTGGATGAGGCAAAAGCACTGATCCAAAGGGCGATCGAAATCGAACCTCAAAATGGCTATTATCTGGACAGCATGGCATGGTACTATTATCTGATAGACGAACCTCGGAAAGCTGCTGAATACATTTATTACCCTTCGATCATGAAGGATATTCCGGGTGAAATCTCTTTTCACATTGGGATGATCCAATATCGGCTGTGGAACTATGAGGAAGCACTAAAATACTTGCAAATGACCATCGACAAAGGTGGTAGCAGCGAATACCATGCCAAGGCTGCCGAAATCATAGAACAGATCCATCTCATCAAAGCTTCCCGCTAAAACTTCTGCTATAAAGCCTGATTTCCTGCCACTATTCTAAAAGCCTACCTCTCTTTATAAATCTACATCCATCCTTCATAAACCACGAGTCACACTATTTCGTGTCCATATCAACGGTAACTTGAAACTCAGGTGCTGAGGAGACACTTCCCAGGCGATTCCCTCGTGGCGACAAGGGCTTCACGAGGGAATCACGAGGGCATCACCTGAACTTGGAGTATGCAAGTAGTAAACATAATAACTCCATCATAAAGCCAGGGGAACAATGCGCCCCGAATAAATATTTGACATCAAATGGCTGTACTTTAGTTTGGCTTTTATTAATATCAGATCCATGATGTGCATCAAATCCAGCTATACTTCCGATCCGGATTCAATGTTCAGGAGAAATGAGGGGATTGATCCCGCACATTATTCAAGGAGTTTCCATGATAAAAGACAAAAAAGACAGACTCGGACTCACCAAAGTGAATTTCATGCTTTTAGGCTTAGCCGCTGTGTTGATGGTGATTGCCTATATAATCATGAGTTTTAACGAGATCACAGTTTCGCCGATTATCCTGGCAATAGTCTATGTCTTCCTGATCCCGGTGGCACTGCTCTATCGTCCCAAAGAACGGTAATGCAAGTCCTTACAGACGAAACTGCTGCCAAGCTCAAGAAGTTTCAGCTCACGGCAAAACAAATTGTCGAAGGGTTTTTGATTGGCTTGCACAAATCACCCTATCATGGGTTTAGTGTAGAGTTTTCGGATCATCGGCAATACAATCCCGGCGAGTCCTTACGGGATATAGACTGGAAGATTGTAGCCAAGACAGAGCGTTACTATGTGAAACGCTACGAAGAAGAAACCAATCTTCGCTGCTACATCGTCCTGGATCATAGCCGTTCGATGTTTTATCAATCCGGAGCAGTATCCAAAATCGAGTATGCTGCTCAGTTAGCCGGTGCTATGGCGTGGCTGATGATGAACCAAAAAGATGCGGTGGGCTTGATTACTTTTAACGACAAAATAACCAATATGCTGCCTCCCAAAGCATTCAGATCCTATCTGGCACAGATCTTTGGCGTGCTCACCAATCTGGAACCTGCCGAGGGAACTGATCTGCTCTCCAATCTCCACAAGGTGGCAGAATCGATCCGCAAACGGAGTCTGATCATCGTGATTTCCGATCTCTATGACGATCCGCAAAAGATACTGTCCGGGCTCAAGCATTTCCGCAATCGGCATCATGAAGTGATCGTGTTTCATATTCAAGATCTGGAAGAAGAACAGTTTAACTTTAAAAAAGAAGCACTCTTTGTGGATTCTGAGACCGGAGAAAAGGTACTGGTCAATCCCTGGCAGATCAAAAAACAGTATTTGGAAAACTACAATCAGTACATCGAGGAAATCAAATCCGGATGCCATCAGGCACAGATTGAGTTTAATACAGTAACCACTGCGACTCCATTCAACGACCTCTTGATCAAGTACTTGCTACGTCGTCAAAAGGGATAAACGGACTGTTCATGAGAGTAATCCCAGCTCAAGTGGTTTATGATAGGGTCATAGAAGCTATCTCCCAAATCAGCTATTTCTTAGATCCCGAAGTCTATTCTGCTCTTGCCACAGCCCGACGCACTGAGCAGAGTAAACTGAGCCGGGATGTATTGCAAGCACTGCTCGATAATGCAGATGTGGCATCAAAACAGCAGATTCCGCTATGCCAAGACACCGGGACTGTGGTGGTATTTGCCTCCTTTGGAAGCGACGTATTCGTCGAGGGCTCCTCATTGGAAGAGATAATCAACGCTGCTGTTGCAAAGTCCTATGCCGATAATTACTTGCGTGCCTCCATTGTCGAGGATCCATTGTACGAGCGGGTCAATACACGGAACAACTGTCCGGCGATTATCCACTTTGACCAGGTGCCGGGGGATAAGATAAGCTTGCACATTGCCCAAAAAGGTGGCGGTGCCGAAAATATGAGTGTGCTCAGCATGCTGAAACCGGGAACTGAGGAAGCGGAGATTGTAGAACTGGTACGCCAAACCGTCTGCGGAGCCGGAGGGAAGCCATGTCCGCCGTTGATTATCGGGATCGGTATCGGTGGCAACTTTGAGACTTGTGCCCTTTTGGCAAAGAAAGCACTGTTTGTGCCGGTCGAGCAACCCAATCGTGATCCCCAATATGCCGAATTAGAAAGTAAAATCCTGAAAACTGTTAATGATAGCAATGTAGGGCCACAAGGCTTGGGCGGAGCTACGACGGCGCTGGCGGTTCACATCCTCACCGCTCCCTGCCATATCGCCTCCTTACCGGTGGCAATCAACCTGCAATGCCATTCCCATCGGCATGCTCACATCGTGATATAGGTTTCTGATGCAGACTCACAATGTGACTATTCCCGTATCCCCGAAAGCAATTCAAGGTCTCAAGATCATGGATAAAGTGCTGTTGACTGGTGTGATTTTTACTGCCAGAGATACCGCTCATAAAAGACTTTGTGCGCTAATCGAAGAAGGTGCTGAACTACCGCTGGAGCTTGCTGAAAGTGTGATCTATTACTGCGGACCATCACCGACCCCACCGGGTGAAATCTGTGGTGCCATCGGCCCCACTACTAGCCAGAGAATGGATAAATACACGCCCCAGCTCATTCAAAACGGACTCCGCGTGATGATCGGCAAAGGGGAGAGAAGTGCCGAAGTATTGGAATCTATTCACCTGCATGAGGCTGTCTATCTGGTCACCATTGGCGGTGCTGCAGCATTGCTGGCGCAGCATGTAGTGGCTTGCGAGCTGTTTTATTGGGAAGAATTGGGTGCGGAAGCGATCTATCGCTTGGAAGTAAAAGATCTGCCTTGCTATGTAGCTGCGCTGTAGAAACCTGCACATTTCTTTTGGATTATCCGCTTAACAGCTTATTATGTAGTCAAAATTAATAATCTAAAAGAGGTAATCCACATGGCACAAACTCTCCTCAAAGGAAATCCGATCAATACCAATGCAGATTTGCCACAACTTGGCAGTCTCGCAGTAGCATTTCAACTGACTGCAAACACCCTCAATGACATGAAATTGAGTGACTTTAGCGGCAAGAAAATAGTCCTCAACATATTCCCCAGTATAGATACCCCTGTGTGTGCGACCAGTGTTCGTACCTTCAATATGGAAGCTTCAAAGCTCAGTAATACCGTCGTACTCTGTATATCCAGAGACCTGCCTTTTGCCTTAGGGCGTTTTTGCGGAGCAGAAGGAATCACCAACGTCACAACTCTTTCCGAGATGCGGAATCACGAGTTTGGCGATGCTTATGGACTCAGCATTATCGATGGCCCCATGGCAGGGCTATTGGCACGTGCAGTGATTATCCTCGATGAGTCCGGAAAAGTGATATATACAGAATTGGTCGATGACATAGTCCACGAGCCAAATTATGAAGCCGCTTTGAGAGCACTGGTTTAGAGAATACTTCACCCGGATGGCAGATCTTCGTATCTGTCCCTCTGGTCTAAAGTCTGTTTAATCAGAACAAGTAACAAATCCCTGTCCTGTATGGATGGGGATTTTTTATTTGATGGAATTACCGATCCACAAACCGCCGATCACTGCCAGCATCCCCAGTAAAGTTTGGGCAAAGATGTTCAGTATCGCCGTGCGCAAATGACCGCTTTGGTAGAGGATTACGGTTTCGTAGCCAAAGGTAGAGAAGGTGGTGAATGCTCCCATGAATCCTGTAATAAACAATAATCGCAAGGAGTTGTGGCTTGCACTGTGTTGAAACCGCATGGTCAATATCCCCACTAACAAGCAGCCAATCACATTGACGATGAGCGTTTTGTAGGGAAAGGGACTAGTGGTCTGATAGTGCGTGAAGATGCTCACGAAGTAGCGCATCAGGCTCCCCAAAGCGCCACCCACTAGGACAAGTATGATATCGGTCATCAACAGTTTTGTTTGCATATATATTCCTCTAATGGGCTCACATTACAAATCTGCAAAAACTGTCAATGCTGGAGATGAAAGACTCGTCCAAACCAGATGGATAATGGTATCACAGCCGTACCATCAGTCATAAAATTACTTGGCTATATTGAATTTGAGAGTTAGAAATGCGTGAGGTTAGAAGAGATTCAATTTGTTCTTGACAGAAAACTGGCTATACTTAGATTAGCACTCACAGTTTAAGACTGCTAATATGAAAACTAAAATTAAGGATATGGAGGAAACTAATATGGCAAAACAAATGCTGTTTGCTCATGACGCTCGCACTTCTTTGAAGAAAGGCGTAGATAAGCTTGCCGACGCCGTAAAAGTAACCCTTGGACCCAAGGGCAGAAACGTTGTTTTAGATCGCAAATTTGGCTCACCTATCATCACCAATGATGGTGTCACCATTGCAAAAGAAATTGATTTGGAAGATGCATACGAAAATATGGGTGCTCAGCTCTGCAAAGAAGTAGCTGAGAAGACTCATGATATAGCCGGTGACGGTACTACCACCGCTACGATCCTGGCGCAAGCCATCATCGAAGAGGGTTTGAAGCATGTGACCGCCGGTGTCAACCCAATGTACCTGAAACGCGGTTTGGAAAAGGCTTCCAGACTCGTCGTGGAAAAGATCCATGAATATAGCAAAGCTATCAAGAGTAACGACGAAGTTGCTCAGATTGCCACTATTTCTGCAAATAACGACCCTGAAATTGGTAAACTGATTGCTGAAGCCATGCAGTCCGTCGGTAACGAAGGCGTGATCAATATCGAAGAAGCAAAATCTATCGATACAGGCTTGGAAAAAGTCGAAGGTATGCAGTTCGACCGTGGTTACCTTTCACCATACTTTGTCACCAATCCCGACAAGATGATCACAGAATTTGAAGATCCTTTCATCCTGATATTCGACAAGAAGATCAGCGTCATGAAAGACCTCTTACCGATTCTGCAAGAAACTGCCCAAAATGGCAGACCCTTGTTGATCATTGCTGAAGATATCGAAGGCGAAGCATTGGCTACTCTCGTGGTCAACAAACTACGTGGTATCCTCAATGTATGCGCAGTCAAAGCCCCGGGTTTTGGCGATCGCAGAAAAGCCATGTTGGATGACATTGCCATTCTTACCGGTGCTACTCTGATTTCTGAAGAAATGGGACGTAAGCTCGATTCTTGCACAATGACAGACCTTGGCCGCGCCAAGAAAGTCATCATCGAAAAAGAGAACACAACCATTCGCGAAGGCGCAGGCAACCAAGAAGCCGTTGATGCCCGCATCAAACAGATCAAAGCTCAGATCGCTGAAACAACCAGTGATTATGACAAAGAAAAGCTGCAAGAACGTCTTGCCAAGCTTTCCAGTGGCGTAGCTGTTATCCGTATCGGTGCTGCTACCGAAACTGAAATGAAAGAAAAGAAAGCCCGTGTGGATGATGCTTTGCATGCTACCCGTGCTGCAGTTCTGGAAGGAATAGTTCCCGGCGGCGGTGTAACCTTGATTCAAGCTGCAAAGAGTCTGAAAGGCCTGAAAGGCTTAACCTTTGAAGAAAAAGTATCAATGGAAATCATGGCCAAAGCTCTGGAAAAACCTGCTTATCAGATCGCTTCCAATGCTGGTGAAGAAGGTGCTGTTATCGTCGAAAAGCTGAAAGCTTACAAAGATGTCCACATGGGATACAACGCTGCAACAAACGTCTTTGAAGACCTCTTTGCTGCCGGTGTGATCGATCCTGCCAAGGTAGTACGCAGTGCTGTACAAAACGCTGCTTCAATCGCCGGCTTGTTCCTCACTACCGAGTGTATCATCACAGATATCAAAGAAGATGAACCACCTGCTGCTATGCCAAACCCCGGTATGGGCGGAATGTACTAAACAATAACCCAAACTATATAGATAAACCGCCACCTCACAAGGGTGGCGGTTTTATTATGTAAGAACAGCGATCAAGCTGTAGTATTGGCTATTCGCTGATCAGTTGCCCGTCTCGGAGTTCCAGCTTGCGGCTGGCATGACTTGCCAAGAGCGGATTGTGGGTTACGAGAATAATCGTGAGCTTTTCCCCACGATTGAGATCATGCAAAATCTCTGTAATCTCGTCACTGCGCTTGGTATCCAGATTGCCGGTGGGCTCATCTGCCAACAGGATACGGGGTTTGTTGATCAAGGCCCGTGCAATTGCAACGCGTTGCATCTCTCCCCCGGAGATCTCTTTGGGTAGGTGATTGAGCCGATGTTCCAGACCCAAGCGACGTGCCATTGTAACGGCATCTTGATGTAACCCCGGCTTTTTGTAGAAGGCAAAGGGGAGCATGATGTTTTCTTTCACCGTGAGCGTAGGGATGAGGTAGAACTTTTGGAAGATATAGCCAAAAAGCTCTGCTCTGACCTTGGTTAGTTTCTTTTCAGAAAGGGATTTCTCGGCGGCAAAGACTTCCTTCCCGGCGATTGTCAACGTGCCGGTGGAAGGTGTATCAAGGCAGCCAAGCAGGTGGATCAGAGTTGTCTTACCGGATCCTGATGCACCCATGAAAGCCACAAATTCTCCGCTTTGGATTTCCAGATCTACATTGTTTACAGCCTTGATTTGCTCAGCTCCGCGAGTATATATCTTGCTAAGCCCGGTGGCAGAAATGATGGTGTTCATATTTCGCCCTCACTGCTTTTAATCGCTTCAATTGGCTTGATCGATGCAGCTCTGTAAGCAGGATAAATCCCGCTGAAGATACCGATCAATGTAATAATACCGATGGATTTGAGTACTAACATAGCGTCGATCTTGATCAATGATCCAGTTGGAGCATAGGGGAGAATATAGCGGACCAAAGCGTCTGTAGTTGAGCTCAGTCCCAGTGCCATGAGAGCTCCCAGTATTCCACCGATAAAACAGATGATCAAGGTCTCGAGCCAGATCAAACGGAATATATGAAAGGTGGTAGCGCCCATAGACTTCATGATCCCAATTTCCTGATACCGTTCGAGTACGGACATCAGAATAGTATTCATCACGCCCACCATCGAGATGAGGATTGCAATAATCGCGATCGACATCACCATCACCTTGGCAGTGGATACCAGGTTTGAAATAGTAGTTTTCACCTGCGCCATCGAAACCACCTGCACATCCTGTAAGGCATAGAGTTTTTCTTCGTAGGCAGAGACATCTACATCTTTATGGATTTTGATGCCCACGCTGGTGATCTTCCCTTCTTGCCCGAATAACGTCTGTAAACTCTTATATGGCATGAAAATGGTTCCATCATCCTGAGTTCCGCTGCGTTTGAGCACACCCACAACTTTGACCTCGATCTCTTTGTCCGGGATGAGGATCAGATCGCCCACTTCCCGTTGTTCCAGTTCGGCAGCTTCATATCCGATCACTGCTTCCATAGCGTTTTCTTCTGTAAACCATCCACCTTGTTCAAAGGTGAGGTAGCTTTTCATTTTGGGATAGGTAGTCGGATCGACACCCAGATAGGCGATAACACCCCCACTTTCTCCCTGGTTGGGATCAAAGCTGGTTTGCATCAGCATGGGAGTCAGCTGATCTACTTCCGGATTTGCACGGAGGCTGTCTAACACCGTTTCAGGCAGGTAACGCAAGCCGGCTCCACCTTGCAACATCAGTGTGGCTGCCTCATAAGGGCAACCCTTGGCGGTTAAGAGCACCTGGAACCCCAGGTTGTCTATGTCCTTGTCCATGGACTGTTCGTACCCGCTGTTAAAGCCCAGCAAGCTCACCAACACCCAGGTGGAAAGCGCAATTCCAAAAAGCGTCAAAATGCTTCTAAGTTTCTTGCGTCGTAAATTCTTGTATGCGATACTACTGATTGTAGGCATGTGATCTCCTTAGAAAAACTCGTCCATTAAAATCAAGTTTTTCTTTACTGCTCGGATGATGGACACAAAATCGGCATCGACTGCTGCCGCAGGTGACTTGATATCACCGGGTTTGCCGTTCACTTTTCCGGTTTTGACGTCATATTCAGCCATGTCGGATAGTGTGAGTCCTTTGAATTGATTTGTAAATGCGGGAGATTTTAGTTTTTCTCCCTGACGAGTGGACATCTTTTGAAAATACAGATTCTTGATTTTGAGGTTGTTATCTAGTGACAGGAATACTTGGATTCCTCCATATTTCCCCTTTTGATTGACACCGTGGATATAGCCTACCGGTGTCTTATCTTGATAGATAATATATACAGTATAGGGGACGTCCATAGTCTCATAAAGTCCTTGAAATTTATCACCTAAGCGGGTCTCAATCTTGTGGAGCAGAGTTTCCCCACCTACTTGTTTGATAGATTTATATACCGCTTTATAACCCGTAGATTCCGGAAACAAGCGTTTCACGTCTTTATCCGGATCATTGAGGTCACATCCAACGGCTGCGTTCAGAAGCAGCGGTACCAGGATAAAGGTACTGAGGAGTAGCAGTTTAAAGTATTTCATCTATTTCTCCTTAAATAGCTGGAGATTATGGTAGTAATAGACTTGTAAGACCAGCTTTGAAGCATCTTTTGATTGACTGTAATCGTACATGGCCTTCACACTGAACTCTGGAGATATTATATGGGAGACACTCACCGAATAGTCTCGACTGGTATCCCCGACCATTTGATATAGCATGATCTGAGGTTCAATCGCGGTCCGATCTTCGGATCCCGGGTACCAAGTAGCTCTCAGTAATCCTGCATAGGCGTCCTGATGATAAAAACTGCCACCCAGAAGGTCAGCCTTGAGCTCATAATTCAAGTATCGGTATCCCAGATCGAATCCGATCATAGCCTCAGTGTGTTTGGTATTGTTATGCATGATTTGATATCCCATGGATTCCAATACTTTGCCCTTGAGGGCTGTTACACCCACTGTATAGTTTTCTTTTTTGAGGTCTCCACGGGCGACTCTGGTTGCCAGGAGATAGCTCCCGTCGGTTTTCAAAGCCATTCCGGAACCTGTGGTTGCAGATAGTTTAAAATTCCAGTGCTGCAGATCAGTTTCAATTCCCGTTCCCCAATCCCGATCAAAGCCAAATCCTACCATACTGAGATCACTGGTAAGAGTAGCATGATTATCCAGATAAGAGTTTAATCCCATTGCCGGTTTATTGTGCCCAATCCAGAGGTCGGTATAAGGTAGCTTAAGCTTCAGGTAGGCATTGTATAGTTGCGGTTCCAGGTTACTGTCCTTTGTGTTATCGTAGGCAAGTCTTGCCTGAACCGCCAATACTGCATAGTCCTTAGAAACTGATCCCAAGCGTTGAATATAATCAAAACCCAATGATGGTTTCTGCATTACTGCATGTTGATGATGCGAATAGTAAATCAAGTCTTCGGTTTCACTGCTGTACCCGGCTACTCCCTGTGCTTCGGCAAAGAGTAAATATCTGGAAGCATATGAGTTCTGTGGTATGAGAAGGGAAACAACTGTGAAGGCAAAGATCAGTATACCGCGGTGAAAATTGTTAATAGTGTTCATATCTACCTCGGTTGATGTCATCACTTTCAGATGCAGGCCTGCATTATCCATGTCAAGCCTGCACCGAAAATGGTAACGTATTGTTAACTACTAATAGGCTTATTTGATCTCAAGGTTGATAGCAGCTTTGGAAAGCAGTTTGTTTGCTTTGGAGAATTTCAGCAGGATCTCCCAATCCCCCAGCATCATAAAGTTCACTGGGATCATATAATCACCCTTTTTGTTCTGTTTCAGTGCTTTATCACCGGTGTCATGAGATCCTTTCATGGATGGCATATAGGCATCAGCAGTGATATCGAGATCTGTGACTTGCTTTTTGGACTTGTCAAAGACTTTAACCGAGAGGATATGAGATCCGATTTTGGGCTTTTTGTTCCAATCGTATTCCACATAGTATTCTTTGCTGATCCATTGTGCTTTTTTGGGGCTGGCAATAACCATCAGAGGTGCTTCTGTTTTCTCGGATACGGTGGCACTTTGGCCAGTGGGGCAAGATCCGCAATGTGTTTGAGCAGTGAATGGTACCAGTACCATCAGTAATAGGGTGAGCATGATGATGTTTTTCATGTATTTCTCCTTGTTAGTTTTTTAACATTTTTCGAATGGTTTGTTGCAATTCTTCCATGATATCCGGAGATTCGGAACGAATCTGCTCGACGATACAACTATTTAAATGTGCTTCAAACAAGACTTGTGAGAGTGAATTCAGAGCGCTCTTGGCGGCGGAAATCTGGGTAATAATGTCATCGCAATACACGTTCTGCTCCAGCATTTTCTTGACGCCCCGCACTTGACCTTCGATCCTGTTGATGCGGTTTATCATCTTTGCCTTTAGTTCCTCACTGTGCTTGGCATGTCTATCACTGTTACAGCATTTATCCATTTTTCGTCCTCGCTTAATATACCTTATGGGGGTATATAGAATGTAATGCAATTTTTGGTGCATGCAACTAGAAATCTTACTTTATTTTTCAGATTGAGCCCTCCAAGACTTGCCAGAGGGAAACTCTGGTGCATCTGAGGTGCTTCCCTCGTGATTCTCTCGTGCGACAAGGGAATCACGAGGGAAGCACGAGGGAGTCAGCTGAAATGCGAGCCGGTGCGGGATCAGATAAAAAGTGGTTGACAATTATGCCCCATTTTTGGCTATGTGATAACCTAAGAATAATATTCAAAACATAGGAGACCGCCTATGAGGTTAACCAAACAACGTATCGTCCTGTTGTTACTGATATGCTTAGTTACAGTCATCACAGTCATCACTGTGATTGTAGCTCAGAAGTCAGCCACCAAGGATACTTATGTAGTGGAAAATTTCGCAGTAAACGACGTTCCCGCAGATGATGGTACCGGCTTAGTATTGAGTTGGAAGCCCTTGTCACGTGAAAAACGAATTATTGAATATCGTGTATATCGCGGAACTAGTAAGGATCAGCTATTTTTTTTAAGTTCAATACCTGTAAACGTAAAGACAGGTGTTGCAGCTGATACGATGTATTATTACGACAACTCTTGGAGTGAGTTTATCGATATAAAATCACCCGGGAAACTCAAAAAAGAAAAGAATCAGCCAGCAGATAGTCCTTTATTCCAGAAAATTCCCCGCAATGTAGAAATCGCGGCTGAGATATCCCAAAAGTATACCCTGCTATCTATCATTGATAAGAAGGAATATTACCAAAAAACCCAAAAGAGCTACTCTGCCAACGCAGCTGATTCCAGTGCTTATGCAGGATTGCTATTGCGTCAGCAAAATCTATTGGCAAAGCTAAAACCGGGCGAACAATATTTCTATACAGTCGTGGCAGTGGACGAAAAACGCAATTTTCTTGACTATGCTGCGATCAGTTCCGGAAGACCCCAAGACAATCCTCCGGATCCTGTCAGTGCTTTTCATTGTGTAGTGGTCGAGGATAGTCTCAAGCTCCAATTTGAATGGGAATATCCCTTGTTTAGTGAAGACTTGGCAATGTATCAGATAGCCATGTTGCCACCAATGGACGATTCTGTATGGAACCAAAGAAGAGCCACCAATAACTTTGAAGGGATTGCCATGACCCCCGTAACACAGGGTCAGGTCTCTTCCGTTGGCAGTGATACTGCCAAGAATTATGCCATAGTCGATCTGAAACCCTTGATGGCTCGAGGCATTACGATCGAAAATATAAAGCAATCGCGCTTTGTGATTTCCATGATGGATTACGCCCAAACCGAGGCTTATTCGAGCCTTGTGACTCCCCAGGTCGTTCAATATTCTCAATTGCCTCCGAAACCTATATTCTGGGCAGAGGATAAACCAAACGACAAAGGTGATAGAGTTTCTGTAGTTTGGGACGATCCCATTGTGTTTATCACAAAAACCTCCGCAGTAGGTGGCGGTGGCAACAAGCTGATGATAAATTACCAGTTGAATACCACAGACAACCAGATTGTCAACAACCTCTACTTTGAATTCTTTAAGCAAGGCGAAAGCACATCTTTTGCAAAGCTGGATGAGTATTACCCGGATAACAAGCTTGTGCTGAAGATACCTGAAGGTTATGATTACAAAAATGGCCTCCGAGTCAAGATTACGATGGTCAATTCTCCCCGGATCAACGAAGAATATTCACTATCACAAGACTTGACTTGGGATCCCCAAATGATGGCATTGATGCCTGGAAAATCTTTGTATCGTAACGGCTTAGACGTCTCAGGAATGTTTAATGTAGTGAGCCGCAAACGTACAAATACACCTTTCTTTACAATTATCAAGAAAAACACATCCTACGATAACAGCTTGGACGTGACCATTCCTTATGAAGTCTCCATTTTCAAAATCGTGAATGGCTTTAACTTTGTCAAAGGCGATTCGCTGATCACATATATGGATGGTCAACGCTATTCCAAAAAAGTAGATTCAAAAACCCCCAAAGGCAGCTATGGACTTGTCGCAGCCGATATTGACCTGATCTACGATAAGAAAAACGAACGTACTATCATAACCAAGATCTATCGGGATGAAGCGATGCAGCAAGCCCAAAAGGATTTGGATGAAGCCACAAAGACTCTGGCTGAATTGAAATCCGAAGAAACAATGCTGCAAACATTTACAGCGAGTCCTGAACAAGCTGCAAAGCTCTCAGCGCTCCAGAAAAAGATCGACCGTACCGAGAAGACGATTGCTATACTCACCGGCGAATATCTGAAGAAAGCAAATAGCTTTACTTCTGACAGTGCACGTATGAAGTATATTGCAGAGACTCGGGAAGCCGATAAACGGAAACAATCTTTCTTGGTCGTACGTACAGATGGTAAAGGACTATTTGCCGAAGCTGACGAAAACAAGGACAGCGAAGGTAACTACGAGTATATCACTCCGATCTCAAATTGGTTTGATACAAACAAGATAGTAACCCTGATAGCCACGTTGCTATTTGGCGCTATTGTGTTTACTTTTATCAAAATTGCTCAGACCGGAAGAAAGCTATATATCCGTCCGATAGCAGGACTGATAGAGATCGATAATGCCATCGGTCGTGCTACGGAAATGGGTCGTCCGATGCTGTATTGCATGGGCGCGGGTAGTCTTTCTGAAGCATCTACGATCGCTTCATTGGGAATATTGGGATTGGTAGCAAAAAAGGCAGCAGAGTATGACACACGATTGATCGTGCCCTGCTATGATTATATAGTAATGCCTGTTGCGCAGGAAATCGTTCGTGAAGCTCACTTTGAAGTGGGTCGCCCGGATTCCTATGACCGCAACGATGTATTCTATATGACCAATGTTCAGTTTGCCTACGTAGCCGGTGTCAATGGTATTCAGATCCGTGAAAGATGCGCCACCAATTTCTTCTTGGGTTCATTCGCTGCAGAATCGCTGCTGATGACCGAGACCGGAAACTTTATTGGTGCCGTGCAGATTGCAGGAACGGATTCCACGACGCAGATACCATTCTTTATAACTACATGCGATTACACTTTGATCGGAGAGGAGCTTTATGCGGCTTCTGCTTATCTCAAAGGAGATCCGATGCAATTGGGAACACTCAAGGGACAGGATTATTACAAGTTCTTGATTTTGAGTTTTATCTTGCTGGGCACTGTTTTGGCAAGTTTCCATATCACAGCAGTTACAAGATTATTTCCTACCAAATAGAGAGGTTTGTACATGAAGAAAACAATACCGTTATTAATAGTGATAGTAGGTGGCTTTATATGGGTGCTTTGGGCCTTTAGTCCCCACTATTATATCCAAGAAGACTTTTACAACAAGTTCTACTTGCCTTGGTCATACGCATCCTCTCCGTTTGCGATGTTGCTCGGTATCATGAGTTTGTTTATGATGCACACTGCCAAAATCCGCCGTAAAGCTCCGAAATGGCAATTCAGCTATTTCTTCTTTGCCGGGTTTGTGATCACTTCGGTTGCAGGTTTTGGCTGGGGTACTCAAAAGGGTGGCCCATTAATGTGGATATTTGAGAATACTCAAATGCCGATGAGTGCCACGATGTTCTCTCTACTGGCTTTTTATATGGCTTCAGCAGCGTACAAAGCGTTTCGTGCTCGCTCTCCGGAAGCTACGGTATTGCTGGTAGCTGCGGTAGTTGTGATGCTGGCTCAAGTGCCTATCGGTGTGAAGATGAGCAAGCATTTGCCTGCTATCTCACAGTGGATATTAGACGTTCCAAATCTTGCCTCAAAGCGCGGAATAGCTTTGGGCGTAGGTCTGGGTGGAGTGGCCACCTCACTCAAAATTTTATTGGGAATCGAACGCTCCTATTTGGGTGGCGGGGATTGATAGAAGGAGTATAAGATGAACTTTTTTGAAAAGATACAAGCTCTCGATCGTCGCTATATCTATATAGTTGTAGCCCTGGCAATCATTATTCCGCTGATGATTCCCTACAATTCTGATAACGTAACTACTCCGCCAACAGAAAACATCTATCAGATGATAGATTCCTTTTCCGGTCGTGAAGATCGGGCGGTACTGCTCAGTTTTTACCACGATGCTTCTACCATGCCGGAGCTTTATCCCATGGAAGTCGCGATCTTACGTCACTGCTTCGAAAGAAAGATTAAAGTCTTTACCTTGACTTGGTTTCCTTCCGGCGCACCAATCATAGATTATGCGATCAATTCGGTAAAAGAAGAGTTCAGAGACATCAAACCGGGTGTAGATTATTGTAATTTTGGCTACAAACCCCAGGCTTTTGCCATGATTATTGGCATGGGAGACAACATAGCC
Source organism: Candidatus Cloacimonetes bacterium HGW-Cloacimonetes-1 (assembly GCA_002841975.1). Taxonomy (GTDB): domain Bacteria; phylum Cloacimonadota; class Cloacimonadia; order Cloacimonadales; family Cloacimonadaceae; genus PHBQ01. The sequence continues at coordinate 16,741 of PHBQ01000051.1, forward strand.
AACACCATGAATACAGATGCCGAAGGACGCAAACTGGAAAACTTGCCGATCATGAATGGCATCAGCAACTACAACGAAATGAACCTCGTGGTAGAATTCTCCGGATCCAGTGCAGGTATGACGTGGATTATGTATGCACGTCCCAAATTCGGCTTGAATGTAGGTGTGGGAGTAACTGCTGTGATGGCAGCCGATCTCTATCCTTATTTGCAAACCGGACAGCTTGTGGGAATGCTCACCGGCTTGAAGGGTGCTTCCGAATACGAGAAACTGGTCGATGTATTCGCCGCCTATCGTGAACCAGGAATAGACTATCTGCACAATAACGATGCCGAAGGTAACAAGATAATCCCGGGACGTCCATTTAGCCGTGACGTCTTGTTAGATGAATCCACCAAGAAACTGATCAATATCACTACTCAGACCAAGGCTACTTTTACTCCGGAGGAATACAGCCAGTTTGTGGCAAAATATCCGGATAAACTGGAAGTCTTTGAGAGCATAAAGACGGTCGTGGATGGAAACGTCGTCCTTGATGTAGAGAACAAAGCCAAGCTTCAGAAAGAATTGGGACTGATCCCCTTTGAAGACCTCGAAAGAATGACTCGCGATATCAAGTACAAGTTCAAAGTGGCTCGTATTGGAATGAATGCACAATCCGTGGCTCATATCATGATAATTCTCTTTATTCTCTTGGGAAATATTGGTTACTTCATCCAAAAAGCCAAAGCCGGCAAGAACTAAGGGGAGGATAGAATGTCTTTTGAATTAATGAGTAATTTGGTCGCTGTGTTTTTCACGATGTGTATCTTTTCCTTCCTATACAAGGATAATCCCTTTTACCAAATGGCTGAACAACTATTGGTCGGTATATCCCTGGGTTATGGATTAGTCTTTACCTACGAACGTGTGTTTATTCCTTATGTCTATCAACCGATAGTGCTAAAACACAACTGGGTATTGATCTTTCCAGCGATATTGGGTATGCTTTACCTCTTCCGTTTCAGCAGAAAGCTCAGCTGGCTTTCCCGCTATCCTATAGCCTTCTCGATGATGGCCGTTGGAGCGGGTGTGCCGATGGGTATTCATGCCGGTATATTGGTACAGATGCGCCAGGCAATGGTGCCTCTGGAGACGACTAATCTCGTCCTGATATTCCTGGGAACAATTGCCGTACTATTATATTTCTTCTTCTCCAAAGCTCATACTGGAGTTTATGGTAAATTTGTTAACGTTGGAAAATGGTACATGATGATCGGATTCGGTGCATCGTTCGGGTTAACCGTGATGGCACGTATTTCTCTTTTGATTGGACGTATTCAGTTTCTCGTTGATGTCTTTGGATTTATAAAATAAAGTCCAACAAGCTATAAAGCTGTGCCGGGTCATTTGATCCGGCCCGGCTTTCTGTTTATCAAGGTCTCTTAGTATCTGGAGATATAATGAAGAAGATTTTACTACTTTCAGTACTTGTCTTGTTATGCGTGATTGCGCTGATCTTACAAGACAGTAAAGCTACTGATGCACTCAAAGGGAAGATATCCGGGCTGGAAGCTCAGGACAATCCTTTTGATGACGGTAGCGGCGTAATCCTTAGTTGGAAGCCTTTATCAAGGGAACACAGGGTCATTCAATACCGTATTTATCGTGGTGTATCACCGGATTCTCTGTTTTTATTGAGTCAGTTAGAAGTTGATCCAAAGCTCGGAGTTTTGGGTGACAAGCTCTATTTTTACGACAAAGACTATCAAAACTTTTACAATATTGAAAATGCCCCTGGTAAGCTACGCAAAGAAAAGCAACAAGATGCCAAAAGCCCGATATATGCTGCGATTCCCCGAGATCCCAAAGTGTTGGCAAAGCTGATCCCACATTATACGGTACTAGGAGCTATCAAGGGTAGAGAATTTTATTACAAATCCCGTAAAGTAGTGGATAAGGACAAGAGTACCTTTGCCGGCTATAATGCCAGCCAATTTGACTTTATGTTAGCGAATCCTGTGGCAGGTAATAAATACTACTATTCTGTACTGGCAGTCAACGAAAAGGGTGGCTTTCTACCCCATGCAGATATCGCCAGTATTGTGCCTACGGATAATAGACCGGATACAACCGCAGTCCTCTTTAGTTCTTATATCAAAGATACAAACCAGTTTGATTTTGAATGGAAACCACCGGTGGGAAGTACCGATATCTATTATTGGGAAGCGTGGTTAGTCCCTAAAACTCTATGGACAGTGTTTGAGGACAATCAAGCCCGTAATGCCTCAAGCCCCTTGGAGGGGAATTTTAACAGCTGGCAGGCAGGCTCTATTAAAGTATTTGAACAGATGAACGATCTTGTGCACACGATTCCGGATTATTTTCATACCGTATATGCGGACAGTGCAAAGCTGTCAGTCCCAGCCAATCTAGGGGACTACCGGATGATCTTGGGCTACAGTGATTTTGCCGGCTTAATGGCTTTTAGCGGCGGTAAAGCGATCAAGATTTACAACAGCTCTGATAAACCTGCG
>PHBQ01000052.1 GCA_002841975.1 Candidatus Cloacimonetes bacterium HGW-Cloacimonetes-1
TCCCTCGTGGCGACCCGGGCTTCACGAGGGCATCACCCCAGATTGAAGTAGGGGCGAATTGCGTTTGCCAACTCCTCCCTCTCCGACCCTATTGTCAATAGCTATTGAAATATTTCATCTGCAATTTCACAAAGACCCATTGAAATCATCATTTTGAAATAACCGCAAAAACGCAATTTCTGAAAATCTACGCAATTTACTGCCGGGTATGCAGTTGTGCTATAGTGCTGCAAAGCTTGTTCTTGGAACAAAGACTGCATCTATAGGCTGCATGAAGACAAAGAAGAGTGAGATCACACAACAGACTGTAAGCAAGATCATTCAAACGATCGATAAAGATGGTAGAGATGTGCTCGGGTTTACAGTCTATTGTGGTGAACAGAATTTTTATAACGTCATGCGTTGCTTTTCGGCTGAGGACTATGATCAAGTATATCAAGAGTTGGTGGAAGAACGCAGACAAATCGAAGAAAACAACACAACAAAGGAGAAATCATGAAAACAACCCTCATCAGTCTATTTATGCTATTACTCGTAGTTAGCTTGGCAGCTGTCACACAATCAGTGGATTTTAACAATGCAAGTGATTTAGCCACGTATTTCAATGTCTCTAATACTGATATTACAAACTCCGCTTCCGGTGGAATTGGCGGTACCGGGGCAGTGCAATTTCCTTTTATAGTAATGGGTCAGACCAGAACCTTTACTTACAAAACAGGATTTGAGCTTAGCCAGCTTGATGAGCCGGTAACCGTCAGCGCGTACATTTACAGTTATCGTAACGGAGGATATGCCGGCATGGGTCTTTCCTCACTTCCTACAAATACGAGCAGTTCAATGTGTCAGATATTGAATACGCCTGCCTTGGGAATGGAGTTTTATAGCAGTGCAGCTCATCTTTTTAGCAACACCAGCCAGCATACTTTTAGCTATTTCCCTGATATTCCATTATCTTGGTACAAAGTTGTCCTCACGATCACACCTCGGGCTGGGAATATATATGATCTAAACTATAAGCTGTACCTTACAGATTTCAATGGATCTTCTCTGACACTAACTAAGGAAGGAAGTTGGAGTTATACAAATACCACTATAGGCAACGTGGACGGAAAGGTGTATCCATACTTAGCGATAGACGGAGCCCGCGTTACCTACATGGATAACTTCTCTGTTTCTTATCCTGGTGCAGCTCCTGGAGTTTCAATAGTACCTACTGTAATTAGCAATCCCATTGTCGCTCCTGTATTGTATGAATTAGATGCTCTCTCTTCCGGTATGCTCGAGGCAGCTTATCTATGCACATACTCCGGCACCAGCGATCTTGAGGTTCCGCTTCTTGCCGGTCAGCACGGCTATGCATACTATAGTGGCATGTGGCGTGAGGGCAATTACCTTCTCACTCCCGGTTCCGTAAAATGGTTAGACGTTCCCTTTGGAGCCAAAGGTTCAATACCTGTAATTATAATCCAACCAGCTGAAACACTTCCCGTCACACTCAGCAGTTTCACAGCCGTTCCCGCTGCTCAGAGCTTCGTATCCCTGGCATGGGTTTCCGAATCTGAATCCAACATGATGGGCTATCGCATATATCGCAATGAATCAACTGACTTCAGCACCGCTACCCTGATTACTCCTTCCCTGATCGGTGCTACCAATACGTCTTCTCAGGTTACGTACAAACACGAAGATCGTGAAGTCGCTCTCAATACCACTTATTACTACTGGTTAGAAAGTGTCGATATGACATCTTCCGAAATTCACGGCTACGTGACAGCTACCGTTACCGGTAATGTAGCACCAGAACTGCCGATCGCTACAGTGATGAGCAATGTATATCCCAATCCTTTCAGAATGGGTAACAATGCCACTATCGACGTAGCTTTGAAAGCCGGTGAAACAGGAACCGTAACTGTTTATAACACCCTTGGCCAATCTGTGAAAACCTTCCCTGTAACACAAGGAACACAGAAACTCACTTGGAATGGTCGCGACAGCAATGGTAATGCTTGCGGTAGTGGAATCTATTTCTACAAACTCAGCACACCTTCCATGAACCAAACCAGGAAGATGGTTATCGTGAAGTAATCTTACCGAAAAACTGCAGAGTCTTTTTCGGAGGCAATGCAACGTATCGCCCTCGTTCATCTATGGACGGGGGCTTTTTTTTACTCCCCGTACCGGAGCTTGCTTTTTTACTCCCTCGCCCCTTGTGGGAGAGGGTTGGGGAGAGGGGAAAAATGGCAACACGGATAAAACGGATTAACGCGGATGTTTGAATTGTAGGGGCAGACGATAAAAGGGAGGTAAATAATGTGTGGCGGAGTTAAGGTGTGGCAAATTCCGCTTTGCCACAGCGGCCGCAGGTCGCTACAAAAAGGACATAGAACTGCGTTCTATCTGCCGAAGCGGAATTCGGCAGCCCTAAACAAATCGGGTTGAATGTTTAGTTGTTCTTGTTGGTATGCTGTTGCAGTTTGTATTTTACTATCCTCCGGCAAAGAGTTGCTTCGGACATGTTGAGGAGGAGTGCTGCTTCTTTTTGTTTACCTTTCGCCTTGATGAGAGCTCTGACGATGGTATCTTCTTCATCGTAATCTTGTTGCTGGCTATCACTAGCAAAGCTAAAGGGATTAATCTCGCATAACAGCTGATCATCCCAGCGGTTTTTCTTACTGAGAATATACATCCGTTCCACGATGTTTTTTAGCTCCCGCACATTGCCGGGAAACTCGTATGAGACTAGTAAGTCTATCAACGATCTGTCGATGTAGGGGATGCTTTTATTCAGTTCTGTGGCATAGTGTTTTATATAATATGTGAAGATCGGTTCAATGTCTTCCTGTCGTTCTCTTAAGGGTGGTATGATAATCTCGATAGTATTCAGCCGATGAAACAGATCCAGACGGAATTGATTGTCGGTAAGCCGGGAGCGAATATCCTGGCTGGTGGCGGATATAACTCTACTGTCGAAAGGAGTCTCTTTACTGCTACCGACCGCAGTCACTTTTCTGGTTTCCAAAGCGCGGAGTAGCTTGCTTTGCACTGTAGAGGGCATATCGGTGATCTCATCCAAAAAGATCGTTCCTTTGTCCGATTGCAAAAAGAATCCCTTGGTGGGAGTATCGGCACCCGTATATGCACCCTTTGTATGCCCAAACAGCTCACTTTCCACCAACGAAGTTGTGAGGGCTCCTACATTCACGGGGACAAATGGCTGATTTGCACGGAGGCTGTGTTTATGGATTATCTGAGCTATGATCTCCTTGCCGGTGCCAGATTCACCCAAGATTAAGACGCTGGTATTCTGATGTTTGGCAGCCAGTAAAGCGGAATTGATGACCTGATGATAAGCCTTGCTGCACCCGATAAAGCCATACGAGGAATCGCTCTTTGTATAATTGGGAGAATGGGACTCATTGGATGTCGTATCTTGTACTGTGATGCTGGCCACTTCCTTCTCCACTTCTGTTCTTTGAATACTGGCGATGTAGTCTTCTGTAACAGTGTCCCGTTTCCGTTCGGTTTGATAGCTTTTTTTATATTCCTTCATCAAGAAATAGATCCTGGCCATAGATCTGTAAACCCACATCAATTGGTGCAAATCCTTGGCTTTGGTATAGTACTTAACACCTCTTTTGACTATAGCAAGTGCCTCATCGTAGTTACCAATTTCTTCCAAAAGGTTTGATTTGTTTACTTCGATTTGAACAAGGTCGCGTTCGAAACCACAGTCACGGGCAATCTCGATCGCTTTATCAATGTAACTGAGGGATTGAGCATGCTGTTTTAAATTCCAATAACACAACGCATAGTTATTATAGAGGTCGATGAGTAGCGTAGGAGGTTTGTTGGGCACATTTTCCAGGATTTTCATACACTTGTCGTAGTATTCAATGGCTTCCCGGTATTTACCCTCTTCAATCTTCAGATTGCCGAGATTCGAAGTAAACAGAAACTCCTTGTGTCGAATCCCTATTTTTTGGGCAAGAGCCAAGCCTTGTTGCAGGATTTTCTCCGCTCTGGGATAATCCTTTACTTTGCAAATGGCGGAACCAAGATTGTTTAGCACATTAATCTGAGAAAAATCCAAAGACAGCGCTTGTGCTTGTTCCAAAGCCTGCGTAAAGTACTTGATCGTGGTGTCCCAATTTGACAGGTCAATATATAATGTGGCAAGAGATACAAAAGCACTCACAGTCGTATAAGACGGCGGAACTCGATTGATCAGATCTACAATCCTGAGTTCTTGCTTCATTGCTTGCTCAAATTGAAAATTATATCTCAGGAAATACATATAAGCGCAATGAGCATATATCATCAGTTCATAGTCACCGGATTCCATGGCATACTCCACTGCCATATTCAGCAATGGCCTAATCTGATCTTCTGCATCAGTATTGAAATAGTTATAGGCTTGTAATATGTGGCATTTTACCAGTATAAAATAGTCTTCTTCATTTATTGATGCTCTAATGCACTCTACTGCAATCTCTTCCGCCTCTTTGTAGTTATGCATTGTAAAAAAGGCTTTTCCTTTGAAATACTGAATCCTATTCCAGTCTTGAGGAGTAAAATCATCTGATGTGTAGATATCAATTTGTTGCAGAACTTCCGGGGGTTCAAATTCAGCTAGTACATCCCAGTTTCCCATCATTTTCGCAGTTAACTCTATCAGCATATTCCTTCCTTTGTGCATTAGATCAGCCTTCATTTATCATTCTGTAGAATGAGTGCACTTTGCCTCAGACAAAAATAACACATGTATAGTATTGTTTATCATTGTCAAGTTTTATCTGGTTTTCAGTCTCACTCCATTTTAATTATTGACAGATCTTCGCATGAAAACAATCATGAATATGTGTATCAGATATAGTAAAACTGTTGTACATTGCCATCATCCCGGGAGGAATGTATGTTTAATACAGAGTATTTCCGATCTTTAGTTATAGTTGCCCTCTTCATGTCGCTCATTTACTGCCTTGGGGCAACCGAACGCACTGAGTATAAGCGCCTGATGCAATATGACTATACTTATTCACATAGCATGATCGGTTCTGGCAATGGCTATGAGCATTATTATTACAGGGTGGATAATCCTTCTTTGATTGATACTGTTGGATTCCTGGATAATGAAAACGGGGAAAATGTAACGATGGGTAGATATCAATATTATGGCAATATCCAGAATACCGGTGAGGGCAAGAGAATCGAATACTACATCAACCTGATTGGACAGAGCTATCCATATAAACATATTTTCTATGTGCTGGATGCTGAGGGCAGAGTCACCAGAGATTTTTCAGAAACCTGGAATGTTGCTGCTGCTGACTATGTGAATTTCAATGATACTTACCGCCATTTCAATGCCGCCGGTTATGCGGATAGCGTATATTATTCCTATGCTTATGGGACGAACGTCTATCATAGATATAGTAAGCGCAGCTTCGATGGCACTCTGTTGCAAAATACTGTGGTTTACGTAAACGGGCCTGTCAATTGGATCCCTTCCATCAAATATGCTTACACTTACACCGGCAATCCTGTTGAATTACCGGCATTCATCCGTTTTGACAATCTGTGGAGCCAGAGCGTGGATGGTAGATCTCATGATATTGAGACATTTTGTAATCCTAAGATCGTACCAGAATCCATTACCCGCTACAATTGGGAGAGCTCAGCATGGGTAGTGGACACCAATTATACGCTTGCGCAGAGTATAAGCAACAACCAAGTTAGTATAGGATATGTGTATAACAACGAGTGGTCAGGTTCCAGTGAGGCATATTATGCAAATATGGAAGGTGACATCGTAGATAGGTATACTACATCACATGGAGGGGAAGAATCGGGCAATCGGCATGAGTACTTTATCTGGGATTCTGTTGTTGGCAATGATGACAATCTGGCGCCAGAGCCAAGTAACTTTATCACAGTATACCCCAATCCCTTTACAAATCAGGTCTCAATAGTTATAGCCGGCAAAGATAGTACACCCGCTGATATCACCATTTACAATATTAAGGGGCAGATTGTCCGTCAGTGGCAGAGAACTAATGCCACGAAACTGGTCTGGGATGGCAAAGATGCTGCCAATCAAAGGGTATCAAGTGGAATATATTTGATCAAGTCCAGACAGGGGAAGCTGTCATCCACCGCCAAAGTTATCAAGCTGTAACGAAGAAGCGTCCCTGATCCCGGATAGCGGAAGTCTCTGCCCAACAGAATAGATCATTCAGTTATCACTAACTGCCGCGATGTTCTATCGTGTTGTGGCTTCCACCAGTATACCAAGATAGCCAATGTCTTAATGCAATTATGCCGACGAACGTAATGCTTGCACTTTTCTGGCTCCCACTTTGCAACACGGTCGCAATACGGACTCATTACGGACCCAATACGGACTTAGTCCGTATTGGGTCCGTATTGACACCGTAATGAGTCCGTAGTGCTTATAAGGAAGGATAAAAATCGGGTCTATAAATGCCCTTTAAAGCCTATTGACTTTTTTGCCATCACCCCCGACGGGATCAACAATCTGGAGTTCTTTGCCTGGAAATGGACTCGAAACGAGGGTCTTCGTGCCTGCGACACTCCGAACCCGTAGCTATCGAATTCACGGCACTCACGTACCGTATTATACAATATCGTCCTGCGGACTTGTGTTAAAGAAATCATCGATATTCTGTTAAGTAGCGTAATCTATCCTATTCGCATACCCTTAAACCTCCGAGAAGTGCAGCGGTCTTGGGGCGCAAAAAAAACCCGGGAGCAAGCCCGGGTTTATAAAGTTCGATCGGTTAGAGTCTATTTGTTGTAGATATTATTCATGTCGATCTGGTTGGGAGTCAGTAGGTACCAGTTCTGATTGCTGGTTCCGCCACTTTCCGCCCATGGTTTGAATCCCAGATAGGCTTCTGTAATCTGCTTACGTTCGATCGGGTACTTGAAAGAGACCGGGATATGAATCGCCCATGGCAGGTTGTTTCTCGTCTTATAATACTTACCTGCACTCACTTGAGTGTCATCATCACCCAATCCAAACCAGGCGGGATCTGCCAAAGCAGTGGGTTTCATGCCGGGTAAATGTACTTCCTTGCCGGCAACACGATCCGCTATGATAAAGGGATTAAATGGAGCGGAATAGGGCATCAGATTGGGATTGATGGGATTGATAAAGGTGATCCGGAACGACAGATTGACTTCCGGAAACTTGGGTTGGTCCATTTGGGTATTCCAGTAAACACCATTGCCGGGAACTGTGATCAGTTCGTTGGTAGAATTGATTACGGTCAAAATGCAATAGGGGCTTACGTCTGTAAAAGTCATAGTGTATGGCTGTGTGCCGTTTAACGATACAAATTGAGTCATGTCGATATTGGACAGGAGGAAGGGAAATTCGATAGCAAAGGCATTGACCTTGGATGCACCAACGGCACGAAGCTTGAAGGTGCCATAGATGTCCTTGATGTAGTTGCTGGAATTGGTTACCATTTTGTAGTTGTAGTCCAAAACCATGTCATTGAGGTCATAGTCACCTTTGTCCGGCCAGAGATCTTCATATGCCAGAGTTCCGAACATATTGAGACCCGGCGAATAGGTGTCGTAGGAACGATCATGATCGTTAGGATAGGCATCATCATTGTCGATCACGCCGTCCAGATCGGTATCCACGTTGTGAAACGCCATGGACGTCGCAGCGGTTGCGGACGAAAATCCCGCAGGTACCGCACCTGTCGTGCGCAGCTTCCACGTGATCGAGCCTTTAGCATCGTCATGTGGTAGTTCCACTGTTACGGAGAATGCATCAACTCGCCGTCCCGGCAAGAAGACTGTTGTCTGTCCCATGTTTTCCTGCACACTGAGGTAGTTTTCTTCGCCAACTGGTATCGTGATAGCTACACTATTGGGGTTGTAGTATCCGAACCATACAGTGAATAAGTGGGTTACACTATCGTGCGTGATGCGTTCCATGATGACTTCCACACGGTCGATCTTTTTTTCTGCAGCAAAGAGATTGGCAGCGGTAACTATTAAAATCAAGATCAGGATTAGTTTATACATTGCTTTCACTATTACCCCCCTAATTCGAGCCCGGAATAAATGAATATTCTAAGACATCATCGATGACTTTGACAGTTACCGATTCACCATTGTAGTTCATTATCAATTTAGCAGTCCCTCTGGGTATCGTGATCAGGGACGAAAATCCATTCACAGGATCCAGCAAACCCTTGGAGAGTTCCAATCCATCCAGAGTGGTGATGGATATGGATGACTTATACAACCCTTGTGCAAGCACAGTAACTGTGCGGGAAGTCTCATAATTGAACCCATCAGGCACTACTAAAGTTTCCATTTTGACCTGGGTCAGGTTATCCGCTTTGTTTTCGCATCCGGTACCCGCAAGCGCGAGCATGATTGCCAAAGTGACCATAAATAATACTTTCATTTGATACTCCTTTACAAGAATCACTATATATGATAAACACAATACGAGCCAAAACGAACAAAATCGTAAACATACCTATTTGTGTCATTTTATGCCAAGATATTTAGAGGAGAGTTGCATATACAGCAACAGTAACGCAATGGTAGTTGCGTAATATGCCACTCATGCTTTACTGAACCATATGAATTGCATATTAGCGCAAAAACAACACAAATACATCTCTGGAATCTTGAAGGCTGTTGGGATCTAATTGTTTCCCTTGACATACCTTCGCGCGTGCACTATATTATTTATATAACTCAGATAACTGACTTGAATTATAGAATTCTAATGAAGTCGGTTATTGAATATAGGAGGCTTTAATGAAACACAAAGGAATCTTATTTTTTATCGTGCTACTGGTAGGCTTGGCGGTGAACTGTAATGCCATCCCCAATAGTGTAAAAATTGATGGCTTGACTGGTGCACCCAATGAAGACTATGTCTCAGTTGGTGATTTAACTGCAGGAGTATCTACTACTTATACTGCAGAAGCATGGATCAAGCCTGCTCAGCTTACCGGCGGGGCTGTGGACCATACAACTTATGGTTATACTATTATGTCGTCCTCCACTGTAGTGGGAGGATATCCGCTGTGGTTGACTGCCAAGGGCACGGAACTGAATGTTTGGTCTTTCACCAATACCGCTCCAGTTGCCCATACAACTTCTGGTGCAGGACTTACTGTCGGCAATTGGTATCATGTAGCAATCACTTCCGTCAAAGGCGGACTTACCAAGATCTATGTAAACGGAGTGCAAAAGCTATCTTATACCAATGAGAATCAAGGCAATTGGAACAGTGTCTTTACGATAGGAGTATTACGCTCATCCAGAGCTGTTTCTCTAATTCCCTTCCACGGTTTAATTGATGAAGTACGCGTTTGGAACGTAGTCAGGACTCAGTCCGAAATTCAGGCGAGTATGTATAACGAGATTCCTACTCCTGTACCAGCTGCTTTAAAGGGTTACTGGCGTTTCAATGAGACAACCGGGACTAATGCGCCGGATTTGGCATCTGTTGCTCATAACGGCACATTGATGAATGGAGCCTCTTGGAACAGTCCCAGTGGTGGCGCCCCCCTCAATCCTGTGATCTATGCTACAGGAACCTTCAATGCTTTCTCTACTACTGTGGGAACTCCTTCGGCATCGCAATATGTTGCAGTATCGGGAACAACCCTAAACAGTAACATCAATGTAGCTGCAGTAACAGGATTTGAATATTCCACTACCAATGCAGCACCATGGACTACAACGCTATCTTTGTCGCCCAGCTTTAGCGGAAACGTTTATGTGCGCTTGGACGGAACCACAATCGGCTCCTACTCCGGTAACATTGCCTTTACCAGCACTGGCGCTTCTCAAGTGAACAAGTCAGTTAGCGGATCAGTTAATTATATCCCACCCAGTGTACCTACTGTTATTGAAACCGGTGTATCTGTAGATATTACCAATACGGTTACCGGTGGGTTGTATTACCTCACAGGAATCGTTCCCCCTGCTGTTTCCAACCCATCATTTACTCTTGGTACAGCTTTTTCATTAACAGGTACCGGAACAGTTATGTTCAACGTTACCACCGCGTACACTTGGGGTGCTTATTATCAGGGTGGCGTCTGGTTCAGCTCTGCAGCTGTAACAGGAGTGATACCCTTTACTATCGATTTTGATGTTGCCAAGGGCACTATCCCTGTGATCCTGGGTAGTGGTGCAGATCCTACACTCCCTGTCGAACTCTCAATCTTTACAGCTTTAACGACTGCGGAGCATTTTGTGGGCTTGCACTGGGTCACCCAATCCGAGACCAATGTCTCCGGATACTACGTCTATCGCAATACCGAAAACAGCATTGATACTGCCATCCGGGTCAGCCCCTTCATCCCTGCCCTCAATCTGTCCACTCAATCCGAGTACAGCTTTGTGGATGAAGAAGTCTTGCCGAACACCCGCTACTATTTCTGGTTACAGAACATCGATTTGACCGGTGATGTGGCTTTACACGGCCCTGTGACGATATATGTCGACAACAATGGTAGCGTTGTAACGCCTCCCATCCCGATTGTGGATGGCCTGCAATCCATCTACCCTAATCCTTTCAACCCCAGAACCACGATCAGTTATAGCCTCACCAAAGCGACTGTCGTGGAAATCTCGATCTATAACTCCCGTGGTCAGTTAGTCCGCAGTTTCGACGAAGGACAAAAAGCTGCAGGATTATGGAAAGTTCAATGGAACGGCATGGACAATGCCGGCAATGCCTGCACCACCGGTGCTTACTACATCCGGATGCAAGCCGGGAACGACAGCTATTTGCGTAAAGCTGTGATGATTAAATAATCGATTACTAAACCTAATTATTAAAAAACCCCCAAGCCTGAGCTTGGGGGTTTTTGCATAAATGAGATTGGTTTGCGAAAAGCCAACCAATCTGCGAAACAGCATCCAAACTATGGCTTAGCTGTGGAATCCGAACTGAAACTCGACGATAGCTTTGGATGCATCGTGAAAATTATTCTTGACATTCGAACTTGCACACCCTATATTATATAACATATGATACGTCATAAGTTGAGAACAACATAAGTGACTAAATAAACAGATAATTCATGGAGGAATTATGAGACACAAAGGAATCTTATTTTTAATCGTAATGATAGTAGGCTTATTCGGGCTATATGCTCAATCCATATCCCTAACTGGACCTACTATAGGTGATGCCCCTTGTATGACTACAGGTGATTTGAGCGGTCAGATATCCACTGCGTACACTGTCGAAGCCTGGGTCTATCCCACCCAATTGACCGGAGGAGGATTAGATCAAAGCAATTATGGTTTCACCGTCATGTCATCTTCAGTTATTGCTGCCAATGGTTATCCCCTTTGGATCACGTTGGCAGGCTCGGAAGTCCGCGTTTGGTCCTTTGAGGGCACTGCTACTGCTTATCATCAAACAGTTGGTGCCGGCATAGCTATCAACACCTGGACTCACATTGCTTTATCTTCGACTAAAAGCGGAGTTACCACCCTTTATGTCAACGGTACAAATGTGCTGAGCTATACCAATGATGGCGACGTAAACTGGAGTACTATCCTCACCATCGGAGCTCTCCGCCCTTCCAGACCGACATCTAACATTCCCTTTATCGGTTTGATGGACGAAGTGCGCGTCTGGAATGATATTCGTACTCCCCAGGAAATCCAAGACAATATGATCAACGAAATCAACGTTGCCGATCCTGTTGCCAAGCAGAACTTGGTAGGATATTGGTCATTTAACGATGCCACTGACCCTACAGAAGATCTTTCTGACAACAACAATAATGGAGACCTCATCCAAGGTGCCACCTTTGGCGTTCAAAACCCCAACGTCGCCCCTCCCATAACCCTCCCCGTCGAGCTTTCTTCCTTTACAGCTGTAACGACTGCGGAGCATTTTGTGGGACTGCACTGGGTCACCCAATCCGAAACCAATGTTGCCGGATATTACGTCTATCGCAATACCGAAGACAGCATTGATGAAGCCATCCGGGTCAGCCCCTTTATTCCGGCCTTCAATCTTTCCACTCAATCCAATTACAGCTATGTGGATGAAGAAGTTGTGCCGAATACCCGCTACTATTTCTGGTTACAGAACATCGACTTGACCGGTGACGTGTCTCTACACGGTCCCGTGACAGTATTAGTAGGCAACAATGGTAGCGTCGATATCCCTACCATCCCGAGCGTGGATGGCCTGCAATCCATCTACCCCAATCCCTTCAACCCCAGCACCACTATCAGTTATAGCTTGACCAAAGCGACTGTTGTGGAAATCTCGGTCTTTAACTCTCGTGGCCAGTTAGTCCGCAGTTTCAACGAAGGAGAAAAAGCTCCAGGTGTTTGGACAGTTCAATGGAACGGCATGGATAACTCCGGCAATGCTTGCACCACCGGTGTTTACTACATCCGGATGCTAGCCGGTGAATACAGCTATTTACGTAAAGCTATGATGATTAAATAATCGATTAAGAAACCAAGAATAAACAAACCCCAGGCCTGTGCTTGGGGTTTTTTCATAAGGAGTACGTTTTGAGAAAAGCTCACGAATCGGTGAGGGACTATCTAAATCAGAGTTTTGATGAGGCTTCGGAGCTGGAGCCTGCCGGCAGCAGCTATACCAATTGTCAGTTCACCGCTTGTGACCTCAGTGATCTGGCCTTTGATGGAATTCTCGATACATGTGCTTTTCACGACTGTAATCTTTCGCTTACTTCGTTCACGGGTGCCATGTTGCAAGGAGTCAGCTTCATCCGCTGCAAGCTGGTGGGGGTCGATTTTACACGCTGCAATGCCCTGGGCTTGGCACTCCACTTTGCGGAATGCCTGATCCGCAGCTGCAACTTCAATCTGTTGGACCTGCGCAAAACTCAGTATGTTCAATGTGATATCGTGGAGTCGGACTTTATGGAGACAAACCTCAAAGAAGCAAATTTTAGCCACACCGGTTTCCGTACGGTTACTTTTCATAATACAATCCTGGTCAAAGCCAATTTCACAGGCGCAACAGGCTATCAAATCAATCCCCTTAACAATCAAATCAAAGATGCCGTCTTCAGCCTTCCCGATGCCATTGTTCTGCTGGAATGCATGGGTGTGAAGCTCCTATAACATAAGCTCGCAGATGCCGGAAGTAGATCGCAACAATTCCTTGACATATTTATAAACAAATTAAAATCAACTCTATAGCGGATATAGGTCTGCGTACTTTGGCACTTGCCTAATGGATGTGTAAGCCTGAAACACCGATCGGATAAATATCTGCTAAGGAGTTCTGATGAAAGTTTATGGTGTTCTGTTTTTGGTTTTACTTGCTGTAATGTCTTGTAGTAAAAAACTTCCAACCGCTCCCCCGGCGGTGGTACCGGAAGAACTAAGCTTCCAATGTGAAAAGCTACCTCTGGCCAACGGAGAATACAGCGTATTGCAAACAATCTCCCTCAAGACTTCTACCGAATCCGGGAATCTCTTTGCCTACAAGATCTATACATCCAATGAGGAGTTACCTGCCGGACTTTTCGCCAATCCCGAGGGTTGGCTCTACTTTTACACTCCGGGAGCGGATCATTCCATCTCTATTGAGATTCCCGGCAATCATCGCAGCATCTGGACCACTCAGCGCAACCTCAGCGTAGAATTCAGTTCTTCAGGGGGCAAACTGAGCCAGATCATTACCCAGGTCGATGTGCAGATCCGGCACGCCGATCAATCCATCAGAGCCATCAGTTCCCCCTTCAGAAGCGACCGCCTGCTGGGCAGCACTATCATAGTGAATTTTCAGGATGGCGACACGGTGTCAGCGGGAGTGGAGTTTCTGCTCCGGGAACAGATAGGAGACATCTTTGTAGAAGGCCTGTATGCAGATCACTTTATGTATCGCGTCAATACCCTGAATTCCTCCCTGCAAGTAACGACCTTTGGAACGTGGCACAATAGCCTAAGTTGTGAAGACATTCGCAAGGTAATCCTGAACACCACCTCTTCACCGGCACTCACAGCCAATCTGGATGGTGAATATACGCAGTTTGAATCCTATGTGGTATCTCGCCAGGGTCTCATTGGGGCAAGCACTCCCAATGTGTATTTCCACGTACAAACCGGATTCTATCCCCAAACGCTGATCTACTCTCAAAAGACAGTGGGCTTGGGCAGTAATCACTTTTCGATTGATCCTGCCTTGTTGCCATACACATTGGAATTAATCCCGTCGTCATCCAGCCACAAGAACAGAGTATTATACCCCGATAATCAAAACCTCCAGGCTATCAATTCCCCGGACTTCAAGCTCCATCTCAACTGGGGCTGGAGCGGACAGTATGGATATATAGCAAGTGGAATTATCCATATCACCGACGATCCATGGCTCAGTGAGATCAACCAGTGTGTGGATGTAAATGGTAACGATTATCACTCCCGTATCATCGCTTTTGACCTCCGTTGGGATAATGGGATCTTCCCGATTCAAGATCACTTTTTCAACTCCCGCATAATCACCGATCAGGGTACCGGCACGCAGTGGCTACGCATCGACAATGTGGATGTGAATAGCAGGTATGCCATCCTTTCAAACCTTACTAATGGCAGTCACCGGCTGCAAGTACGGGCGGTAGATCTGCAAAATGCCATTGATCCGACTCCAGCAGAACAGTATTATGACTTGGTTGCTTCCAAACCTTTTAATCAACGTAGCGGCATCCTGATTGTGGATGACTCCCCAAACTCGCCCAGCATGGCTCCGGAAGCTTATGTGGACGATTTTTACAGCGCGGTAGTCCCCCAGAATCTGGGCAATGTCGAGCTGCTTGATCTCAATTCGACCGGGTCAATTGCCAGCCGGGTAAATCCGGTAATGCTGCAGAATTACAAAATGGTGCTCTGGCACAGCGACAATCCGCAATCTGCCAGTACTTTGTCCAGTAATCCGGATGCCCTCTTGCAATATCTTTCCAATAGTGGAAAGCTGGTTTTTAGTGGCACCCACTTAACTGTTGTCACGATGCAGCAGATAAGCCTCTATCCGGAGTTAATGGCATACTTTGGCCTTAGCAACTCTGGTGTTTACTCCTCCCTCACATCCAGTGGTATCCAGAATAACACCTTTTTTGTGAATGCCATTGGGACCTTCCCAAATTTTGGTAATATCAACGTCAACATTACAGATTCGTTCAATGTCATTGTTAGAACGCGCTTGGGTCTTTCTGCGATCACCTATTTTGAGCCGAGCCCGGGATTGGACTTTGTCTATGCATTTGGATGTAAAGCTGTGAATAGCCCCTATGCTCCCACCCAAGAACAATATAATCTCTATAGTTCCAAGTACGTGGCATACATGCGTCAACAGGGCACCGGGTCTGTCTTGGTCTTCGGATTTCCACTGTCTTATATGGTGCAGACAGACGTTGCGACGGCTCTGCCGGAAGTGTTCGCTCAATTGCTAAATCCGAATGTTGTAAAGTGAGGAGGGTATCATGAAATACTGTATTACTATTGCTCTTTGTACATTGCTGGCACTTTGTTTTGCCACATCAGAAGACCCGGACGTTCCCAAAGCCTTGAATTATAGCACTCACAACAGTGGTAACCTACTTTTAGAAGTCTCCAATATGGGTACCCTGGAAGGGCTCACCTATCCTGCCAACTCTGAAAACAGTTATATATACAAGGGAGCGCACTGGATTTCTGCCAAGAAATACCGCCGGGATGAGCTGGGTAGAAAGCTCTATTGGCTGGCTAGTTTTCCCACAATGGACAGCTCGCAAGTGGTGACTACGTCATCCCCGCTGTGGACTCCATTGCTGCGCCCTGTGATCGATTCTCTGACTACCGAGGGATATGATGGAGATGCAAATATACATGAACTCTTACCTGCCGACAATCCCCTTAGCTACGATGCTCCCAATAATGCTCAGAACTCGCCACTGGACAATGTTTTGACCAGTATTTTGGGGCTTCCGGGGCATCGTCCGTTCAGTTATCCGGATCCACAGGGAAGCTATTTGTTTACGGTGCCAACTTCCACTCCCCTCCAAACGCCGAGTTTTGAGACCAAAACTGCATATTTTTACGACTTCTGTCCCTTTGGAACAGTGGGACAGCGCGATTATGGGACTTCCAGCAATACAAATGATCATCGCCCTCTGCAAATCGCCATCGAGCAAAAAAGCTATTCCTGGGGCTTGCAAAACTTTGCAAACTTTGTGATCCTGGAAAACACGCTCTGGAATTGCAATCCCGTCGATACTTTGTTCCAAGTCTCTCTGGCTTCCTATATGGACTGTGACATCGGCCCCCTCAGTTGGGGTAGCTATGGAGCAATAGACGATGTCTCCGGATACGTGTGTGGCGAGGGGTATGAATTTGCCTACAGCCGGGATTCAGGTGGAATTGCAGGGATTGTGGGGCTCAAGATAATAGTCCCAAACCAAAATCTCGAGCGTCATGCCTGGTTCTGGAAAGTGGGAGATGGGGCCAACGATGCCGCCCCAGCCGGTCTATATCCAAGCTATTCACCTCGTAAAACACCCAATGAAAAGTACTGGCTGATGACTGGACGTAATCCTTCCTCATCAAAATTCTCAAGTTTGATCCCCATGGGGGGGAACATGCAATATGAACAACCTGTTGCAAATGATACCAGATATTTGTACAGTGTATGCAAAGACGACCCTGCTGCAGGTACAAACCGCTATTTGAATATCGCTCCCGGACAGAGCCTGAAATACTATACTGTGATCTTTGCCGGCAACTCCATTGACGAGCTGAAGGCACGCTCTTTGTTTGCCGAGTCCTTTATCAGCAGTGGATTCGAGATGGGCAATGTGCAGGGTTTGACCTGTATCCCTTACATCCGCTCCCTCACCAGACCCAGTATTAGTACGATCGACCTCAATTGGCATTCATATACGGATCCCAATCATTTTGAGGTCAAATACAAGCTCTACGATGCCCCGGCTTCGGATTGGCAAACGATTTACATTGCCGGTAACCAACGCAGCGGGAATATTAATGATCTCCAATACCAGCAGATTTATAAGATCAAAGTAGCTGCCGTCTATAATTCCGGGGCCAGTGAAGTTTATCTGGAATCTCAGACCCATGTGGAGGTAATGGACGACACGATACCGATTGACGAGTCTTTACAGGTGCTGATTCCAGCGATTAACTATCCCAATCCTTTCAATCCCAGCACCACCATCCGCTACGACGTTCGTTCTCCGGAACCTGTGCAAATCAATATTTACAACCTCAAGGGGCAATTGGTGAAGAGGCTCTTTGCAGGATCCCTCTCCACCGGCAACCATGAAAGCGTGTGGGATGGTACCGACGACAATTCACGGGAACTGAGCAGCGGGATCTACCTCTGCCGGATCACCCAAGGTGGTGGCAGTCAAACACTCAAAATGCTCCTCTTGAAATAGCCTCACTCTTTGCAATGCCTCATGACACAGAGGTGCTTACCTTGCGCATCCCTCGTGCCGACGAGGGAATCACGAGGGAGTCACGAGGGGATCGCCTGGGATTGATGTAGGGGCGAATTGCTGCTATAGACTGTGGCATCATACACTGCTAACACACAGAATTACATTCGGCTCGTATCGATTTAGGCGATGGGCAATATCCAGTAGTTTGCCAATACAACTCCTGGATGTCTTCAAAATACCGATTTCAATCGGTAAAGGAATATAGGCGTGGGATTTATCCCACGTACCGAGAGCCATATTCAGTTAACATCAGCCTACCATTATGGGACTTTGGAGGGGATTTCAATCCCCGACTATTCTCAGGAGATAAATAATTATAAGTGCTTGCTTTGTAGATGTATGTGGCAATGAGGGGATTGAAATCCCCTTCAAAGTCTGACCCCGGTTAAACTGGGATAATGTGGTTTGTGGTTGCGATTATACGCGGGATAAATCCCACGCCTATAATCCGTTACCCGTTAAAACGGGTTTAGGCTGTTGACAAAGTCCAAACATGCATTTTGATAAAATCGGATAACAGGATTATGGTACACGCCACAAAGCATGCTAATCCTGCTTGGTCCACACCTCAGTCCGGGAGGGGATTTGCGGATTGTATTTGACAAATCTCTGCCTGAGTAAATTTTAGCACTCTGAAAGACTGACGAAGAATACTCAATTGCAGCACCATAGCTTCGATAACAGACCTGTAAATGTATATCAATTATACGGTTATGGGTCAATGTCCCGATCCGGGCAAGCATGGGCAAACAATTGATAAAAGGTCTCTCTGACGTGAGGAAAGCACAATGAAACAAGATTATATCCGTAACTTCTGCATTATTGCACATATAGATCATGGTAAATCCACTTTGGCCGATCGGTTTTTGGAAGTGACACATGTGATAGACAAAAACACGATGGTAGCCCAAGTTTTGGACGATATGGATCTGGAACGCGAGAAAGGGATCACCATCAAATCTCATGCGATTCGGATGAATCACAACTATAAAGGTCAAGACTATATTCTCAATTTGATAGATACTCCCGGACACGTGGACTTTTCCTATGAAGTATCCCGGGCATTGGCTTCTTGTGAAGGCGCTATCCTCTTGGTAGATGCAGCTCAGGGCGTGGAAGCGCAGACCATGAGCAATCTGTATCTGGCGATGGAAAACAACCTGGAAGTATTGCCGGTGATGAATAAAATAGATCTTCCCAAGGCCGACGTGGACGGCACGGAACACGAAATCATGGAAATCATTGGTTGTGCCAAATCCGACATCTTGCGCGTTTCTGCCAAGACCGGGGCGGGTGTATCCGAATTGCTGGATGCCGTGATCGAGTTTTTACCGGCTCCCCAAGGCGAGAATGATCACGCTGCCAAAGCCTTGATCTTTGATAGCTATTTTGATATGTATCGGGGCGTCGTGATCTTGGTTAGGATGTTTGATGGTACTCTGCGCAAGGGTGACAAGATCAAGTGTTTTTCCAATGCCAAGGAATACGACATCGAGGAAATCGGGCATTTGGGACTGAAGTTTATCCCCCAAAAGGAATTGAATGCCGGGGAAGCGGGATATATCATTGCCAATATCAAAGAAGTGGCTGATGCCCGCGTGGGTGATACCATTACCACTGCCAAGAACGGCTGTCCGGAAGCGCTTCCGGGATTCCAGGAACCGAAACCAATGGTCTATAGCG
>PHBQ01000053.1 GCA_002841975.1 Candidatus Cloacimonetes bacterium HGW-Cloacimonetes-1
CGACGTCTCCGATCGCTGCCTTGACAGGAGCAGTAAGATCCACTTTCTTTTGTACGAAGGAATTGCTGCTGACATGGGAAGCTTGGTTGATGGTGTAAATCGTTGTAAAATCCGTACCATTGGTCGAGAACTGGACTTCTACCTTGTCAGACGCACCGAGAGTCGTAGCAGTAGCTGGATAACTGGTATAATTTACAATGCGATAATCAAAGAGCAGTTCATTATTGGCACCCAAGGGACCGATCGGGCAAGTCGTGATCGAAGCAGAGGGCGTTGAAGACCAGATGTTCCTATTGGCTCCGTTTGATCCGGAAGTACCATGATTTGTTGTGATATTAAAGGTACCTGACCAGTTTGCTGGTAAGCTGGTGCTTGCATTGAAGTCCTGAGTATATGGCACCGGCTGAGTGGGGTCTGGCTCTGTGGTAAATGACCAAACAGGACAATTCGCAGCGTCTCCAATAGCATTGTAGGGGGTCACTTTCCAATAGTAAGTGGTGGAGTATTGCAGATTTGCAACAGGGTTATATGTAGACACACTGCCCAGATTGGAGTAATTCACAATATTTGAAGGTGGGTTATTGGTGCCGAGACTGATGCGATATCCCGTGGGACCACCGCCCCCGGAAGACCATGCCAGGTCGGATGTGACGGCGACAGCGGTTGCGAGATTTGTAGGGCTGGGGCTGATCGCCACATTGGGCACGGAAGCCGTTGATGTACGCAGGAGTGAAAAGCTATCTATGAACATTCTATTACCATAGGCACTGGTAGCTTTAAAGATCATATAATAGTAACCGGTAACGGATGGGGTAATCTCATAATTATATTGGTACCACCCGGCACTGGCAACAGTGGGACTGAGAGCCGTAGAGCGATTGATGGTTCCCAGCAAGGTGGGGCTACCACTCAAGTCGGATGTAGTATTGCGATATACTTCGATCTTGTCTGCATTTGTGGAATATCCGGCATCGCGATACATGTAAAAAGAACTGGAATAGCTGTAAGACGTGATATTGGCTATGTTGATCCGCGGGCTAACCAGGAGTGCAGTGTTGCCTGTGGAGGCATTATAGCTGTTATATTGCACCATGCCGGCTCCGGATTGCGGAGAGGTAGTGGGGTATGTTCCGGCAGTAACCCGCTCAAAATTGTGCGTTCCAGAAGTAGAAATGAGCCAGCCTTCGGGGGCAAACGTCGCATCGTCGAAGGTCTGGGGATAGGGGTTGGTGCTAAAATCTATGGTCACTACTGGTGCAGATCCTTTGGTAAAGCTCATGGTAGAGCCTGCACTGGAACCGATGTTGAACAAAGAGAGTCCGCCTGCTGCTCCGGAAGTCAGGAAGGGCGTAGGATTGGTGCCGGCATTAATGGCAGTTCTGCCGGTTTCAGAGCTAAAGTGGGCACTGCTGATAGTGCCATTTACAGTGGTTGTACCATTTGGGCGGTAGATATACACTTCGTCCGGAGGGCCATCCGCATTGCCATCACCGACGGTGGTATTGATGCGATAGACCAGTATTCCGGAGCCGGGAAGAGAGTTCTCAAAGGTTCCGGTTTTCTTGCGGAATTCCACGATAAAATACTCGGAAGCAGAGTATGGTGAATTGATCCGGTAGGCATTACCCGTGGAAGACGTAAGGGGATTGAGAGTATAAAGCTGGTCAATGCTGATGGTGGGGATCGAAGCGATCCAATCACCATATTTCCATTTCATATAAGCGCCCATGTGCTGAGGGGGATTGGCATTGGATTCCATCAAGTCCCAGGAACCTACAGGATCTATGCCGTTTTCGGTATAATGATATAGATCCGGAGATCCCAGAGTATGGAAAAACTCGTGGCAGATCACACCGACACTGCTGGATGACAAAAAGTCCTGTAACTGCAGGTTAAAGTCATACACCCGTTTGCCGCGCAGGGTCACAGTGCGGTCATAAATCGACCAACGGTGGGGCCACAGGAGATCAGACCACCCACCCGCAGCACCGCGTATGATGAATACCACATTATCCACTTTGCCATCATTATCCGCATCTATTATCAAGTCGGCGGGTACGGCAGTGGCAACACCTGCAATGGCATTTTGTAATAGCGTAAATTCGCGATCTGTACTTTGGGCATCCGTCTGGTAGCCGATGGTGTTGGTGGTGGCATTATAAGGCTGAAAGTATCCCCGGGTATGGGAATCTTGCCAGGATACCACATAACCACCGGAAGAGGCAGGGTAGAAAGTGGTGTTTACATTCAATTGGTTGTATGAGGCTTCGGCAAAATAGCTCTTTTGTGAACTGGTTCCACTATTGAACCAGCCATCATAGGTGGCAATAGTCTGCCCAAATTCGGTCTCTCCGGTAAAACGGATATAAACCACAATGTTGTTCACAGTTCCAATCGTAGGAGCATCACGCTCTGCCGGCATCTGGAATTTATTGTGGCGATAGCTTTTATATTTGGCTTCGCTGATATTGATATAGGGGACCAATCCGCGGGATGCGGGATTGCCATGGCCTACGATCAAGTCGCCTGCCACCACATCCGTTCCGCTCCGCACGGCATAGACATAATAGCCTGTCGTGGGGGATTGGATGATGGTATAGTGATCTTTATCATGTAACCAGTTGTGATATTCGTCACCGGATGCAAGGCATTGCAATGTTGTGCCGTCCGGCTGTTTGAGGGTAATCGCCATATCTGTCAGATATGCGGCTTGTAAGGGCATAGTAAAAATGGTAGCAACAAGGATCATCAATAACAAATAGATTCTTGGATGCTGGCGCATAAGGCCTCCTATAGTGATGAGTTAGCATTCTACCACTATCAGAATGAAAATGAAATTGTTGTCAACCTGTAAATTTTGTTTGTACTCACGAGTACGCTGAAATTGTGATACAGAGCGGAGTATTCAGGGGGCTGCAAAGATTGCAAATCGGGCATGTTGGACGCAAGGGACATCATCTGCTCAAAGGGTATCTACTCAGATATGAATTGTGCCACTTGCTTGCCTGCCTCCTGCCGGCGAGGCACTTCCGTAGCGATTCCCTTGTGCTCACAAGGGCTTCACGAGGGAATCACGAGGGAGTCGCCTGAGATTGGAGCTACAGAGTGGCGGGGCAGGGTTTTACTATTTGTCTTGACGTCCGACAAATCTTTGCAGAATTGTTTCCAGAATAAATCTACATAGGAGTATAGCATGAAAATCTATAACACGATGAGCCGCAGTAAAGAAGAATTTGTCCCGATCAAACCCGGTAAGGTGAAGCTCTATGCCTGCGGTCCCACAGTGTATAACTACTTTCATATCGGCAATGCCCGTGCCTTTTTGTTTTTTGATGTGGTGCGCCGTTATTTTGAATTTCGTGGTATGGAAGTGACCTATGTACAAAACATTACAGATATCGACGACAAGATTATCGCCCAAGCCATCGAAGAGGGTATTCCCTTTTCGGAAGTGGCTGCCAAATATACTTTTGCCTTTTTGGAAGATGCAAAGCGTTTGGGCTTGAAGGCTCCCCACTTCCAACCCCGGGCGACCGGAGTGATGCCGGAGATCATCGCACTGATCCACGCTCTCCAAAAGAGTGGGCATGCCTATGAGGCTGATGGCGACGTCTATTTTGCCACAGCTTCGATCAGCCAATATGGCAGTCTGTCCGGCAAAAAAGTGGAAGAGCAATTAGCCGGTGCCAGAGTGGCAGAAAATACTAAAAAACGCAATGCAGCAGATTTTACCCTGTGGAAACGTGCCAAAGCCGGAGAACCGGAATGGGATAGCCCTTGGGGCAAAGGACGTCCGGGCTGGCATTCGGAATGCGTCGTGATGTCTCGGCAATATCTGGGCGAGACTTTTGATATTCACGGGGGCGGAGTCGATCTCGTCTTTCCGCATCATGAAAATGAACAGGCTCAGGCCTATGCGCTGACGGGTAAACCTCTGGCAAACTATTGGATGCACAACGGATTTCTAAATATCGAAGGCGAAAAGATGTCCAAAAGCCTCAATAATTTCTTTACTGCCCGCGAAATCCTGGCAGAATATGATGCCGAAGTGATCCGCTTTTTCTTTTTGTCAAAGCACTATCGCAGTCCGATCGATTTTAACCGCGAACTCATCGCAGAATCGGCTCGTGCTCTGAAAAACTTCCATGCAGCCTTCAAATCCGTTGATTTCCTGCAAGTTCAGGATTCACCGTCCATAGGAGGATATGAAAGCGCAGAACGGGAGTTTAACGAGGCCATGGATGATGATTTTAATACTGCTAAAGCGATCGCTGTGCTATTTGAACTGGCGCACCAAGCCAAAAGTGCGGAACTGCCAATGCCGGAACGCATTGCTGCGGCTCACATGCTGTATCATCTGGGCGGTGCATTAGGCTTTTTCCAAAGTCTGGAAGAACCGGCACAGGACATCAACCACCTCACCGAAGACTTGATCAACCTGATCATCAGCTATCGAGTAAGTGCCAGAACAGAAAAGAACTGGGCACTTTCGGACAAGATCCGGGACGATCTCAAAGCACTCGGTGTGATTCTGAGTGATACCAAAGAAGGCTGCACTTGGACGGTGGAGACTTAGTATTTCAGATAAATCCTAAAAAAATAGCTACTTATAGTGGCGATTGTGGAATGTATTATTATAAAATGCGACGAGGTAAACAAGGAGCCCGAACATGAATAAAAAGTTTAAACTCATCATGATCAATGTACTATTGGTCTTGGTCATACTCAGTGGTCTGTATGTATGGAATGCTTTTAGGTTAAAGCTGAGAGGTCCGGAAAGTGTCCTCTATGACAAAGCTAATAAAAGATATCTGGTCTCGAATACCGGAAACGGTAGTATTGTGGCGATGGATGCCGATGGCAAGCTCAGCCCCTTCATCAAGAAAGGTCTGAAATCCCCCAAAGGCATGGCTATGGCGGGAGCTTATCTCTATGTGGCAGACATGGGCACCTTGCAAGTGATAGATGTGGCAAATGCCAAGATCGCAGGTCCGATCCCGATCACCGGAGCTGTGATGCTGAACGACATTGCTATTGATGAAAACGGTCTTTTGTATATCACCGATACGGGAGCAGACTGTCTGTTTATCTTTGATCCTACCACCAAATCTCTGGAAAAGATCAGCGATCCGAAGCTCCGCGCTCCCAATGGGATAGTATATGACCGGCCACGCTCTCAAATGCTGATCACGGGATTTAGCGAACGTGCTCCGATTGTGGCTTATGACCTGCGCAACAAAGAAGTACGAGTGTTTATGGATACCATGTACTCCAATCTGGATGGGATCGCCATAGATAACGATGGCATCATCTACTTTAGCACTTGGACCGAAAAGATGATAGTGAAGATTCCGCAGGAACAGAACAGATTTGTACCCTTCCAACAGAAGCTGGAATCCGCTGCTGATATTTATTTCAATGCGGAAACCAATGAACTGATCGTGCCGCTCCTGAAGAAAAACAAGATCAAAACCTATCGTTTGTAACCGGGCAGATCATGAAGATCTTTGAACTATTGCAGGAGCTGGATCGCAAGGCTCCTCTGGGACTGGCGCTGAGCTGGGATAATTGCGGATTACAAATCGGGAGTCCACAGCGCGAAATCCGGCAGATATTGATCAGTCTGGATGTGACTCCCAGTGCTGTAGCAAAGGCGATCGAGATCGGCGCAGACCTGATCGTGAGCCACCATCCTTTGATCTTTAATGCCATCAAAAGCATTACCAATCCGCTCTATTTGGAATTGATCGAACACCGAATTGCAGTGATATCCCTGCACACAAATCTGGATGTGGCGGATAATGGAGTCAATCATGCCCTGGCAGCAGCCTTGGATCTGATACCGATTTCGCATTTGACACATGAAACCGGGAGTACCTGGTATCATCTATCCGTTACCTGTCCACCGGAAGCAATAGCAAAGGTACGCAGTGCCGCCTATGCCGCAGGTGCCGGCAGGATTGGTACCTATACCGGATGTTCCACTGTTCACGGTGTGACGGGGAGTTTTGTGCCGTTGGAAGGAAGTACGCCGACGGTTGGTGAGATCGGAACAGAAGAGGTGGTCCTGGAGCAGGAACTGGAAATGATGGTGGATAGCTTTCAGCTCCAAGCCGTAGTGGCTGCCATCACTCATACCCACCCCTATGAAACGCCTGCAGTCTATTATTATCCGGTCGCAAATCCCAATCCTGCCTATGGCTTGGGATTGATCTGCACACCCCGGCAACAAATGACACTGCGTGAACTGGCTACTGATGTGAAAGCCAGGCTGGGTACCGGAAGTTTGCGCTTGTGGACGGCTGGCATGGACGTTGATATGAAGATCACGCGGATTGCAATTTGCGGTGGGGCTGGTGGATCGATGATCCGGGAAGCTACCGGGCAAGCCGATGTGCTGATCACCGGTGATATCTCGTATCATGGTTATTTAGACAGCAAGATCCCGCTGCTCGATGCAGGGCACTTTTATACGGAGTATCCGGTGCTAAAGAGTTTGCAGGAGTATTTCAGTGGGTTGTCTATTGCATCTACTGTTCTGCCGATCGAGGATCACGAGTTTAGCCGTAACTTTCACAACATTTAGCGACTATACAATTGTAAACACTCTTAGCCCGGTATGGCGACATCCGATAGCGACGGGTTCGGAACATTGCGCCAGCAATGCATAGACCCTCGTAAGGTTCCACTCCTCGATAGAGCCCTTCACGGGCGACACCATCGATATTGATGGGATTCATCTTTCAGCAGCATCGGCGTGCTGCTCTACAATCCAAACTCCCGTCTGGCGGAGATCCTATAAAACTGATGGGGGCTGCCTGTAGTATCAATAATTATCTGCTGCTCGGTGGTGCCATCGGATTCGATAAGGATCGCGGGATCATCTCCACTAAAGATCAGGAAACTTCCCACTTCAAAGGGGTAGTCCCAACTCAGCTGGATGGAACTATCACTTAGATCTGTTATGGAGTAGTTCCGGATATCCGGCAAAGTGAAGGTGTCTGTCTCAAAGAAATCTACAATTCGAGAGAGCAATTCCGCCTTGGTATTGGGAGCCGTGCCATCGACCAATTCATTGAGGGCATAGGAAAAGACAAACGTACGCTGTCCAAAACTGCCGATACTCTCGATGGCTACATTACCATAAGTGTTTTCCACGAAGGCAGTGACCCCATTGAGGTTGGGACTAAAGGTATCGACCCAGTCATTCTTTGTCTGGTTTGAAGAGCTAAAGACCAGGGGAGCCGTATGCCATCCGTTTTCCGCAGTCAGGTTCGAGATCACATTTGTATCACCATCTTCGGCAGAGCTGATTCCTAAAAGCGGCCATAACACTTCATCGGCATCCAGAGTTCCATCCACATCGATCAAGTACTCTCCCAAGTCAAAACCCACGGCATCTCCACCCTCGATATAGATCTTACCGCCGGATTCCAGGTAGTCCCGAACTGCGTTGTACATAGGCACGGTATCAAAGCGTACTACATTGCTGCCCACCATACCAAAAGAGAGAAATACGGCATCGAAAGTATAGAAAGATGCCGGGAAAGTGGTGCCATAGGTCACTTGCTTGCCCATGGCAGTGAGGCGAGTCTTGATATAATTACCGCTCATGTCTCTGCCTCCGGCTTTGCCTTCCCACACGAAACAGCCACCGGCATTGATCAATACACTAAAGCTGAGAGTAGTACCAAAGACGATGGGTTTATCGGCAGCGGGAGTCAAAGTGAAGGTGACATATTTGGAGGTGGCGGTGGGTGATACTTGCACGAGGAAGGCATTGGAGAGATCAAAGAAGGCATCCGCGGGAATATCCACGACGGCAGTGTTGGTCAAAATCGTGACCGCGGGATCGGTGGAGGACAGAGTAAAGCTGGCACCCGTGGAGGATACTCCATAGCTGTAATTGCGCAAAGTGAGATTGAGCGAAAACTGTTCGCCCTGCTCCACTGCTCCATTGGCATTGGCATCAGTTGGCACGCCAGTGGATTGTAAAGCAAGTCGCAATTCCTGATCAGGCACGGGGTCGATATCTGTCAAAGCCCTGTAGGCATTGAGTTTGCCCTGTCCCAGCATGTTTTCTTTGCCGGGATTCATAGCGTCGATATTGTCACAAGAGGCTATCAACTGAGTGATGACTTGCTCCCGAGTCCAGGTGGGATGATATGATTTGATCAAGGCTGCCAGGCTGGAAGCAATGGGGCTGGCAAAGGATGTTGCTCCAGTACTTGTAGGGGTCTGATTTGGAGCTGCAAGATCCACCCAAATGCCATAACTGGACAGATTGGATTTGGTTCCGTCGTTCAGTAATGCACCTGTTGCCACTACATTGGCATAGGCGGAGGGATAGACGGGGACTTGGTTGTTACTGTTACCCGCCGCCGCGATGATAATACTACCGAGTCCGTAGGCATAGTCTATGACGTCTTGGTTAACTTGCGAATAGGACGTACTCCCCCATGAGCAGTTGATGATATCGGCACCATTCTCTGCCGCATAGATGATGGCATCGTAGCCACGGTATACAGAACTGGATCCTGGATATGAACAGGATATCGGCATGGTCGTGACATTCCATGCCAAGCTCGACCAATAGAGGGAGTTATTAGTAACTGCGTTGGCATAGCTAGTGACACCTGTTCCGTGAGCTCCGGCTTCCCAAGGATCATTATTTTGAGCGCCTTGAGCGTTGAGCATAAAATCCCAGCCACTAAGGTCGTCGATGAAACCATTTCCGTCATCGTCGATCCCGTTGAGGTCACCCGGATCATAAGCCCAAGAGCTGCCGGAACCGGAGAATGTGTAGCCATTGCCGTTGGCATCTTCACCCAGATTGTGCCAGATATTTGGTGCATATTCAGCGTTAGTCCAATTCACACCGGTATCGACAATGGCAATAATTACCGGAGTCGAGCCATTTTCTCCTTTGTGAATAGTCCAGGCTGCTTCCGCTTGCATGGATGGAAAGTACAACTGATCAGTAGTATAAAATGGATCGTTGGGGATGTCCAGAATCTGGTCGATATAGAGGGGTTCTGCATATTGGATATAGGGATCGCTTTGCAGCAGGTTGCAGACTGCTATGGGACTGAGCGTAGGAGCAAAGCGGATTTCATAGATCAGAGTTAGGTCCGGCAAGCCGGGTTTGTAGCGTTTGGGATTTGTGCGAAAACGGGGCTGTAGCTGCGTGAGTCCGATACCGGAGAGCCTGCTATCGAGAGAAGATATCCCGATGTTGTTATCCCGGTGGCGGATCAGTTCCCGGTATGCGGGCTTGATCTTGAAGACGGCAACACCACTCTGATAATCGGCGGTATAATCCATGCTCATGAGGGATAGGGTGAGGCTGAGTAAAACTAAAAACAAAAATCTGCGTTTAGACATAGCTGCTCCTATAGTATATCCTGAATGTATTCCCGAAGTCCGCCGGTCTTTTCATCCGGGTTGTCATCGGCATAGCGGGGGATGATATGCAGATGAAAGTGAAAAATAGTCTGTCCCGCATGCCTGCCACAGTTCATCCCCAGATTAAATCCCTCGGGTTGGAACTCATCATCCAGGGCAGCTTTGAGCAGCAGGACTATTTCTCGGAGATAGAGGATTTCCTCGGGAGATACTTCAAAGAAAGTCTGAAAATGCCGCTTTGAAATGATGAGAGCATGCCCCTTGGTAACAGGTGCACGGTCTTTGATCGCAAAGAAATGGGTATTTTCGACTACGTAAGCCTCGGGGGGGATATTACAAAAAATGCAATTCATAATCACCTCTATTGATTCCAATATAATCGGCTACTCAAATAGATCAAGTTATTTGTGCAATACTCTGGAAGAGCCGGTTTCAGCGGATGGTAGGGATTAATGTTCCATGCTCCAATCTGAGGTGATCCCCTCGTGATTCCCTTGTGAACCCCTTGTCGCGACGAGGGAATCGCTACGGAAGTGCCTCGCTGTTGCCTGAGATTCGTAACAGTGGGTCTGTGGTGTGGATGCCAAAAGGAGGCGGAAGCAGAGAATTCTTTTGACAAAAATGGACGCCATTACATCATTGTAAAAATTATGTGATTATGGAGAGATGGATGGATAATAGGATTTATGAATATGTGAGTGTATTCATAATGTCGTGGCTATTTGTATATGGGCTGACTCCACTTATTATCAAGTTTGCAAAGGCAGTAAATTTTGTTGATAAACCTGAAGCCAGAAAGATGCATCTGAAGTCTGTACCATTACTGGGGGGCTTGAGCGTATTTCTGGGCTTTTTCTCGTTGTGTATCTATGATGTGATCATCTCTCCCGGCAGATATTTTGACCGTGGGTTAGTAGGTTATCTGGCAGGTTCCGTGATTATTGTCGTGATCGGGCTGATCGACGATAAACGTGGGATGAGACCACTCGTCAAATTGTTTGGACAAATCATGGTCAGTATGATCTTTATCATGACCAACTATAAACCTTCTGAACTCTTTATGATGTTTGGATCCGTATATGTGACATTGCCTATACTGGTGCTGTGGATGGTGGGTTTGATGAACGCGCTGAACTTCCTGGACAATATGGATGGCGTGATCAGTGGAATGGCAGGGATCCTGGGCTTGGGCTTCTTTGCCTTCAGCCTCATCAATTCCGGTGGCAACAACGAAGCTATGGCATTGATTGGCTTGATCTCGCTCAGTTTTGCTGGTGCAGCATTAGGCTTTTTGCCCTACAACTTTAATCCTGCTAAAATCTTCTTAGGTGATGCAGGCAGCATGTTTATCGGATATTTTCTCTCCTCGATGGGGATATTAATGTCTCAGTATGCCCGTAACTTTAAAAATGATAAAGCCTTTTATCTCTTGCCCGTATTGCTCTTGAGCTATGCTATATTTGATATATCTTTGGTCAGCTACACCCGTAAAAGGGATGGCAGGCATGTGATGCAGGGCGGTAAAGATCATTCCACCCATCGCATCAATAATGTACTGGGATCGATCAAGGTGACAGCCGTCATCATCTATGCCATCAATATCCTAATCGTGCTTACCACGATAATAGTGTTTAGGATTGGTTCTCGTGAACTGTTACTGATCACTACGTTTATCTTTAGTGCGATCTTTATCATCTTTGGCAGGAAGCTGGATCAAATCCCGGTGGTAATTCCTCCCAATCAATTGAAGAGACCAAAGGCATAATGATACAATTTATGATATTGGGTGCCGGACCCGGCCTACCAATGCTCGACCTGCATTTATCCAGCGTCTATGTGAATAGCGGTGGCAAGAATATCCTCTTTGATTGCGGCGGTGGCACATCCCACCAGCTATTAAAGTATCAGATGACCAAGGATTATCTGGATGCGATCGTGATTAGTCATTATCATCCGGATCATGTATCCGGGCTTCTGATGGTCCTTCAGATGTTGTATCTGGAAGGCCGAACCAAGCCTCTGCAGTTGTTTTTACCGGAGCGTCCGGCAGCATTCATGGACGTCTTGCATTTGTTTTACACCTTTGAAAAACGCTTCCCCTACGAACTCCATGTCCTCCCGGTTGACGAGATAGATCTCTATTTTGAGGATGTAGTAGCGGCGATGACAGATCATCTGAGCGGATATGAGAATTATATCCGAGAGCATCAATTGCTAAACCAAATGAAGTCATTTTCATTTCGGATCGGCACGCCAGAAAACTCCCTAGTATACACTTCGGATCTCTCTGATGTGCAATGTATCGGGGCTTTGATCGAAGGCTGCAATACCGTAATTATCGATGCCCTTCATCCACCGGCAACATCAGTACTATCCCTACCGGATTACAATGTGCAGCGTATTATCCTGACGCATGGAATGTCTGCCCAATTAAGCCAAATGTTAGCGGAGCATCCGGATCCCCGATTTGAGCATGCTGTGGAAGGCAAAGTGTATTCCTTATGAAAATCAATATAGCAATCAGTCTCTCGCTCTTGATCGCCACGCTGTTGCTGAGCAGTGGCTGCGAGATAAACCGGTTGAAGAATGCGGAAGAACTCTTTAACAGTGGCCGCTATGCGGGTTCGATCGAAGAGTTTGATCATTTCATCCGTTTAACCAATAATGGTGCACTCAAGACCAGAGCTGAGCTGATGCGCTCCCAGAGCTACTACGAGCTCGGTTTGATGGCGATGAATCGGAAAAGCTGGGATCTCAGCATCAAGTTCTTTAAACTATCCAATTCCGAAACCTCGGATGTCAAGCTTGGCGAAGTGTATCGCATTCTGGCAGACGATGCCATGGCCGCCCGGGATCTACCTTTGGCCTTACAATACATCTCCTCTATTATCAAGGAAATTCCCCGCTCTGCCCTGGTGCCGGAAATGCTCTACCGTCGTATAGTATTGATGGTGGATGTTTTCAGTGATCGGGAAGCGGCGTGGAAAGACTATATGACCCTGTTCGACAATTATTCGAACAACAGCTATGAACTACAAGCCAGAGTCCAGGTGCAGAAGTTCATCGAAACCAAGGTAGAATATGCCACGACTCTTGCCGAGCAAGAATATTTTAATGATGCGCTGGTGGTCTTGTTTGAATTGGCGCGATACCCGGTGCTTAATGCCGAGCGGCTGAATCGACTGATCTCGGACAATTATCAGTCCCAGGCAGAGCAGTTTATCATCGATCAGGATTACATCGAAGCAGATCGTCTCTTCCGGATAGCCGTCCAATACTTTCCTGCCAAGCGTCAGGAGATTGATGCCAGACTCCGGGGAATTGCCTCTTTGTTTGTACTCAAAGGCAACAGCCTCTTAGCGGAGCGGGATTTTGACAATGCCTTGCTCAATTACCGCAAGACTTTTGATATCATATCTGATTACGAACCGGCGATGGAAGCGATTAACAGGTTACTGACGATTAAAAGCAATATAGAAAAAGCCGCTTTCCTGAAGATCGATGCCGAGAAGCTGGAAGCTGCCGGCAAGTATGCCGAAGCGTTGAAGCTCTATCAAGCGGCAAATCAATTGGATGACAAAGCGGAATATCAGCTGAAGATAGGTCAGATGCAAAATCTGATCGAAGCAAAACGAGATCCTGCTGGTTTTGCACAAAGAATCATCAATGAATATCGGGGAGGTCTCTTGAATCGAAGAGTATCGGAAGTGCGCACAGATTTGCTTTCCCGTTACAAAAAGACAGAAATCCGGGATTCGGGGTGGAAGATGCTGCTCTCTACCGGGCAATATAAATATGAAGCACGTTATGATCTGATGTCACCTCAGGAAACATACTTTTATATCTGGCAAATCAACCTGAGAGATCGGTCAATCGTTCCTCTGAACAAGCTTTCCGAAAAGTTGATGCAGTAGCAATGATGAAGAGATTATATATATTCCTGATCGTGATTGCAGCCTGTACAGGCCTCTGGGCACAGGAAAGAGGTGCCGGCAATGTGTTTGACCTTACCCAATTTGCAGACAGCACCAAGTATGGCTGGAAGAACCTGGCTGGCCGTAATGAATTTCGTCAGGATCTGACGGAACGGCAAAAACTGTTGCATCTGTATGAGATGGACTCCCAGTCGGTGAGTACAAACGTCGTCAAATCCGCCATCTTCCCCGGTTGGGGACAGTTTTCCACAAAGCATTATACCAAGGGTCAGGTCTTTTTGGGCATCGAACTGGCACTATTTGGTAGTGCTATGTATTTTTACGACAAGTCAAACGACTATTATCGCAAATACGAGCTTGCCACTCAGGTCGACGAGATTGAATCTTATTACAAAAAGGCACAGGATCCATATCAATACTCGATGATTATCTTGGGCTTTGCATCGATAGTATGGGCATATAACCTGTTCGATATTGTTCAATCTACGGACAGTTACAATGCCGATGTGTGGGATAAGATCATCCAAGACTATTACGACAAACCTGTAAAACTGACGCCTGAAGGCATTGAAATCCGGTTTTGAGGACAATATGAGAATCCTGATACCTACTCTATGTTTAGCGCTTATACTAACCGCATGCGGCTTAAAGCGTTCGAATCCCCTGGATCCTAATGGTCATTCCGGTATCATCATCCCGAGTCCCGTCACAGGACTGCATGCAACATCGTCCGGTACCGGGGCTCCGAACAAATATGTAGAATTAGGTTGGGAGAGTAATTCTTCCACCAATACCGATGGCTACTATATATATCGTGGTTTATCCTACAACTCCGCCTATGCAAGGATCGATACTGTTCTTTCCGTAAACAGCTATTCACACAACACCAATGTGTTACCCGGGGACTATTATTACTCGGTTTCCGCTTTTAAAAACTACAATGGATCAAAACTGGAAGGCAGGATTTCCTCAAGACTGTTTGTCCGTGTGCCGAATTGATCGCATCTGCGAGCAAGGCAGTTGATTGTGATACCTGAAGATCTTTCGAGGGAATTGAACCCTCAGCAAATAGAAGTAGTCACCACCATAGATGGCCCACTGCTGGTCTTGGCAGGAGCCGGGAGCGGCAAGACCAAATCTATCATCTATCGCGCTGCGTGGATCTTGCAAAAAGCAAAGATACCGCCTTGGAACATCCTGATCGTCACCTTTACAAACAAGGCTGCCAAGGAACTGCAAGAACGGCTCTCTGCACTGCTCAATTTCCCCGTTCGAACCCTCTGGGTAGGCACTTTCCACTCTTTGTGTTCACGCATTCTCCGCTTTGAAGCGGCTCACCTCCCCTTTCATGCAAATTATTCAATATACGACACCGATGACCAGAAATCAATCCTGAAAAAGATCTACAAACAGCATGGATTTGACAACCAGAAGTTACCGATAGCCCGTGTTTTGAGCACCATCGGCAAATACAAGAACAAATTGATGCTCCCCGAAGACCTGGTGGCAATGCAGAACGACCTCAATGCTTCCGGTGACTTTTATCGCTCTTTTTTGCAGATTTATACGCTCTATCAGCAAACTTTACTGCTCAATCAAGCTCTCGATTTTGATGATATCCTGCTCTACACAGCTAAACTCTTGCAAACCAACGAAAGCGTACGCTCCAAATACCAGGAGCAGTTCAAATATATCATGATCGATGAGTATCAGGATACCAACTATGCCCAGTTCCAACTGATCTATCAAATCGCCTGCCGGCATCACAACGTCTGTGTAGTAGGCGACGACGATCAGGCAATCTATAGCTGGCGCGGTGCCACCTTGCGCAATATCCTGGAGTTTGAGCGCGATTACGGCGAGGTCAAAGCCATTCGTCTGGAACAAAACTACCGTTCCACGGAGTCTATCCTCAATCTCGCCAATGCCATCATCAAAAACAACAAACGCAGGCATTCCAAAGAGCTATGGTCCGAACTCGGGGTCGGAGAACGTCCTTTGCTGCTGACCTTTGACGACGAGAATCAGGAAGCGGAAAAGACCGCGGAACGGATCATTGAATTACAGCAATCCGGGGTGTGCCTCAACGACATTGCCGTGCTCTATCGCACCAATGCCCAGTCCCGAGTCTTTGAATATGCCTTTATGCAAAAGAAGCTACCCTATAGCATCGTAGGCAGTTTGCATTTCTACCAACGCAAAGAGATCAAGGATTTGCTGGCATATCTGGCAGTATTGTCCAATACCGCAGACAACGAAAGCATCCTCCGCATCATCAACGAGCCTCCCCGCGGGATCGGACAGACCTCCGTGAACCGCATTATCAGCTATGCCGGTAAAGTGCATGGCTCGATCTATCAAGCCCTCCTCAATGTCGATGCGATTGATGAACTGCAGAATGCGGCAAAGCGCCGCGTTGACGAGTTTTTCAAGAAACTGGTGAGCTGGAAAATCTTTGCCCAGAAAGCTCCGGTGCTGGAAGTAGTGAAGAGCATTCTGGAAGACCTCAATTGGGTAGAGCTATACCGCAATGGCAAAGATCCCAAGGATGTAGCCAGAGCCGAGAATCTGGTGGAATTTGTAACCTCTGTGAGTGAATTTACAGACCGCTTTGAGCGGGAAAACGAACGCCCCCCCCTGCTCCAGGAATTCCTCCCCTTTGTCTCCCTGCAAACAGATCTGGATATGCTCTCCGAACAGACGGAAAGCGTGCGCTTGATGACGATGCACAATGCCAAAGGACTGGAATTTGAGAATGTCTTTATCGTGGGGATGGAGAACGAATTGCTCCCGCATCGCATGTCCATGGAGTCCAAAGAAGAGATCGAAGAGGAACGCCGCTTGTTCTATGTCGGTGTGACCCGTGCCAAAAAGCGCTTGATCCTCAGCTATGCAAAGTTCCGCAGATTGTACGACACGTTTTATTACACTCAAGCCAGCATGTTTCTGCAAGAGCTGGATTATGCCCTCCTGGATCGTCCGGGCAGTGATCCCGGAGTCATGACCGCACCCAGAGCAAAGCCCCGGAAAAAGAACGTAGTTACCGAAAGTAAAAAGTTCTATCGCATCGGGCAGACTGTAGATCACGAGGAATATGGCGCAGGAATTATCCTCAGCGTCGATGGAGAAGGGGAATCGGCTCGCCTCACGATATCATTCAAATCCGGCAAACTGGCGCGGATCATCGGTTCTTTTATAAAAACTGATCCGCAAAACGATTAAATCCAGAGAATAAACATGTTATACGACAAACTCAAAAAGAACCTCGATCACAGCAGCTTTATCCGCGAATACGACGATGTAGTGGATCAGGGCAGCAGCGTCCAATACTACCACATGAATCAATCGGCCAGGACTCTTCTGGCTGCCCGTGCCTGGGACAGATGCCGCAAGAATATCCTGATCATTTCGCAGGACGACATCATGGCAGAGGACATCTGGGATGACCTCTGTGTCTTGATTGGCAGGGAGCATACCGGCTATTTGCCGGATTATGAAATCTTGCCCTATGAAGAGCGTTCTCCCCACTATTCGATCCGTGCCACCCGCATGGAAACTCTCTTGGGAGCAATGTCTTCCGCACCCAAAGTCTATAGCCTTTCCATCCGCTCCCTCTTGCGCTGGATAATCCCCCGGGAAACCATTGCCAGGCACATTATTACGATCAAAATCGGGATGGAATATGCACCCGAGCAACTGGTGC
Organism: Candidatus Cloacimonetes bacterium HGW-Cloacimonetes-1; assembly: GCA_002841975.1. Lineage (GTDB taxonomy): Bacteria > Cloacimonadota > Cloacimonadia > Cloacimonadales > Cloacimonadaceae > PHBQ01. Next base: position 17,044 of record PHBQ01000053.1, read on the forward strand.
AAGACCTCGTCAATAACGGCTATGAAGTAGAATACCAAGTCTCCAAAATCTTTCAGGTCTCGCGGCGCGGTGGTATCCTTGATGTCTATAGCCCGCCTTCCCAAAAACCCTATCGTATCGAGTATTTTGGCGACGAGATCACGTCTATTCGTCAATTTTCCGTATCTACTCAACGCTCCGAAGCTCATGAAATACCGGAAATTGTCTTGATCCCATCCCGCGAACTCTCTATCGACGACATCGATACCGGCTCGCCCATCATCTCCAAAATCCGTGATAAAGGCTTCTTTGAAGGCATCGAAAACTATTATAGCCTCTTGGTGCCGAGGCTCCAGACCTTTGCAGACTATTTTGAGCCCTCGGAACTCCTGATCTATTGGAACAATCTCACCTATATCTTGGAAGAGGCAGAGCAGGTGATGGAGCAGGCATTTACCCAATATTCCAAGCTCTTGCGCTCCAGCAACGAAAAGAAGCTTTCTCGCCCCGAAAAGATGATAGCCGATACAGATTACCTTCGAGCGCTGATCGCGCAGACAAAGTCCTTCTTTGTGTCCCAGAGCGAATTCCTGCTGCCCATGCCCGTCCCCAGTATCGCCGCTCCCTTTGAAGCACAGAATAGTTTCAACGGAGACCTGGTCAAACTGAGTGAGGAACTCAATAGCTATCGCCGCCAGGGCTTCGATACTATGCTGCTTTTTGACAACGAGAGCCAAAGCCGCCGTATGCAGCAACTTTTGGACGACTATGATGTGCTCACTCAGCAGCATTTGGGTGTCTTGCATGCCGGATTCCGCCTGGATAATGCGAAGCTGGCAGTCTATACGGATCACGAGATCTTTAACCGCTACAAACGCAAGCGCTATGCCCCCCGCTTTGCCGCCGGACAACAAGTGGTGGACTATCAAAACCTCAAGCCCGGAGACTATGTCGTGCACATCGATCATGGAGTAGGAGTCTTTGAAGGGCTCCGCCTGATCCGTTTGGACGGCCAGGATATAGAGTGCCTCTGCATCCGCTATGCCGAGGAGGACAAGGTTTACGTGCCCACCTTCCAACTGCAATTGGTCTCCCGCTATGTCGCCGAAGAGGGATCAAACCCAGTTTTACACAAATTGGGCAGCACCAAATGGCAAAACACCAAGACTAAGGCCAAAAAGCAAATAGAAATCATTGCTGCCGATATCGTGAGCCTATATGCCGAGCGTTCCAAGCGCCTGGGTGTGGCGCATATTGCCGATACCCCATGGCAGAAAGAGCTGGAAGAGTCCTTTATCTATGAAGATACTCCGGACCAAATCCGTGCTACTGCCGAGATCAAGCAGGATCTGGAGTTACCGGTGCCGATGGAGCGTTTACTATGCGGAGACGTGGGCTTTGGTAAGACCGAAGTGGCGATCCGTGCCGCTTTCAAAGTCGTGACCTCCGGTTATCAAGTGGCAATCCTGGTGCCCACCACGCTCTTGGCAGAACAGCATTATCGCGTATTCCGGGAACGTTTGGCGCAGTATCCTGTGCGGATTGCCATGTTCAGCCGTTTCCGTACCGCTGCTCAAGTGACCAAAGACCTTGCCGGTCTGGCGCTGGGGCAGATCGACATCGCCATTGGTACGCATCGCATCATCTCCAAAGACGTAAACTTTAAGAAGCTGGGTCTGCTGATCATCGATGAAGAGCACCGCTTTGGAGTGCGGCACAAAGAAAAGATCCGTCGCATGCAATCCAATGTTGATACCCTCTATATGTCTGCCACCCCCATTCCCCGTACCCTCAATATGGCTCTTGCCAAGCTCAAAGAGATTTCTCTGATGCAGACGTCGCCCAAAGAACGGCTGCCCATCCGCACGATTATTACCCCCCGGGACACCGAAGTGATCAAGGATGCCATCCGGCGGGAAGTGGACCGCGGTGGACAGGTCTTCTTTATCCACAATCGGGTGCAGACCATCGAAACAGTGGCGG
>PHBQ01000125.1 GCA_002841975.1 Candidatus Cloacimonetes bacterium HGW-Cloacimonetes-1
CCTGCCGGACTCAGATCTGAACTGGGGATCCTGATCACGGCACTTGCGTACCGTGTTATACAATATCGTCCTGCGGACTTAGGTGCAATCCCCGGGACTCTGATGTAAAAAATGGCGATGTTCTCTATCTAAAATGTCGTTCCTACGGAACTCTCTTGCGAAACCTCAGGGCTTATACCAGTGTAGAGCAATTGCCCATAAAACAAGAAAGTACAGGATTGGTATCAACTGGATTACCCACCTGCGCACCTGCTGCATAAATCTCCGTTGCCACCGAGGAACTTCTCTGGCGCTTCCCGGGTGCCGACAAGGGCTTCACGAGGGGATCACGAGGGAATCACCCCGGATTGGAGATAGGTAGGCGTCCGATTTCGAGTATATTGTATATAATGAAACAAATGATGGAGTATATAATGAAACAGAAGTTACTGCTTTCCTTGATGTTAATGTTGCTGGCATTGGTTGCTTGCGACAATCGCAACGGAGATAATTACCCCAGCCAAACCGAGATTTGGCAAAATCCTACCGAAGATTTTTATCTCATGGTAGAGCATTATCGAGCGGACGTTCAGAAATATGATGTGATAAATATCAATCTCTACTCCAAGGATAATTGTACAAAAGTAGTCCTCAATGGGCAAAACTACTATCAGGATTACTATGTTTACATGGCAACGACCGGATATTATGATCACTATTTCGATTTCGATCACAGTACGTGGGATATTTTGGATAATAACAATGGCATCTTGAACTATCAAATCTTTTTCCCCACCAGAACTGTGAGTGGCAGCATCCGGATGCCCGCACTGCATCAAACAGCTTATCCCGTTTTTGACCAATATCAGGACTGGAACCTGGCCTGGACTTTGAGCGAGAATCCCGATTTTCAGACATGCAGCATTTACATGAAAAACAGTGCTGATAACAGAGTACGAGATTTTGTGGAATTCTCGGGCAAAGACCGCAGTCATGTCTGGAACAAGAATATATGGGCGCGTCTGGGTACTATCGACGGTCTGGAAATGAGATTGACCGCAAATAACTATGTACACAAAGATGGGGGAGTCGTCTGGGCAATTCGCCAAAATGAACTGGATCAGTATTTGTTTACCCCAAACCGCCAACGAGATCACCACCAAAGGTGGAAACAACTACTCTCCGGCGAGATCCGACTAAAACGGGATAGATAGCAAAAACAGAGCCCGTATTGCAGATCTTCGTATCTGCATAAGCATATCTCGAATACGAGATGTTTGTGCAACTTCGTAACTACGCACGCATCGTGTGCACACAGTCCGGCCGATAAATAGCATTAAAAGGAGATTGAGTGGGTTAAGTCATTTTTGATTGACAATTAGCAGTCCGGGAGATTAGTTGGGTAAAAAAATCTGGATTGAAAGTTATGGCGATTATTGAGACAACTCAGCTGATAAAAGACTATTCTTTGGGCAAAGTAAAAGTACGCGCCTTGAGTGGGGTAGATGTCGTGATCCAGGAGGGTGAATTCGTCGCCATCATGGGTCCTTCCGGCTCCGGTAAAAGCACCTTGATGCACATTATCGGGTGTTTGGACAGTCCCACCGAAGGTCAGTATTACCTGGACGGCGTGCAGGTGAGCGAGCTGCACCGCTCGGATCTGGCACTGATCCGCAACCAAAAGATCGGCTTTGTATTTCAATCTTTCAATCTCTTGCCTCATTTGAACGTTTTGAAGAATGTAGAATTACCTTTGATGTATGCAGGGATGTCGCTGCGCAAACGCACCGAAAAAGCCAAAGAAGTGCTAGCAAGCGTGGGACTGAGCGACCGTTTGAAGCACAAGCCCACAGAGCTTTCCGGCGGTCAGAGACAGCGGGTGGCGATCGCCCGTGCCATCGTCAACGATCCCGCCATCATCCTGGCAGACGAGCCGACCGGTAATCTGGATTCCCAAGCCGGGGGCGATATCTTGGAAATCTTTACCAAGCTAAACAACAATGGTCATACCATCATCATGGTGACGCACGATAGGATAGTAGCAGACCGCGCCAGCCGCATTATCAGAATCATGGACGGGAAGATCTTCGATGGCAATCTCGATAGCTGAATCCATTCACATAGGACTGACGGATATCCTGACCCGCAAGGTGCGCAGCATCGTCACAATCGTAGGGATCATTCTGGGAGTGATGTCGATCATGGTGGTCTTGGCAATCGTCAATGGCATGAGCAAATCCACATTGAACTGGATGCAGGAACGGGGTGGCACCAACAAGGTCGAAGTTCATCGCAATTGGCAGTGGGATTTCCGAAAAGGCGGGAAGAACTATTTTACACTCAACGAGATCGCATATATCCGGTCTTTGTTCCCGGAAGTGAAGGCTTTTAGCCCTACAGTCCGGGACAATCAGCTCGATATCAGAGTAGCAGATATTGTATATAATTCCGATGTCTACGGAGTGCTGCCGGATATGGTGGTATCCGATGAATGGACTACTTCCAAGGGGCGCTTTATCAATGATCTGGATATTGAACAGAACAATAATATTGTGATTCTGGGTTCGACCGTTGCCACAGAACTCTTTGCCTCTCAAAACCCCTTGGGACAATATATCGCTATCGGAAGTCACAAATTGATGGTCGTAGGGATCATGACCGAGAAATATTTAAAGCCCCAGGGCGGG
>PHBQ01000054.1 GCA_002841975.1 Candidatus Cloacimonetes bacterium HGW-Cloacimonetes-1
CTTTTTGTCAATCAAAAATTGTCACTCTCCCCGAAGATTTCTGCAGAAAAGCGATACAACTGTGCAGACTCATCTTGCCAAGCCTGTTTATGCAATCCGGCTTTGATGCATACTTGCCTCAGAAAAGTGTCTCTATCCCATTCCCATTCGAGGGCAACTTGAGGTAGAAGAAGACCGCTCCCATAAGGATGTTCAAGATACAATCCATCTCTGCCAATGTGGATATCCTCGGGTTTATTTACCAAGATCATATCACTCAAGACAGATATCTCTATACATATGTCGGATAATTCTGCTGCTGTCACTTTACTGAATCTGGGATCCCGGAAAGCAGCAGCTTGTGCCATTTCAATGATACTTTCCGTGATGTTTTTAAATCCCTGGATATATCCGATACAACCCCGCAAATTCCCATCTTTGTGCAAGGTGACAAACAAGCCCCGCTGCTCTGCAAAGAGGGCATCGTTTGGCGTTGAAAACGGGCTATTGGATAGCTTTGACTGGATAGCTTGTCTTGCCAGGATTAATAAGTTCTGTTTCTGTTCGCTCGTCATAGCACCTCCTCAAATGGTGATCACTGCAGAAAGGTATCCCACTACTTGATCCAGCTCTCCGGTAATCCTGCCGGAATGAGTATAATCCAATATCTTGGCTCTGGACTGCCGATACTTTTTTGATAAGTACATCAGGCATAGGATGCCACCAATACCGCAAGCCTCGGTTTTTTCAGTCTGAAAATCTTGCCATAGTAGTTCCGGAGCAAGGTCGTGAACGTGCTTGATCAATAATGTGTCCAGTTGCTCTGCCTTTTCTGCGGACCGGTAATGAGACAAATCCGTGGATACAATTATCCCAATCCGTTTGGAACTCTTGGCTATGATATCATTCAAGTGCAAAGCCAAACGCTGAGCCACTTCCGGGGTTTGATTTCCGATCATGATAGCATTTACAGGCACATCCGGGAAACAGCGTTGAATAAACGGTAGCTGGATTTCCATGGAATGCTCGTTTAGGTTGTACCAATTCTCGATTTTATGATTCTCCCGCATTAACAGCTGGTCATAGACTTCTTTATCCTGTTTGATGATCCCGAACGGAGTTTCATACTCTGTGAAAGGGGAGACGTTGAAGTCGAAGTGAGCTCCCCGGTGACTGGGATGGAGGATAATCAAGCTATCGTAATTTTGAGATTGCATACGATGGTAACCAATTGCAGCACAATTCCCGGAATACATATATCCTGCGTGCGGTACGATGATACCCAGTATTTGTTCGCTGGACTGGGGGCAAACCGGAAACTCTGTGAACCATTTATCCATATCCCGTTTCAAGGGCTCTGCAAATCGTTGGTAGAAACTACCGGAAAACTGTGCCTTTCTTTGCATAACTATTCACCTACCTTTCGGTTGTTGGTTCGTTCAAGAGTATGATAAAATTTGCTTGTTTAGCATAGTCTTTTGAGAAGACAAATTCGTCTATATCTTGCACATAGATAGGGCTGATAACAGCTTGTCTGAGTTTGGGTTGACGATTTTGAACGCGTTGAACAGTACCCAGATAGCCGTTGCTGTGGAAGTCTCCATTAAAGTGAATCACTTTCGATTTTGGATCTTTCCCCAAGTACATTAGTATAGACTCTGCCATTGTATCATCTTTGAGACACTGTGCCAAATACATATTTTCATAGAGGTTTGCATCACCGGGCATACCGTGCATCTTGGTGGATTCCATCGTCTGCATAAATTTCTCTTTGTATTCATCATCCCAAGTGTTCAGTTTCACAGCGGCATAACTTTGCTCTCTTTCCGAAAGCTGATCCCGGAAATTGGCACCACTACGGACGACTTTTCCGGCGATTGGTCTTGGAACATTGGCGGCGATAACAGTGAGGGAATTTGTCTTTGCAAAATCCAGCAAAGGTTTGTAGTCTGTTTGATAGTTGCCCCATGGTCTGGAATTTAGCAGGAAGTCAACTTCGGTCATTTCGCCTTTGATATACATATCAATATAGGACTGGGTGTCGCGTTCAAACATTTCAAAGGATACAATCAATCTGGGATTCTGTTCAAACATAGCCTTTAGAAAGTCCAATTCTAAGGCGTGGACAATGCTGTTGTCGTGAAATTCACCAAAGTAGATAACGGCAGATTTCTTCATAGCTTTCGCCATATCGCTTACCGTGGCAGTTTTCCCTGTTTTTGTATCTATTATCCTGTAATCAGATGCCATCAGTAGTGATGTGCACAGTAGTAATAACAACGAGATGATGATCATTCTCATGCTGGTCTCCATATCTTAGATTTCAAATTTTGTCGTAGTTGCATAGCTTTTGAGGATCTCTTTCAGATCTTCCAAGGCATCTACCGGAACAGTGATTTTGACTGTCACACGTTGAGAGTATTCAGTAGCCTCGAGATCAGCTCCTAAGTCCTCTATTCTATATTTCAAACTATCCAAGCTGCTATATTCGCATTCTCCGTTTAGGGATAATGTCTCTTTGTAAACTATGGAATGTGAAGCTTCAATCGCTGCTTGCACACTCTGTCCGTAAGCTTCTATCAAACCCTTTACACCCAGTTTGACACCCCCATAGTAACGAGTAACAATCGCCAATACATTTGTCAATTCCTTTCTCAGGATGGCATTGAGTATCGGTTTCCCGGCAGTTCCGGAAGGTTCTCCGGCATCTGAATAATACTGGGTTTGTTGCTTGCTGCCGAGTACGTAAGCATAGCAATTATGAGTTGCATTTCCATACTCTTTATTGTGCTCGGACAGGATATCACGAACTTGCTCGGTGGTTTGGACCGGGAACAGGAATGCGATGAAGTGAGATCTTTGGATCTTGACTTCGTATTGTGTCGTAGTTGTAAGAGTGTAGATCATGGTTTACTTTATCTTTGGTAGGTCAGACCAGCGAGTGGTGTATTTCGGAGATAGCTTTGCCCTTTTCATATCCCACTCTTTTTGTGTTCCGCAACTGGCAAAGAACAGAGTGTCTTGCCCTGTTCTTCTGTTTATTTTATCTACTGCTTTCATAAGAGTCACCCGTTTATCATCCAGGTAATTCGTCTCAATGATGGATAGAGGTACGTCTTCTTCAGCTATAATATCCGAGAGCATCACACCGGCTTTTTTGTAGTCAAAACCTGGTAAAAATACATCTGACAATAGCTCTTTTGCTTGATGGATCAAGTCTGGGGTATAGGCTGTTGGGGGGAAGAGACTGGTGGAAGCTGAGCTATTGTACTGGGGACCTTCCTTGAAGCGATTGGTGTTCAAAAAGACCATCAAATGTCCGGCGACACAGTGTTGAATTCTTAGTTTTTCGGCTGCACGTGTGATGTATGTAGAAACAGCTTCCTCAATTTCCCGATAGCTGGATACTTGCTTTCCAAATGACTTTGATGTCACGATACTCTTCTTTTTAACCATAGGTGCCTGATCGATATCAATGCAAGAGTAGCCTTTGAGCTCCAAAACTGTTTTATGCCCCATACTGGTCATGTAATGATCTATAAACTTCTCGTCGGCGTCCCTCAGTTGCAGAGCATTTTGGATCTGATTTTGGCGCAAAAATTTGTCATATTGCCTGCCAATACCCCATACTTCACCTACCGGTGTTCGTCTCAGGGCTTCATCGATTCTCTCATCTTCTTGCAAGCAGCAAACTCCATTAAACCCTTTTATGCGCTTTGCCATGTGATTTGCAACCTTGGCAAGTGTCTTGGTTCGGGATATTCCTACAGATACAGGTATACCTGTCCACTTTTGTATGGTTTTCTTGATTTTCATGCCATAATCAGTCAGATTTCTGATCCGAAATCCGTTTAATACTAAAAATGCTTCATCTATCGAATAAATCTCAATCTCCGGGGCAAACTTGGCTATTGTTTCCATGACGCGATTTGACATGTCCGCATACAGAGTATAATTCGAGGAGAGTAAGGTTCCGCCATGCTTGCGAATCAGTGCTTCGTATTTGAACCCCGGTGCTCCCATGGGAATATTCAGGGCTTTTATCTCATTGGAACGTGAAACAATACACCCGTCGTTATTGGACAGAATTGCAATAGGTTTACCCTCCAAAGCGGGATTGAAAACACGCTCGCATGAAACGTAAAAACTGTTGCAGTCTATCAATGCTATCAGATTATTGTCTGAAAGTCCTGTTGTATTCAATTACACATCCTTGGGGAATTCAAAATACCAAAGCCAAGTTACGAAGTGCGAGCTAGCTGTCAATTCAAAATGGTCAATGGGAAGCAAGTGTATGCTATGGTCTTGTTCTGTCATTGCTTTTGGATTAGTCCGTCTTTGCTTGCCTATTGAGATATGGTAATGATGTGGCTATGCCTCCCTATGATTCATGGGGAGGCATAGCCACATCATAGCCACAATAAAGTAAGGAAGCAATGCCGAACATGCAAATACAGCCTGTGTCATCAACTGACTATAGGAAGTAACAGTATGCTGTTTCAAGGGAGATTCTGATAGATGTGAGAAAAAAATAACCCGAACACCAGGTCCGGGTTATCAGTTATGTCGTAAATTTCTATTTATGGTAGCCAATCATCTTTGATGGTAGGCATTTGGCTAGGTTTCTCATCTTCAACGGAATAAGATTTTGTAGTAATATCATATATAACTTTGATATCAGCCTTACCAAAACCTTCTTTTGTAACTGCAGTGATGGTCGGACCAGCATCAGCATATTCAAATTTGAACATATCAGTGTCTATCGTACCGAGATTCATTTCTTCAATAAATGCTGGATACGAGCCAAATTCATCAGCCTTCTTATAAGTTTCTGCGGCTTTGGTGATAATATCAAAAGTAGGTAAAACACTTTCAAAGTTCTGCCGGGCGATGCCTTCTTTTTCTTTATCTATCATCATCTGCTTGTAAGGAAAGACAAACACAAACACTAATCCCACTAACATTAGGATCATCATGATTTCGATCAGAGAAATCTTGTTATGAGATGCATTGTTCTGAGTTTTATCTTCTTTCACAGCCTTGGATTCAGGCATTGATGGAGCTGATTTTTCGGCATTATTCTTGACTTCTGCCATTTTTCCTCCCTGAGAGTTTTAACATTTTATTCATTATTTTACATTAGACCTTTTTGTCAAAGGATTTGTTGCAATCGGTCAAAATCGGAATGAACGTTGGAGCATCCACTCATGAGTGATTTGATCCTCCACCGGCTCAAAGGAAAACGTATAGGCTATTTTAAAATGATATGGTAAATTCAGCCGCAAAGATGTATCATGGGTTATCAAGAGCTTTGTGTTATTTGCTAGGTCGGTGGCTTCTTGTAAGCCAAAGCGATAGTCTAAGAATACTTTACGTCCCAGATATTTACTGGTATAGACCGAGAAGTTGTTTAGTAGTATTGATGAACTGAACTGCATAATATCGCTATCAATTTGCTTAAAATCCGTATAATCAGAAAAGCGTGATGAATTCGAAGTGTATTGAGTGAATAGATTTTGAATAAAACCGACATTGATAGTAAAGCTATCCAGGTGTAGAAATTGACGAACTCTGTTTTCGATGGGATAAAGAAATGGTGTGATAAAACTGGTATTCAAGTTCGAGGAGATTAGGTTTAAGGCTTCATCTTGGAGGAGATCTTGACGTTGTCCCGGAGATAACTCCTCGTAAGATTGGTTGTAACGCAATCTGGAAATGATGTGTGAAATGGTTCTATCTTCGGGGTTATCACTACTCAGATTGAATTCCAAACGATTAAAGAAGTCCTTTGTATTATCTCTATTAGTTGATACTGTAAGGGTAATAATCGAGCCATCTGCTGCTCTTTTGTAGAAAGTACCGTCTACAGAGATCAGATTTTGTGATTCTATGATATTCACGCCAATATAATCGACAGAAAACACGGATCCCAGAAAATCTATCGTGCCTTTCTCGGAACCGAAGTATGCCTCCGGTACCTTCCATAATTGCCCATCGTAAACCAAGTGCAAAAAGCTATTGGGATTGATCTCGATGTTGGCAGGATAGGTCACATAACGTACATTATCCTGGAGGATCAGCATCACATCTAACTTGAAGGGAAGAGGTGCAGGGTCTTCATTCTTCTTCTGAGTAGTAGCTGTGCGAACGGTATTGATCAGCTTGAGCAAATTGTCGGTATCACTGGGATAGAGCAAGTTGGAACTGGACGCTATCAGATCGGCTACAATTTTCATGTCATCAAACGGACCTTTTACAATTGCAAAACGTGAATCACGACCTCGGATGATGATCTTTGTCAGATTTCGGGGAGGTGTATAGAGAGGAATATTGATCAAAAAACCACTGTTATCCGAGCGGATACGGAAAATACCCAGATCTAAAAAGCCTATTGTGAAATGGTCTCCGAAGTCTTGTTCAAAGTAGTTTTCAATGTAGAGTTTACCCTGTCCAATCGAGCAATTAGCTTGATTGATCTGGACTTTGTTATCCGTAATTTCAGCATCAAACGTGATATTGGTCACTTCTTCCATTTGTTTAGCAATCTTGAGGGAGCCATTAGTGATGAGTAACTTGCCTTTGGAGACGATGAACTGCTCTTCGAAAACTCCAATAGAGCACTCAATTGACGACGTTCCTTTTGCTTCTTGGATTATGCCAAATTGTCGTTCCGCCCAATTAAACAATGCTACATCAAGACTGATATTCAGCTTGTGGTTACTATCATAAAAAGTGCTAGTCAGTGCATTATAACCCAAGGCACCACTTGCATTTAAAGATAAAAGACCATTGCTTTGGGCACTGAGTTTGTTGATTACTAAAAGCTGATTTGTTTGCTCTATATCAATGTCAAGAGTATCGATTACAGTATCTTGATAAACCAGTTTGGTGCCTACGTACATAGCCTTTAAAGTCATCTGTCGCTTCGGATTAAAAATGTCTTTGCCGGTGAAAACACTTTGGCCTTTGAGGAAACCGCTAAGATCTGTAAAATTTAGGAAATCAGGAACTTGAATTGAATCTGTAATGGCGCTGATGGATAGATTTAGCTTCGGTAAGATGCTCGCTGTGCCCAGTATGTGCATGAGGTTTTGGTTGGGAACATTGATATCACCGGAGAGTTCTAACAGTTTGTTGGTACCTGTAACCTGCAAAGCTGCTGAAAGGGGTTGAAGGGGATCTAGCCTCAGATTGCTCAATTTGGCCACAGCTTCAATCTCATTATTCCCATTAAGATTGTATTTTGCATTGAGATCGATTTTATCAAATTGAGGAATATTTAAATTCAAGAATCCTATGTAACTGTCGATCATAGAGGTATTGATATTCGATAGAGCAACGTCAAAAGAGAAGTCTTTGAAATTATGAGTATCCATGCTGCCACGCAGCTGAACACTGTCATTGAAGTACATTTTACTTACAGATAGGATGTTGTCTGCAATAGTAGCATTCACACCGAGTTCAAACGGTGCATCGTTCAGTTGCGACTTGCTGCTGAACAGGCTGATTGAACCGGATTTGGAGAGCAGTCCATAATTGAATATCGAGTTCAAATTTAAAAGCAGGAAGAATTCTTTTGTGGATTCCAACACCAGATCCGAGCGTCCTGTCAAGCTATCGTTATCATAAATTAGATCCAGTTTACCGGAAATGTAGGGATCGTATTGCTTTACCAATTTGTCACTGAACAGCTTTGTGATATTCAGGCTGTTGAGATCTAAACTCAATGCTGCACTACGATTGAGGATATCTCCAACCCCATCTATTTTCCAGCCTTGATCACTTTGGAGTTCAAGGCCTGCCAGATAGCTTGGATGGCTTGATTCCAATACCGACGGCAATAATGTGATGCTGCCAATTATGTTTCCTGATGATAATGCTTTATCTGATACACTTAAATGTTTTACATCAATTCTCACATTAGGATATCCAGGGCAGAAAAACACATCGTATGCCAGTTCAGAATCAATCTGTAGTAAGCTTTGGTTTGATTCTATTGGGCTACAGTTCAGGATACCGGTTAACTGACTTGTAGATAAACTGAAGGTACCTGATGTGTTAAAAGCTTGGTTTTCCCAATTGGCACTTGGTATGCTAAAGGTTACTTGTTGGTCAAAATAGGCTGCCTCGATTTTGAGGTCGGTTAATGCATATTTCAGATACGATATCTCTTGGGATCTCAAGTTGGCGGTGACTGTAGGATTGAAAAGATTTCCGGAGGCTTTCACTTCCCCGCTCAGGAAACCACTCAAGCGCTTATCCACGATTTGGGGATACATACTTTTCAAGTTTAAAAAAGCTGCGATTTGGGGAACTTTTTGAAGATCTGTGATATATACACTCCCCTCTAAGCTACTGGCATCCAGAGAGCTATTTGCCAGATCCAATGAGATTCTATCCTGAGTTCCGGAGATTCCCATATAGGGGATTTTGAGGTCATATTTATCGTATTGAGCCTTTAAATTCCATACAAAAACACTATAATCCAAGATCATCGGAGCTGTTTTACTCCGTTGCAGCATTGCTACATGTGCAGATATTTGTACGGATTTATAGGCTAATCTGGAGTGTCCAATGTACTGAGGAGAATAATCTGACAGATCACCTTCTGCAGATGTAATGTTACCTTTATCAAGTACAAAGGAAGCTTTGAAGTTACCATTTCCTCCCGTATTTGACCTCACTGTCACTGTAGTGACTTTGGTATTTGCAGCAACGAGATTAATGTTTTTCAAGCCTTCTCGTATTTCCAGGATATCAGAAGGGTCTTTACTTACTTGAATCAAACCCCGAAAGTCAAATGAACCATTATTGACAGTCAGCTTTTCAAAATAATGCGAAATGTCCGGAATCTTGAGAGGAGGGGATTTTTGCTTTTTCGGCTGATTTGCCAATTTGTACGAAACTACAGGGTTGTTTATGTCGATAGTACTTATACCGCGAGTAACTTTGAAGCCGGAGAGAATTATTTTGAGAAGATTGTAACGTATGCGAAGACTCCGTACCTCAAAAGACAGTTTCTTTTGGTTGTCAGAGAACTTGATGTTTTGGGCAAAGATCTGCCGATCACTGATGGAAAATCCCTCGATAGTCAATCGACCATTTAGAGCCTTCCCGCCTTCCCTTTCGACAATGCCACGCACGTAGCCCTGGAGGTCAAAAGCATACCACAGCAAATAGAATATGGTATTGATGATCAACAGGATGAGGACTAATGTCAAAAAGAATTTTGGTTTTTTCATGATTTGAGCTTATCAATTATTCCTTACAAGAATTCCATTCTTCAGTTCGTAGCGGATGGGCGAGCTATTAGCCAATTCTGAATCATGTGTTACAATAACGAAAGTATAACCGAAATCTTGATTTAGCTTTTGGATATTTTGCCAAACTTCCAAGCTATGTTGCGGATCCAAGTTCCCTGTGGGTTCATCAGCAAATACAATCTTTGGGTTATTGATGAGGGCGCGAGCCAAGGAAACGCGTTGTTGTTCACCTCCGCTGAGTTGATTTGGATAATGCCCGATTCTATGGTCCATATCAAAAAGATGTAATATCTCTGTTGCCCGGTTCATACTCTTTTGTCTCGATTCTCCTGCGATCATTGCAGGGATAGCCACATTTTCCTGTGCATTGAGATCTTCAATCAGATAATGGAATTGAAACACAAATCCCATATCACGATTACGAATATGGGCTGCATCTGGTGAATTCGAATTTATCTCTTTGCCAAAGAGCTCAATCGTTCCGGAATCCGGTGCGTCAAGCAGTCCCAAAATATGTAAAAGAGTGCTTTTCCCACAACCGGATTGCCCGGTAATGCATACCAATTCGGATTGATTAACTATAATATCAGTACCAGATAAGACGTGAATGACTTGATCACTGTCCAGAAAATTCTTTGCTAGCTGATGACCGGCAAGACAAATCAAAAGACCTCCATTAGTTACGCCTGAACACATCAATGATTTGCATATTACGAATATTCCGAAGGGGAATCCGTATGCATAACAGGATAATGACTGCGGCAACGAAAAATATTACAATCTGGTTTGTAGGAGAAATAAAAATGGTGAGTTTGTCAATGAAATACACATCACCTTTGAGCGTATAGATACTTTGCTTGATCGCCAGATAGGAGAGACCTGCTCCCAAAATCTGACCTATGAGCACAGCAAATAACCCGATAACTGCAATCCTGGAATAAATGATCCGGGTAATAGTAACGGTACCGGCACCTACAGTCCTTAAAATGGCAATCTCGCTACTCATATCGACAATTGAAGTAGAAACAGCACTTACAACATTCAGCCCGGCAATCAGCACCAAAAAGCTGAATACAATGAAGATCAGCCACTTTTCCAATGTGATCAAACGAAACAAGCCTGCATTGTTTTCTGTCCAGGCTGTTACGATATAGTCATCACCCAATTCGGACTCCAGAGTCGATTGTATCTTTTCTGTTTGATTAGTAAACTGAGGCAAAAGGGATATCTCTATTTTGCTTACCCGATCTTCGGTAAGCAGTAAGTTGCCGGCAGTCTCAAAATCACAGATCACTATTGACCGATCGTATTCATAATAACCGGATTTGTATATCCCGCTGATTGAATACTGTCTTTCACTGGGATAAAGTCCCAAAGCCGTGATTCTATTCATTTGGGGGAAGATGATTGACAGAGTATCGTTCACCACCAGGTTAAATTCCTTGGCCAGATGATAGCCGATGATAATGTTGTCAGTTTCTAATTTGGGGCTACCGCTCACCACATATTTTGAGAAAGTGCTTTCATTTTTGTCGTATGCCTTGAGAAAACAACCACGGACGGCTCCGGCTTTTTGTGCCATAACGGAGGAGGTGATGACGGGGACTGCAGCAGTGACTTCTTTATGAGCTTGAAGCACAGTTTTCAGTCTGTTTGCTTCGGAGATTGGGATGTATTCACTGTTGGAACTGAAAATGCTGACATGAGCAATAGAGTCTAAAAGCAGGGATTTCAAAGTCCTCTGATAGCCTTCAAAGAGGTTGAGACCAGCGCTGAGTATTCCTACGGAGATGACAATCCCCAAGATCATGAATACATAATTAAAGCGCAAAAGGTATCTGCGTGGATCTCTCAAATACTTGGATATGTAAAACTTCTCGAGTATGGTAAAACGCATTTTGCAGATCTACAGATCTAAATTTGTAGTCTTTTCAATGGAGATCAAGTTATGCTTATTGGGTATGGTGCGATTGATCACCAATTCCGAGATCAAGCCCATCGATATGAACTGTAAACCGGTCAGGATCAACAAGATACCCAGGAACAACAGAGGTCTGTTTGACAAAGGCATTCCAAAGGCAAGTTTGAGAACTGTCAAATACACTGTGATCAAGGTCCCCAGGAAAGTAGAGATCAAGCCGATCCGGCCAAAAAGATACAAAGGACTCTTGATGTATTGTGTTACCATTTTAACAGTGAGCAAGTCAAAAAATCCCCGCAGATAGCGTTCAATCCCGTATTTAGATTTACCATATTGTCTGGCACGGTGCTGAACCGGGATCTCTGAAATGCGGTAACCGAGTGCATTTGCCAATGCCGGGATGTAGCGATGCATTTCGCCATAAATATTAAGTTCCTTGACCACATCCTTCCTGTAAGCTTTAAATCCACAGTTATAATCCTTCAGTTTGAGCCGGAAGACTTTGGTTGTCACGTAGTTAAACAGTTTTGAAGGTAGTACCTTGTGCCAGGGATCATGCCTTTTTTGTTTCCAACCGGAAACCAAGTCGTATCCTTCTTCCAACTTTGCTACAAATTTTGGTATTTCACAAGGGTTATCCTGCAGATCTGCATCCATCGTGAATACTATACTTCCATTTGCTTGTTCAAAGCCGACTTGCAACGCAGCAGATTTACCGAAATTCTTTCGGAATTTGATTATTTTAATCCGCTCGTTCTGCCGGGCTAAAGACTCCATAATGTGATAGCTCTTGTCTCTGCTACCATCATCGATAAATATCAGTTCATATTCATAGTCACCAATATTAGCTATGATTTCGGAAACTAAGATCGCCAACGAATCTTCTTCATTGAGAACCGGAATAACAAATGAGATCAGCATAATGCCTCTATTCACTTAAACAATTATTTTTACAATAGTCATACAGAAACCGGCTATTAGCGGTATCTTGACGTTGTCATCAACAGGGATATCCCAGAGCTCCGCGACAGTAGCTGCGATAGCTCCAAAGAGAGCCACAAGAGGGCTGTTTATAAAGAATAGCGCAAAAACAAAAGTGGAGATAAAACAGGCAAGACTTCCTTCCAGAGACTTTTTGGATCCTATGAACTTGCGCCTTCCAAAATTCATGCCTACCAAAGCTGCGAATGTATCACCAATCGATAAGAATGCAATAGCCAGAAATGCAATGATCGGCTCGAAAAATGCCACACAAAGCATACTGCTAAACAGCAAAAAAGTCGCTCCGGTAAAATCCTTCATTTCGTGACGTCTTAATATCAGCCCGAAAAACCTGTGAAACAGCTTCCTGAAAGATGGCTGAGATAGCCTGAAAAACTCGACTGTCAAGGATATTGTAAAGGATAGAAATAATATAATAAAGCCAATTTTTCTGTTGAACCCCAGGAGGTACTTATATGAAAATGGTATCACTAAAGAACTGATATGTATCGACTTTCGGATTGTCTCTTTTCTGATGTCCATCAATGCTAGCTATCTATGTTGCTATTGATTCTCGAAAATCAACGACTCGAATAAGGTTCTTATTCTTCCAGATAAATGAAACATCTACAGTTTTGTGTTGAGGAACATTCAGGCTCTGATTATCGGTTGAGAAGACTGCCAGGATTTGGTCCATCTTCACTTTTGAAAGCATTAAAATCGGCTCTGGATTTTGCTGACCAAAGGGGAGGAGAGATTCATAAAGTTTCCAGTTTGCCTCACTCAGATCTTCCAAAGTGACAACTGCCTCAATATTCAGGCTTCCGATGCCGGTTTCGATGGGCATTTGAGACTGCACATATTCATTGAAACAGTCGATAAAATCATCGTATTTCTCAACAGTCATGGAAAAGCCTGCTGCTTTGGGATGTCCGCCGTATTGGATCAAATGGCTTTTGCAAGCTGTAAAAGAATGTACCATGTTAAATCCATCCGAACATCTGCCTTCACAGACCATGCGCCCATTATGTTGCTTCAGTAAAATAGTGGGAATTCCCAGTTTGTTTACTATGTATGTGGCTCCAGTGCCCAGTAAGCTGTACGGAATAGCATCTTCGTCATCATAAAAAATGAACGCATTGCCAACAAAGTCTGCCGAAAGGGCATCCAGATATTTAAACACCCGGTTCAGTTCGGATTCCCAGGCATTTTTTTGTTTTTCCAAGGTTTCAAATAGATCAGCTTTGGCATCACTGACTTGGAGCATAAAACTGAGAGCGGTGTGCTTCCCGCCTTCCTCGCGACCATTAGCAATAAAGCGTGCAGCATATTGGATGAAATTGAATACATCAATCTTGCTGTTTACTCTGGTAAAATTGCGAATCAAAAAGTCCATTGTATATCCGTGGATAGATGCCCAGTCTTTCAAAACATGATTTACTAACTGGCGATTAGCACCAATCATAGGGACCTTATCTGCTATGGAGCCTACTGCTGTCCAAAAATAATAGGACTGCGGTATAGGGTGCTCCAATTCAGCACTTAGGTAGCGAATCAGCATCATTACGACGCCTACTCCGGCAAGCCCTTTGAAGGGATATTTACAATCCGGCAGTTGCGGATTCATAATAGCATAGGCAGGGGGAAGAGTCTCCGGTTGCACCAGGTGATGGTCCACAATCAGGACATCACATCCGAGTTTATTGAGTTCCTGAACACCATCGTATGAACTGATGCCGTTATCAACAGTGATAACGAGTTTAAAGCCGCCTTCTTTGACGAACTGGATAAACTTGGCTTGTATTCCATGTGGTTCAATATTGCGATTGGGAATATAGTATTGATGTTTTTGGTACCCACAGGTATTGAAAAACTGATAGAGGATAAATGAACTCGTTACCCCATCAGGATCATCATGACCAAAGATTACCAACGGTTCGTTATTATACATGGCTTTCTGAATTCGGGATGCGACTTCTGTAATATTTGCAAACAGTTGCTCATCCGGGAGATTGTCTATACTGAGTTCACTTTCATCAAGCGACAAGCCTCTTGTTTGGGCTATATGCTGGACGAAATTGCTACTGCACGGTGATGGTATATTCCACTCCTTGTTCATTCTGCCAATACCTCTGCTTCCGGAATATATCTGGGAGCAGTTCTATCGGCTTGTTTTGTCAAAAAGTCAAAACCAGTAAAGCCTAAAAGTAACATGTATGAAGTGTCCTGGAGATTGTTATTCGACAGATTGCCGCGATTTGTAAATTTAAATCCCAGATCTATGCAGTTGTTTTCTTTCTTTAATGGTACACTAATGCCACAGCTGGCACTATATTCGTCTATACTGCTATCATTTGGCCCTTTAAAGGCGAGAGTACGATAGGAGGCACCTACGCGCATAGGCAAGTCCATGATTTTTTTTCGGGCAGCCGATTTCTGAGGTTCTCTGGCTATACCTACAGCCAGTCTCCAGCTATCATCATAATTGCAATTGGTGTCCGACCATTGTTCATAATTTAAATCCGTTGATATCTTCAATTGAGGTGTCGGGAGATATGTAAATCCACCCGATATCATCGCCGGTAGCTTGTGCTCATAATCGACAGCAGGCTCGACTTCGTGAATCGAAGATCTTATCTGGTCTCCCTTGAGGGTTACAGGCATAGTGAAATACGCACCAATACTGAGCTTGTCAAAGGCTTGAATTGCACCCAGGGTAAAGGTAGGGTTTTTATAAGCATTTTCCAGCTTTTCTTTAGTATTAAACACTCCATAAGATCCGGTTTGTTCAAAAGTCCTGGTATCGTGCCCAAAGTAGTAATTTGCACTGGCACCCAGGTGTAGCCTCTTGATGTTATAGCTGTAAATCAGGTCAGCGCGATACATATAACGATCCATACTTTGCTTTTCAGTAATACCCAATGAATCGATTGCAATCTGGTTTTTGTCCAGACCGGAGGAGAAAGAATTGAATTGGAAGCCAAATCTCTGGTTTCTTACCGGGATACTCATGCTAAAGAACGGGAAGTCCATGGAATTATCTGTGAACTTCTGAGTTCCATTGACATCCGATTGATACTTGGTATATCCAAACAACATACCGGTAGAAAACAAGCTCTGCTTCGAAGTGTTGAACTGAGCCGGATTTGCATATCCGGTGTTGTTTCTAAAAATATCGGTGGCTCCGGCATCACCCATGCCCATGCTATACATATCGTTTCCATAATACTGATATGGTGATCCATAATACGAGAATACTGAATTGCCGGCAAATAATGAGATCAATCCGGCTGTGACAAAGAGCAAACTAAGGGTTAGTTTCTTCATTTTCTATGTCCTGCTTTGTGGTGGGTGGTTTTCACGGGATCCGGTGGTATGCGGAAGAATTTATAGGCGTTATCATAAGCCAGATCAGCGACTTCATTGGGAGTAATGCCTCTGATTTCGGCTATTTTTTCGGCAACTAAGCTGAGGAAGAGGGGAGAATTTCTTTTCCCTCGATGCGGATGCGGCGGTAGGTATGGGCAATCCGTTTCCAGCATGAACCGATCGGACGGTATGATGCGGATGACGTTCTCCATTTGCGAATTCGCATAAGTGATGGCACCGGTAAAAGAAACCATCCAGCCTTCATCAAGGACTTGCTGTGCGAACACGATGTCTCCGCTGAAACAGTGGAACACTGCATGCTTTACACCCTCTTTTTTCAGGATGTTAAAGCACTCCTGGTGAGCATCACGATCATGAACTACTACCGGTAAATCATATTCTACTGCTAGGTGAGCTTGATTTGCAAACACCTCTCGCTGCACAGTGTAAGGGGATAGATTGCGGAAAAAGTCCAGCCCAATTTCCCCGATCGCAACGATTTTCTTTTCGCGGGCCAGTTTTTTAACAATCTCGGCATCGAAATCCATCGCCTCATGAGGATGATAACCCACGGTAGCAAACATATGTAGATGCTTCCGCGCCATCTCGAGTGATGAAAGTGACGTTTCTTTGTTGAATCCAATGTTAATAATGTACTCAATACCGCTGCTAAAGCATTTATTTATCAAGGACTCACGATCGGAATCAAAATCCGGTAAGTCCAAATGAGCATGTGTTTCAAATAGTTTCATTGTAAGATAGGCACCTCTTCTCTTTATTGAATGCAAAACAAATGTAGGGGTCATATCTTGTCAAAAGAATTCTCATAGGGAAGCCCGGAGCCGAGTCTTATTGACTTCAATAAGTTCAGGCTATTGCCAAGGTACAAACATACAATATTGATACAAGCGGAATAACTGATTGTCTTATTTAACCTAATTCAGATGATTTAATGTCCCCTAATCCTGTCCGATAGATGATCCCACGCTAATACTACATCGCTCACGAGGGGCTATGGTTTTCTACACTTCGTGATGTGAGAATGGATAAATGGTCAGTTTCTAATTCGCCAGGACGATACAGTCCCTTGCTTGAATCCGAGGTGATCCCCTCGTGACTCCCTCGTGATTCGCTTGTCGGAGGAGTGATTCACGAGGGAAGTATTACGCCAGCATCAGCGATTGCTACCTGTAGAGCAGGACGCCGATCCTGCTGAAACAATAGTCACATCAAGGATTGCGCGTAAGTCCCCAGGACGATAAATTTAACGCGGGACGCAAGTGCCGTGATGAAGATCCCAAGTTCAGATCTGAGTCCGGTAGGACGGCACAAGAATAGCCCCTCGTGGCGACATATGATAACGATGCTTCGCATAATGGAAACATTGAAAAATAATACTTGACTTGGTATGAATAAATGAGAACAATGCAATCGGTTGTAAAACGAAAGATAGAGTGTAGGGAACGGGTACAATATTATCGTTCTCAAATAACTTGATAGACGAAGAGTTGGATTTTACACCAACATTTTGGACTCAGCAAAGAGCATGCATAAGTTTATGCGACGAGTATGTTAAAAGGAGCAAACCATGAAGCGTGTTCTCAACCGTTTTCAACTGTTTACTTTCGACTGTTGCTCAATAGGGAAAAGTAATATTGATGAGAGCTATGTATTCAGGCTTTCTAACTCTCCCCATATTCAGGAATAATTTATAAAATGGATTCTTATCTCTCTAGCTTTTATAATAGTGTCTTCATTGGAATCTGTCACTATAACAGTAAATCTGGGTGGTAGTGGCAATTTCACCAACATTCAGCCGGCAATAGATTCATGTGTATCTGGTGACACTATTCTGGTTTATCCCGGAACATATTATGAGAATATCGATTTCTCCGGTAAAAATATAAGCATTGCAAGTTTGGAGCTTTCCACAGGTAATCCTGCTTATCGGGATAGTACTATTATTGATGGCAATAATAACGGTTCGTGTGTAAAAGCTGTGTCGTACGAAAACAATGCCCGTATTTATGGTTTTACTATAACCCATGGTTCGGGCTGGAGCTTTGAGCAAAACGGAGCAATGATAACCATTGGTGGTGGATTTCTAATTAAGTCTAATACGAACTTTCAAATACTGAATTGCATAATCAAAGAAAATCGGGTCTCAAGCAGTGGGGGAGGAATATACATATTCCAAAGTACAATGAGAATGAGCAATACACAAATTTACAACAATTATGCTGCTGGCTCTGGAGGGGGGATTATATTTACTATGGATTCCAATTGTCTTTTCGACAGCGCGCAAAGATGTAGTATCTATGAGAATTACGCCGGACATATGAATGATATAGGTGCATCAGAGGTTGGAGGGGTGATAAACATAATACTGGATACTTTTACAGTTAACCCTCCTACTGCATACTACTCAAATTATGTGTATTTGTTTTCAGCAGGTGCCGGATACTTCACATATGATATCCTTAACGCTTATCGTACTGAAGTGAACCATGATTTGTATGTATCTCCAAGTGGGAACGACTACAATGACGGCCTGTCACCGAGTAACCCTCTGAAGACGATTACCAAAGCTCTTCACGCAATAGCCAGTGACAGCCTCGGTCAAAAGACTATTCATCTGGCACGGGGTACATATTCATCTGCTGATGGGCAGATCTATCCATTGAGTTTGAAAGCTAATGTGCATTTGGTAGGCGATTCGCTGAGTTATCCCATAATTTTGAATCAACATTATGAGCAAACAATAGTGGGTGGATATGCTCCCGAAACAACTGTGAAAAATATGATTATCGAGCATGGTACTAACCAGCCAATCGTTTTATGGTTTATGAACCATTGCAATAATTCCAGGATTTCCAATATTACCATCAATCCTGTGCATGCGATTACCTACGCCGGATTATTCTTGTATCAGGGGGATTATAGTCTGGAGAATATAAGATTAAATGGTTTAATTTCCAACTGCCTCTCGGGATTTAGATATTTTGGTGCCTCTGGCAGTGCCAGAAATATTACTATTGATAATTGCCATACAATCGGGAACGAGGATTTACCCTTGTCTGATTTGGTATCTGCCAGCCTGGATAGCACGCTGATTTTGGAGAACATTGTCATAATTAATAGCAGTGTGTTCAGTCCAGAGTCATCAATTATAAAGATTACAACAAATCAACTACAGAATCCCCAAGTAAGGCTGACAAACCTACTGGTAGCCAATAACACCACAACAGCAAATTCACCTGTCTATATCAGCATGAATTCTATATACACATCAGCCATCAGCAATTGCACATTTGCGAACAACGTAGGTGGTGCCAGCATTTTAAAGCTATCCGGTAGATTGAATATTTCCAATTGTCTGTTGAGTAATGGCGG
>PHBQ01000055.1 GCA_002841975.1 Candidatus Cloacimonetes bacterium HGW-Cloacimonetes-1
GCTGAAAACTGTGAAGCCTCCAACCAATTCCAAAGAAGTACGAGCGATTTCTTGGATATCCGGCTCATCTTCGATGATGAGAATCTTTGTAAGTTCTTTCATAAAACCACCTTAGTAAAGTCGCAAAATTATCATGTTCCACTTAATAGTTTGTTGATCAACGAGATCAAATCTTCATTTGAGGTCTTGGATTTCACCAAAGACAGCGCTACTTCCTTACTGGCCTCAGTTGGTATCTCGGTTGCTGAAAGCAATACCACCGGGATCGAACTTTTCCCAATCTGATGCAAATATGCAATGATGTCCATGCCATTTCCATCCGGCAAGTGGAGATCCATGATGATCAGATCAGGTTGTTCGTTGCTAACAACTTGTTTTGCCTCTGCCACACTAGTAGCAGACAGCACAACGGCTCTGTCTTTCAGTAACTCTTGGACTATCAGTAAATTGTCTTTATCATCCTCGATATACAGTAACGTTTTGCAGTCTGTTGTCGTGCAACAAATAGACTTTCGTACTGCCGAACGCAGTCTATCCATATCTATAGGCTTGGATATCCAATCTACGATGCCGAAACCTCCGTGTAATTCACTCTTTTGTTTATCTGCAACAGCAGAGACCACCACAATCGGGATAGTGGCAGTAGCCTCATTATCGCGGAGTTCACGGATAAATGAGATTCCTTGCTGTTGAGGTAACAGCAAGTCCAGGGAGATTAATCTATAGGTTTTTGTTTTTAGTTTCTCTTTGGCATCTTCGGCGCTATACGCTATATCCGTATGATATCCGGCATTGGTGAATACAATATTGATCAGCGATGCAATATCGATATCGTCTTCCACGATCAGGATATGTGGCTTATCATCGTCCATATAGTGTTCAGAGACGCTGCCGGGTACCCTATAGATCGGCAAATCTACAAAAAATGTAGATCCTTGATTTACGACGGACGTATAGTCGATTCTACCGCCAAGCTTCTCCATGATTGCTTTACAAATTGATAAGCCCAGACCTGTGCCACCCTTGGATCTGGTGTCGGATGAATCCACTTGTGCAAATTTCTTGAACATGATTTCACGAAACTCTTCGGGTATTCCGATCCCACGATCACGGACATTGATCCGAATCAAATCATCCATGCGCGCCATTTCCACCTCGACGATCGAACCGGCAGCAGAAAACTTACTAGCATTGGACAACAGGTTATTCAGCACCTGTTCAAATCTATCTTTGTCGATCATAACATCAATCCCCGAGATCGACTTCGTCATCTCGATTTTGACGTTAAATTGGGATGCATAGCCAGTCAGCAGGCCGATAACTCTTGTCACTTCCGGCAATAGTTCTGCCTTTTCCAAATGGAACTCCATTCCGCCTGCTTCGATCTTTTCAATATCCAAGATATCGTTGATCAAGCGGATCAATCGTTCACTGTTTGAATGGGCAATATCCAGAAGCTTGTTCATTTGAGGAGGTATATCACCCGCAACGCCACCTTTAATCAGCCCCAAGGATCCTCTAATTGACGTTAGAGGCGTACGGAGTTCATGGCTCACGGTCGAGATAAACTCGTTTTTAATCTTTTCAGAGCGCTTTCTTTGCGTGATATCTGTGGCGATGAACAAGATACCGATTTGAGTGTTGTGATGATCTTTGATCACACTGGCACGCACGAGACACGGCATTTTGATATTGCCAATTGTCATTACATCCACTTCGGAAGCCCAGGTTTCGTTTTGGGAAACAGCCAGCTTCATCTCGTCTATGCGCTCCGGATCGGAGATCAATCTCTCCAGTTTGTTTGCGGACAAACTCTGCAAAGTCTTTGAATTAAAAGACTGATTTGAATAAATAGTCTGATAATTCGCATGCGTAATCAATACAAGATCGCTGGCATTATCAACGGCAGATGTGATACGTGCCGTGTCTATCTCTTCTTTACGCATGGCTTTGAGCATGTGGTAAAAACCGAGTACGGTGGCAATGATGATACACAAAAAGATCAATGATATAATCACGGTGATGCGGGTAACGACAGATAACACCGCTGCCCGTTCAGTAGCAATGACCAGGCCATATTCCGCATTCAACAACGTCATGGGATTATAAGCATACATCACGGGAATGCTATTTTTGCCAACCTTGATAACTGCCTTACTATTCAGAACGATGTATTGTGCATGTGTGACATTCTTTCGAGAAGAAATCAGATCTACCTGTAAGCTATTATTGACAAAGTGGCTTTTACTATAACTGGCAAAAACTTTCGAATCCTTTAGTGCCAAGATCCAATCCGATTTCTCCAAACCCTGTGCTTCCATCTCGATCTTGATGAGGCGCGGAAGATTCAATTTGAAGAGTACGTTTGCCACGACCATGTTATCTTGATTTATAATAGGGAATTGATATACGATGGCAGAGCCATCCAGAAACCGATCATTGATTCTGCTCAGTTCATGCAGACAATGCTGAGGAACGGACATATCAAATGTAGATACCTGATTCCCGCTGATAATTCTACAAGTATCTTTGTTGTAGATTCGGATAGTATCCAACACTGCTTCATATTTTCGGTAAAAACTCTTTGTGTCCCAATATGTATCTGGCGACATCTCTTGGCCAGACAGCATATTCTCAATGTCATTGCGTTTGATGAAATGCTCTGCATCGACCGGGAAACTATCCAAATAGTCTGTGAGTCGGCTGGTTTGATAAACTGAACGCTTCAGGAGCATTTCCAAACTCTCGTCTGTCCGCTGCTGCACCAGCTCAAATATATACCAAGAGCCCAATCCCAATAGTATCAGGACGATGATCGAAGTAATGACTAAAAACTTTCTCACTTTATCTCTCTATGCATTTCGTATTTTGTCATATCGGTATTTAAAGCGTTTGATTCCTTCCAAAATCGTGCGTGCCATACGGTCTTGATATTCGTCACAGGCCAGCAGTTGCTCTTCCATTGGATTTGATACAAAGCCCATTTCAATAAGAACGGACGGCATAAAAGCACCCCGTAAAACGTAAAAATTTGCCTGTTTGACTCCGCGGTCATGCGCCTTGGTCCCGGCAATCAGGTTCTGTTGGATCTGCGTCGCCAAAGTATTACTGCCTTCGAGATGCTCCGCTTGGAGGATATCGGATAAAATGATCGACAAATCGTCGTACTTAGCTGTTGCTTTTTTGCCACCTTCAAACTCTTCTACCACAGAGTTTTCCAAGGCTTCCACGGCTCTGGCTTCGGTGGTACGGGCAGTGGACAGATAATATACCTCGATGCCTTTGCCTTCTGAGGCTTTGGAAGAATTTGAATGCAGGGAGATAAAGAGATCCGCTCTGGCATCATTGGCGTATTTCGTGCGTTCCTGAAGTGAGACAAACCGATCGTCCGGACGCGTCAGCAGTACCGTGACCCCCAGTTCTTTTTCCAACATCTTCTTCAGCTTCAGTGCCACATTCATATTCACGTCTTTCTCACGGACACAAAGCTTTCTGCCCACTGCTCCAGGGTCTTTGCCACCATGCCCCGGATCGATCACTATAGTGCGAATGCCGTGATCTTCACCTTCTTTGATAACAAGGTCTTTGCCCCGCATGGCGACATCTCCGCTAAAATGGCTGGGAAGCATATCTTCCACGAAGACCAAAGGTACAAAATATGAAGTATTTTCCCGTATCACGGGATAGGGGAGGCGGAAATCATCTGCCTTAAACGTGTAAAAACCACTGTCCAGCAAAAAGATAAACTGCTCGCCATACATGTACAACAATACCCGTTTATCGTTACGCTCTTCTTTGGTCACAGATTTAAATATGCTATTCACATCATCCAGATTTACATATTCGATCTGGTTGATTTTCCTGGTCGCCAGATTGACGGTACTCGAAGTTTTATTGGGCTTCTTTACTACTACGCTTAGTGCATTGAGGGATATGAGGGGGAGGACGATGCTCAGGAGCACTATAATCAGCTTACGTTGTAGCGATAAAGACATTTTAAACCTCTTCAAATTTAATTTTATTCCTGGTTAAAGATCGGAGTCCACTCGGAATCCGCGGAAAGCTCTTGCAGATAGACATTGCGAAATCCCAAGGCTTGTACTTTGGCGACTACGGTATCATATTCATCCCGATTGATACCCCGCGCAATCTCTTCAAATCGGCTCGCCTGATAGGTGGGATAATACTGTGCCATGACGCTCAGATGCACATCCGTGCCTATTTCGTCACTGATCCATTGCAACGTGTCTTTGGTGCCGGAAACTCCCCGGGGCATCACCAATAATCGGATGATCAATCCCTTGCGGGCTGCACCTTCATGATCTACTTGCAAGTTTCCTACCTGTTTGTGCATTTCTTTTACTGCCAGGCGTGAAATAGTGGGGTAATCGATAGTATGAGAATATTTCCCGGCATACACTCCGTGTGAAAACTTCATATCCGGCAAATAGATATCCACCAATCCATCCAGCTTTTCCAAGGTTTCCACGTGTTCATAGGCATTGCTGTTCCACACCACTGGTATGCTCAAGCCCTGTTCTTGGGCACGGCGGATAACTTCTGCTAACTGGATGCTGTAATGCGAGGGTGTCACCAGATTGACATTGTGTGCACCCAATGACTGAAGTTCCAGCAAAATCTCAGCACTGCGCTGGATATCCTCTACGCGGCCCCAGCCATCACAACTGATCTCGTGATTTTGACAAAAGACACACTTCAGGTTACAATGCGACAAAAATACGGTTCCACTTCCTCTGATCCCGCTGATAGCAGGCTCTTCGCCATAGTGCAGCTGATAGAGGTTGATCTTGAGTTCGGAGCTCGCTCCGCAATATCCAAGCTCTTCAAAACGGTTCACATAGCAGTCACGAGGACAGATCCGGCAGTTTTCCAATTCTTTTGATCTATTCATTTATAACGAAAACGCTCCCGGTAATAGGATGTCCAAAGTATTGTAAATCGCTTCATTCTGATTGGCATAGACGATCTCCATCTTGGGATTGAACTCTGCCAATACTTGGCGGCAAGCTCCGCAAGGAGGAAACAGTCGATCCGAATCCACATAGATAGCGATGGCAATGATGTCTTGATAACCTTCACTAATGGCTTTGAACACTGCATTCCGTTCGGCACAGATAGTGAGGGAATAGGATGCATTCTCGACGTTGCAGCCGGTGTAAACCTTGCGTTCCGCCGTCATCACTGCGCTACCTACATGGTATCCCGAATATGGGGCATAGGCACGCTTCGATGCTGCTTTTGCCAAGATCAATAATTCGTCCAAAAGTTCTCTCATTTTTTAACCCAACAAGGCGAGAATCATCCCGCCGGCTATTACAGAGGCGATCTGGCCGCCTACGTTGACGCTGACAGCAGGCATCAGCAAAAAGTTAAATGGGTCTTCTTTTTGCCCCATTTGATGGATCACACGTGCAGACATCGGAAATGCCGAGATCCCACAAGCTCCGATCATCGGATTTATCTTTTTCTTAAAAAATACGTTCAAGCCTTTGGCAAACAGCACACCACCCGCGGTATCAAACACAAATGCCACCAGTCCCAAGCCCAGGATCATCAAGGTCTGAGGACGGATAAAGAGGTCACCCTGCATCGTTGATGCAATTGAGATACCCAAGAGGATGGTCACGATATTGCCCAGTTCCTTTTGTGCACTATTAGCCAGGCTATCCAAAACGCCACATTCCTTTAGCAGATTCCCAAACATCAAAAACCCGATCAAGGCGATCGATGCCGGCACAAATATCCCGGCAATGATGGTAATCGCAATGGGAAAGATGATTCTCACGCTGCGTGACACATCACCGGCATGATAATCCATGTGGATCAGGCGTTCTTTTTTGGTGGTCAACATCCGGATTACCGGAGGTTGGATGATCGGCACCAATGCCATATAGCTGTATGCAGCTACGGAAATCGGACCCAATAGCGCAGGGGAGAAGCGGTTTGCCACATAGATTGCAGTCGGACCATCAGCTGCCCCGATTATCCCAATCGACGCCGCATCCTTGATGTCAAAGCCCAAAAGCACTGCACCCACGATCGTCACAAAGATGCCAAATTGGGCAGCAGCTCCAAAGAGCAGCATAAATGGATTCTTCAAAAGCGGTGTAAAATCTATCATCGCTCCAATGGCGATAAATATCAATAGGGGAAAGAGTTCCGTCGCAATACCCATCTTAAAGAGGATAGTCATAGGTCCATGCTCGCCGATCGCTGCTGACAGCGGAATATTTGCCAAAATTGTACCAAAGCCAATCGGTAACAGTAGCGCAGGCTCATACTTACGATTGATAGCCAGCCAGATCAAGATAAGTCCGACCACCAGCATTATCACTTGCTTATAGCCAAATATGCTCAGTCCTTGTATCAAAGTTATCATCTATTTTCCCTTGTCCTTCATCGATAATTTCAAAGAAATCGTCCGCTAAGCTCGTGTCAATGCTTTTTGCGATTTATTCACATATATTTTTCTTTTGATGATGTTTATTTTCACAGCTCTCTCAACAGCTTCAAATATTGAGTAGCACAATCCCCACCAAGATCAAGAGGATCATTACTTTTTGCGCCAAGCTATAACTATGTTTCCAGATGATTGCATCACTGATAAAACTAAAAAATACAATCCCGGATGCTACCAAGGGAAAGGCTACGGTGGCGGGTACAATGCCCAAGCCATGCAGGAAGAACACGGAACTCAATTGATTTGGCACGCCCAAAACAGTACCACGCAAAAACCAATTCCACTGCAATTTGTCGCGCTTTATAGCCATCGACACCATTGTATAGAATGCTGCGGCAGTAAATAGAATCGTGAAAAAGCTGTATTGCTGACCGCTTCCCAGCTCTTTATAGACTTTCATCGTGGTCTCCGTCATGCCCGAAACCAAAAATAGCATTAACAGCCATAGCAGATTGCCCAGATGATGCCGGTCTGTCCCGATCACAAAGGCTGCGACGATGATCACAAACCCCAAAATTTTGGTCAATTGCAGGGCTTCCGGAAACCACAGCAGAGTCACCACCGCCGGGATGATCACCCCCACCCGCATTGTGCCCACACTGAGGGACAGTCCATTGATCTGAATATTGTGCTGATACACAAAGAAGTTTGCCAGGAAAAATCCGCCACAGAGCGCTCCAAACCACACATCAAACACCGTGAAAGTCTCATGATGCCAGATCGCCATCACCGCGCTAAACACCGCTGCCAGCACATAATTGCCCAGGAATATGGACAATATTGCCACGCCCCGGTCGCGCCGGAAACTCTGGAGCAAATTCCCGATCGTGACAGAACACAATACACTGAGCAGTAGATAGATCATCGGCTTCCTTCCACAATTCTTTCCCGAATGTTCTTGCCTCAAATCATGGCATTACGTCAAGCACAATCTCAGATCATGTGGTCATAAACAGCATAATCATACACGGCAGGTAGCAGTCCCGCCTCTACCGCACTTTTTACACTGATGCAGGGCAGATTGTTCAGATAGATTTCATCACGCGTCAGACTTCGTAAATCTATCCCTTCCAACTGTTTTGCCATGTCGTACATGAGCTTGATGTAGAGGTTTGGCCATGTAAATATGCTTTTGCTGGCGTTTGCTCGCAAGCACCGATACTTCAAGAGATAATCGCTCATGTCATCTTTATAGCCTCTGCTGGGGGTGATTCCGAAGAGATTACTGGTGGTTGATCCGATGCGCGTATTCTCTTGTGTGAGCGTTGGATAGACGTTAACTCGCACATATACGGCATTTAGGTAACGGTTGTAACAATATACGATACCATCAGCCTTGCCACTGTATGCCGAAAGTCCATTTTTGAATCTTGCTTTCATCTCTATCTCCTTGTCATATATCAATATTGAGGAAGATCTACATCAGCAGAAATCTCCCTCTGATATATATAGGGTGCATTCGCAGCAATTTTGGATACATCGGGCACAAATAAATGAAAATAATCGCATATTTAGTCGTGTCAGTGATGTATCTCCATTATTGCTAATGCGTTAGGCGAGTGAGATTCAATAGTACTATGCTTTTTATCACTTCATTATCCCAGAGAATTGTGATCGGCATCATACTCCACTCTCCCTTTGCACTAATACGAAGCCTGTTGTAATCTTTAACTCATCTTTACTTTATGCCTCATGACGGCGGGGGGATTCCCGGGCGATTCCCTCGCACTGCCCGGGAGTCGCCAGGGAATCATGAGGGAATCACCACACATACAGTAAAGGTGTGGGAAAGAAAAGAGAGGGATCGGGATAGGTGGCAAGCAAAGCCCTTTACGGGCGTCAGATCATAGCGAGGGCGTGCAGCGATAGCGAAACCCCTCGACCACGGCACCTCTCAACCTAGTATCCGAAGGACGTAAGGTAAGCCCTTTACGGGCGTCAGATCATAGCGAGGGTGTGCAGCGCCAGCGAAACCCCTCGTAACAGTCACCCCAAGAATAGATAAGCCCTTTATGGGCGACACAACCACCTTATATCAATATCCGTTAATAAACCCCTCAACACCGTATCATCATGATGATAACATCATAAAATCATCATATATACATCACATGACGGAACAAATTTATTGACAAATAACATCTAATCGCATCAATGCCAATAAATAAACAAGAGAAGAGGTGAAACATGCCGGCTTCGTTTTGTCACTTGGCGGTACACATTATCTTCACCACCAAAAACCATTATACGTGGCTAAAACCACCGTTACAACCCTTGATGCACAACTATATTGGGGGTATCATCGAGAAAGTCGGGGGAGTTCCCATCCGGATCAACGGGATCGAGGATCATATTCATATCCTGTGTTTGATGCCCAAAGACCTGAGTATCGGCGAATTTATATCCAAAATCAAGGCGAATTCCAGCAAGTGGTTTCATGCGAAACATTGTCCCGAATTCGCATGGCAGGATGGTTATGCGGCGTTTTCGGTGAGCAAATCCAATCTTGATGCGGTGGAAAATTACATCATCAACCAGGAAGAACACCATCACCATACCAGTACAGTGGCAGAGTTTGAAGCATTGATGCAAAAGCATTCCGCACCACATGGGTGATGGAGCGTGAGGAATTTGGATTGGATTGTTTTGTGGTTTTAATGGGGTTTTGTTAGCTATAGGTATTTAGTGGGTGTTAGGTGTGTTGGGAATGTATTTTGATGGTGTTGGAGATTTGTTTGTTTTGATCATTGATAGCGTTTAAATTGGTTGTGCAACGGGTATGTGGAGAATCTGTGATGTGCGTGTGGTGTATTGGTAATGGACATTTTGTGTCGCCCGTGAAGGGCTCTTTGAATGTTTGTGGATCCGGGTCGAGGGGTTACGCTGCCGCTTCACACCCTCGCTATGATCTGACGCCCACAGGGGGCTTGGCCTACCACATTCTGATGTGAAGCTCGTAGACTATTGGCACCAATGTTAAGCCAAGTAGGGTGGTATTCGTCAATATCGTGATGTAAGTGCCGTAGATATTTATCAATATCGTGATGTTAGTGCCGTTGGTATTGGAGTACAGTATAATACGATGATATAACGCTTATGAAATCACAACTATATCTGGATTCGACATAATCTGGTGTAAGATGATGCCCTTTACGGGCGTTGTAACATAGCGAGGTCGTGCAGCGCCAGCGGAACCCCTCGTACACGGCACCTCACAACCTGGTATCCGAAGGGACAAAGCAAAGCCCTTTACGGGCGTCAGATCATAGCGAGGGTGTGCAGCGCTAGCGGAACCCTTGGTAACCGAAACCTCACATCGTTGTATCCGAAGGGACAAAGCAAAGCCCTTTTTGGGCGTCAGATCATAGCGAGGGTGTGCAGCGCCAGCGGAACCCCTCGTAACAGTCACCCCAAGAATAGATAAGCCCTTTATGGGCGACACAACCACATGGTATCCTTAACATAACAACTATATCAATTCGATACCACCCAAACACATCACCATCCCACATCCGAAGGAACAAATCAAAGCCCTTTATGGGCGTCAGAGCATAGCGAGGCCGTGGAGCGCTAGCGGAACCCCTCGTAACAGTCACCCCGAGAATAGAAAAGCCCCCTGTGGGCGACACAACCACATGGTATCCTTCCCATAACATCTACATCAATTCGATACCACCCAAACACATCACCATCCAACATCCGAAGGACGGAAGGTAAACCCTTTATGGGCGTCAGATCATAGCGAGGGTGTGCAGCGATAGCGGAACCCCTCGACCACGGCACCCCACATCCTGGTATCCGAAGGGACAAAGCAAAGCCCTTTACGGGCGTCAGATCATAGCGAGGGTGTGCAGCGATAGCGGAACCCCTCGTACACGCCACCCCACATCCTGGCATCCGAAGGGACAAAGTAAAGCCCTTTACGGGCGTCAGATCATAGCGAGGGTGTGCAGCGCTAGCGGAACCCCTCGTAAACGCATTCCTAAGACTAGAAAAGCCCCCTGTGGGCGACACAACCAATTTCCACCCGTACGTTCCGACGATGCGGCTTCTCTATTGATCTTGCTCTTTCCTAGAAACTTGGGTTTTGGGAACGGGATTGATCGACCGATAGCAGAAATCCACCGGTAACGTGAATAAAACTATTTATAAGAATGAAATATACGTTTTTTTGTGGCGCATGCCGGAAAAACAGTTTATCATGTATATAAATCGATCTATGAACCCTTAAGTGTGTGGAGGTATCATGTTGAACTTTGTATCAGTACGTTTGAAGTGTACCCAGTGTGGACACTCATTAATGGATGAAGAGCACCTGATAGACAATGTGGCATCGCTCAAGATGTTTGTCCGGGTGGGAACGCAAGAAGGATATATCTGGCTGTCTTCCATTTATGGAAGCTACAATATGGAATCAACTTTCGAGATCGAAACAGGGCAAGTGGCAGAGTTTAAATGTCCCCATTGTTTTCATGAATTACTTTCCAAAGAGCTATGTAGCGACTGCGAAGCGCCTTTGATCGACTTTCATCTCTTTGAAGGTGGCAAGGTATCTATCTGCTCGCGGGCAGGATGTACGAAGCATTCTATAGAGTTTGAAGATTTGTCCACGGCATTAAACCACTTTTACAACGAGTATGAACTGCAAAAGCATGTCAAATATGAATGCCAGAAAATCCCGCCCAAAACCCGTAAGCCAGAAGCGGTCGAACAGAAAGAAGTCCTGGGTACTCATAGCTTCCTCAATTCCTATTGTCCGCATTGCAAGATGAGCTTGATCAGCGAAAACATGATCATCTTCAAGGTCGAAAAAGAAGGCGGGGAAAATGGGGTGCTGTACCTGAGTCCCTTCCTCAATGTATTTACTCATACCACTACTATCAAAATCCCCGAGAAGGCAAAAGTCAAAGACGTGAAATGCATTTATTGCGATCACAGTCTCTTGCATCAAAAGAAGCAATGCCCCAAGTGCGAGTCGGATTTGGTGCGCATGAACGTGAGTGCATGTAGCAAGTTGATAGACTTTTACTTCTGTACCCGCAAGGGCTGCAAGTGGCATGGCCTCAGCGAAGAGGACTTGAACTACATAATGCTCGAGGATAGTGAGGAGTGGTAAAGGATGTATGAAGTATTACGCAAAGAGGAAATGGCAGATGGCTCCATAATCAGGTTAGATCTACATTGTCCACTGATCGCGGGGAAAGCACAGCCCGGTCAGTTTGTGATCATTCGTGCCAATGAACACGGAGAGAGGATTCCGCTCACGATAGCGGATTGTGATGCCTTTTCCGGAGTAATCACTATTATCTTTCAAATTGTGGGAAAGTCCACGGCACTCTTGCGCGGTTTTAAGGCGGGGGACTACATCAAGGATGTGGTGGGTCCGCTGGGCAAAGCCGCCGAGATAGATAAAGTCGGGACTGTGGTCGTGGTAGGTGGTGGAACCGGAATCGCTATCCTGCATCACGTCACCAAGGCCGTCAAAGCTGCCGGAAACAACATCATTGGTATCCTGGGAGCGCGCAGCAAGGAATATATCATCATGGAGGCAGAGATGCGCCAACTCTGTGATGAGATGATTATTACTACGGATGACGGATCTTATGGGACTCAGGGCTTTGTGACCGATGCTCTGAAGAAATGCCTGGATGAGCGCTCTGATATCAAGCTTGTTTATGCCATTGGACCGATCATTATGATGAAATATGTATGCCGTTTGACGGAAAAGTATCATGTGCCTACCAAAGTGAGTTTGAATCCCATCATGATCGATGGTACCGGGATGTGCGGTGGCTGTCGGGTCGGGATAGGTGGAGAAACGAAGTTCTGCTGTATTGATGGACCGGATTTTGATGGTCACAAAGTAGATTTTGACGAGTTGGAAAAGCGGAACTCGATGTATTTGAAAAAAGAAAAAGACGCATTGCTCTTTTCGATCCGTTAGGAGGATATTATGCAGGATTATGATGTAAAGTATCTGAAGTACAAGACCTTCATCAATGCATATTGTCCATATTGTAACAAATCCTTTAATGTGAAAGACAAAGATCATGATTATTTGCACTATGAAGCCGTCTTCAAAGGACAGGAGATCGATCTGAAGCTGAGTCCGTATCTGGATGTGTTTGAGATCGTGAGTTCGGTCGAGATCGAAAGTGGCGAGGTATTGGAAGATCTGCGCTGCCCCGGCTGTCATGAAAGTTTGATAGATCCGGAGACTATGTGCGGTGAATGCGGATCTCATGTTGCCAAACTGACCATATCCGCTTATGCCAAGCTGTTGCCCTTCTTTGTATGCCTCAAACATGGTTGCGAATGGCATGGCTTGACGAAGGCAGATGAACGCAACATCAAGCTCAAGATACCCAGACAGGAAATGCCGGAGCAGGATCAAAAGCTGCGCGTGCGGAATTTTCAGGAAGTACCCTACGGTTTTACGACCGAATTGGCACAGTTGGAGGCAGGGCGATGTCTGCAATGCACCAATCCCAAGTGTGTGAATGGATGTCCGGTCAACGTGGACATTCCGGAATTTATCAGGCAAATCCGCGAGGAAGATTATGTGAATGCAGCGCGGGTGATAAAATTGCGCAATATATTGCCGGCAGTTTGTGGCAGAGTGTGTCCGCAGGAAGAGCAATGTGAAGCACATTGCGTTTTGGGGATCAGAGATAAACCTGTAGCAATCGGGAATCTCGAACGCTTTGTGGCAGATTGGGCGATGAAAACTGATGCCATCAAAGCACCTATGGCACCACCTAAACTCAATAAACGAATCGCTGTAGTAGGTTCCGGTCCGGGTGGATTGACCGTCGCGGCTGATCTCTTGCAGCTGGGATATACCGTCACGGTGTTTGAAGCACTGCACGAACCCGGGGGAGTCTTGGTTTATGGGATTCCGGAGTTTCGCCTGCCCAAGTCTATCGTCAGTCACGAGATAGAGTATCTGCGGATGCTGGGCGGTAGGATCGAGCTGAACACAGTGATCGGTGCTACTATTACTATTGAAGAGCTGTTACAGGATTATGATGCGGTGTATCTGGGAGTCGGTGCGGGCTTACCTCACTTTATGAATATCGAAGGCGAGAACTTGTGTAATGTCTTTTCCGCCAACGAGTATTTGACGCGCATCAACCTCATGAAGGCATATCGCTTCCCGGAATATGACACCCCCAAGCCGGAAGGTAATAAGGTCGTGATCGTGGGAGGTGGTAACGTCGCCATGGATAGTGCCAGAAATGCCTTACGCTGTGGAGCTGCAGAAGTCACAATCGTATATCGCAGATCCCGCAAAGAACTGCCTGCCCGTGAGGAAGAAGTGCGCCATGCCATGGAAGAGGGAATCAATTTTAAGCTATTGACTACTCCGATCCGTTTTATCGGCAACGATATATCCTGGGTCAAGGGCATGGAATGTATGCGTATGGAATTGGGTGAGCCCGATGCCGGAGGCAGAAGAACTCCTATTCCCATCGAGAGATCGAACTTTATGATAGAGACAGATCTGGTCATCATTTCAATCGGTACAGGACCGAGCCCTTTGATCTTTGCCAATAATCCCAATCTGGAACGAAACCGTTGGGGCTATATCGTGGTCAATCTGGAAACGATGGAAACGTCTATTCCCAATGTCTATGCCGGCGGTGATATTGTAACCGGCTCGGCAACGGTAATCTCTGCCATGGGAGCAGGTAGAACGGCTGCTAATGCCATACACACCAAACTATCAGGAGAATAATAATATCGGCTTGATCTAGTATCGCAGACTAACAAGGGATTAATCTCCCATATTCTGTAATCCGTTACCATATTGTAATCGGGTAATGGGAATAGGAGAGATGTATATTCTATCACGGGGTTGTTGCTATTGGAGCATCAAAGGTACTTGGGGATCGTTGCAATTATTGTATATAGGCTCAAAAAACTTGACAGCAGCGGTTTAATCAAGCCAATGGTTTGAGTTCATTAATTCCATCCCAAAACTATGTATTGATGGAGTTAAGGTAAGCTCCAAAGTAAAGATGGTTTTTAGGAGACAATATGATTGATGAGAAGTTAATACCATATCTGGAAAATTCCATAAAAGAATATTGGGATCTACCCGCATTTACCAATTATCCCGGTACCGCAATGCGCTATTCCGAAGTAGCACAACAGCTGGTCTGGATGCATAGATTGTTTGAATCCTGCGGCATTAACAAGGGATCCAAGATAGCATTAGCCGGGAAAAACTGCTCGAACTGGGCTGTAGTATGGCTATCTGCTATTACTTATGGCGGGACTATCGTACCGATCCTGGCAAATTTTTCCCCCGAAGATACGCAGCATATCATCAATCACAGTGATGCCGAATTGGTGTTTGTCTCCAAGGATAAGTATGACGGTTTGGATTTTGACCGGATGCCCAAAGTGAAATATTTAATTTCCCTGGAAGATTATACCATCCTGGACAGCAAGGAAGATGTACGGAAAGACAAAGTCGTATCCGGATACAAGGCTTCTGACCAAGCTACAATCACAGCGAAGTCATTTAAACTGTCCGATGTATGTGACAATTCTGATCCGGGTGCCATCATTTATACTTCAGGAACTACAGGATTCTCCAAGGGTGTGATCTTGCCCCACCGTAGCCTTTTGGCAAATCTGATCGTGGCACGTGAGAATCTGTTGTTCAAGGTCGGCGCAAATGTCGTGTCGTTTTTACCATTGGCACATGCCTACGCTTGTAGTTTTGACTTTTTATACCCCTTTTCCAGGGGAAATCATATCAATTTTATCGATAAAATGCCTACCCCTAAGGTGCTCTTGGGAGCTATTCAGGCTCTGAAACCAAATGTCTTTTTGGGAGTACCACTATTGATTGAGAAGATATACAAAAAACAGCTTCAACCTACACTGGAATCCGGTAACATGCAAATGCTTTTCAAGATACCGGGTGTGAACAACTTGGTTTATGCCAAGATCCGCAAGAAACTACTGACGGCATTCGGGGGGGATATGAAAGAACTGATTGTGGGTGGAGCGCCGATGAATGCTGAGGTTGAACACTTCATGAAAAAGATCAAGTTTCCGCTGACGATCGGATATGGAATGACTGAATGTGGACCTTTAATCACTTACTCCCGCTGGTACGAACATCGCTTTGCATCATCCGGTGCATTAGTGAAATATCTGGAAGTAAAAATCGATTCATCAGATCCATTTAGTATTCCCGGAGAAATCTTGATTCGTGGAGAGCAAGTCTTTACGGGATATTACAAAAACGAAGAGGCGACCAAAGAAGTGCTTCGGGATGGCTGGCTCTATACCGGCGATATTGGTACTATCGACAAGGATAATTTTGTCTATATCAAGGGACGTAGCAAGAATGTAATCCTAGGTCCCTCCGGAGAGAACATTTATCCGGAGTTGGTAGAGCAAAAGCTCAACAATCTGCC
This sequence comes from Candidatus Cloacimonetes bacterium HGW-Cloacimonetes-1, assembly GCA_002841975.1. Lineage (GTDB taxonomy): Bacteria > Cloacimonadota > Cloacimonadia > Cloacimonadales > Cloacimonadaceae > PHBQ01. The sequence continues at coordinate 15,919 of PHBQ01000055.1, forward strand.
CTATGTCTTGGAATCTCTTGTTTTGGAGAGGGATAGACAAGTGGTCGCATTAATTTACCCGGATCTGGAAACAATGGATCATGACAAATTGCCAGAGTCCAAGATCGCGGAAATTATGGAACAAAACCGCAAAGATGTAAATAAACAATTGGCGGACTTTTCCAGAATTGCCAGAGTTCAGATTGTGAACGAGCCATTTATGAAGACGCCAACCCAGAAGATAAAACGCTATTTATACAGTTGATAATTACAGTATTTGACAGGAACACAGCTTGTGAATTCTTAGTACTCTGTGTTACTGTATGGATCCGGTTCAGCTTTTCGTCCAATGATATAGGAATTGGAAAGTGGTTCAGGGGTCGCATTCAGAGTGTTTAGATTTATAAATTCAGGTGTCCGGAGAAGTTATGACGAATAACATTAAAGATTTACTGGCATATTTAGATAACTCACCCACCAGTTATCAGGCTGCAGAGCAGACGATATCGTCGTTGGCTCGGGCAGGATTTGAGGAGCTGAAAGAAGATTCTGCTTTTTGCATCGAGAAGGGTGGCAAGTATTATGTATGCCGCTCAGATTCTGCTGTAATAGCCTTTGTGATGGGTGAAATTGATCCTCATGAAACGGGGTTTAATCTGGCAGCAGCGCATCTTGATAGCCCACTATTTAAAATCAAACCTGAAACAGTGAAAACAGTTCAAGGTATCACCCGGGTAGGAGTCGAGGTCTATGGTGGCCCTATTATATCTACCTGGCTGGATCGGGAACTTTCTATTGCAGGAAAAGTCATAGTTCGAAATGGCTTTGTGACTGGTGAAAAGTATAAAAGCATATTGGTAAACATCCCTCGTCCGCTCGCTATTATTCCCAATGCTGCTATCCACATGAACCGTGAGATAAACAAAGGATTTGAATACAACAAACAAATGCACTTGCAAGCAATACTAAGCACATCATCGACGGCAGAGAATCCCCTTAAGCAATTGATTGCAGATGAACTGGGAGTCTTGGTAGAAAATGTGTCCGAGATGGATTTGTACTTGTATGATAGCCAGAAAGCCGGAGTGGTTGGTATCGATCAAGATATGATCAGCAGTGGCAGATTGGACGATTTGGCGATGTCACATGCAATCTTGATGGCTTTACAATCCAGAGAACGGGTAGGTGCTACTGCAGTCGGTGTATTTTATGATAATGAAGAGATCGGCAGTCAAACCATACAGGGAGCTATGGGCTCCTTCTTGGGTGATGTGCTGGAGAGAATATGCCTAGGCCGTGGCTTGGGGAAAGAGCAGTATTTGATGGCTCTTAAAAAGTCTTTCCTGATCTCTGCGGATATGGCTCATGCTTTCCATCCGGGTTATGCAGAAAAACATGACCCTGCCTATGCCCCTCAGATGAATGCAGGTCCTGTGATCAAGATTAACGGTAATTTCCGCTATGCTACCACATCCGAAACCATGGTACGCTTTATTCAATTGTGCCAGGATACCAATACCCCTTATCAGAAGTTCATGACACGGAGTGATATGCCTTGTGGATCCACAATCGGTCCCATAGCATCGTCTCAACTGGGTATAAATACTATTGATATTGGCAATCCGATGTGGGCGATGCACTCTATCCGTGAAACCTGTGGCATCAAAGATCACGAAGCATTGATCACGGTGCTTCAACAATATTGGCAATAAGTAAGATAATAGATTAAGGAGATTTAATATGGCAGTTTTCAAACCCTTCAAAGCTGTGAGACCAGTCCCGGACAAGGCCGCAGAGATTGCATCCTTACCATATGATGTAATGGATTCTGATGAAGCGCGCCTGGAAGTCAAAAGGCACCCGTTGAGCTTTATTCATGTGGAGAAACCGGAAGTGGATCTTCCCGTACGCACCGATCTTTATGATGCCAGCGTTTATGCCAAGGCCAAAGAAAACCTGTATGGCTATATCACCAATGATTTGATGAAAATGGATTCGAAACCAGCATATTACATTTATAAGCAAGTCATGAACGGCAGATCCCAAGTCGGGCTGGTCGGTTTGACATCTGTGGACGAATATATGTCCGGAAGCATAAAAAAACACGAGCTCACCCGCGCTGAAAAGGAAGCTGATCGTATCCGCCACGTTGATACCTGTGATGCACACTCCTCGCCTGTATTCTTTACCTATCGGCATCAAGATGTGATCGACAATACAGTCAACCGTGTGATGGAATCCAAAACAGCAGTGTATGATTTCGTCTCCGACGATGGAATCGAGCATGCTTTATGGCTGATGGACGATGTCACGGACATCGAGATTATTGCAAAGGCATTTGCAGCTATGGATTATCTCTATGTAGCAGATGGTCATCATCGTACTGCATCAGCCGCAAAAGTGGGCTTGGTTCGCAGAGAACAGTATCCCAACTTTACAGGTGAAGAAGAGTTCAACTTCTTTATGGCTGTAATCTTCCCCGATAATCATCTGCATATATTTGATTATAATCGAGTCGTGAAAGATCTGAATGGAAATACCACGGAAGAGTTTATGGCGAAAGTGGCAGAGCAGTTTGAGATAACCAAGATCGAGGGATTGAATGTCTTTACTCCGGATGCACTCCATAGTTTTGGCATGTATATCGACGGTGTATGGTACAAGTTGACTGCAAAACAAGGGACATGGGAAGATGCAAACGTAGTCCAATCTCTGGATGTTTCAATCTTGCAAAGCAATCTCTTAGATCCGATCTTGGGTATCAAAGATCCTCGCACCGATAAACGAATTGACTTTGTGGGTGGAATTCGTGGACTCTCTGAACTGTCTAAACGTGTAGATAGTGGTCGTGAAAAG